>NHBO02000001.1 GCA_002167845.2 Phycisphaera sp. TMED9 | reverse complement strand
TCATGGTACGCTCGCCCCCCCTCGGAATCTGCGCATGCGTGATCGAATTCAGGCCCGCGGGCCTGCCAAACTCAACCTCGCCCTCTCGGTGGCCGCTCCGCAAGCCGACGGGATGCATCCGATCGCCAGTTGGATGGTCACCGTCGACCTCTTCGACGACCTCGAACTCACTCGACTGCCGGTCGGTTATCCGAGTCGATACGCCATCACCTGGCATGAAGAGGCGCTCCGAAAATCGGACATCGACTGGTCGGTCTCGAAAGACCTCACGGTCCTCGCCCACGACGCTCTGGAGCGAGCGGTCGGACGCGCGCTCTCTGTACAGGCCCGGGTTCAGAAACGCATCCCCGTCGGTGGCGGCCTCGGCGGTGGCTCGGCGGACGCCGCCGCGATGCTTCACGGACTGAATCGACTTTTCGAGCTCGGCCTCTCCCCCGAAGACCTCGCGGAGATCGGCGGACCGCTGGGATCGGACATCGCCTTCCAGGTGCATGGCGGCGCGGGCATCGTCACCGGCCTCGGCGAACGAATTGAGCTGGTCTCCCCGCCCGCGCCGCTTCATGCCGTCCTCATGTTCCCCGAGACCGCATGCCCGACCGGTCCGGTCTATCGGCGCTTCGACGAACTGGGACCGGCAGCCCGAGCGGACGAGGAACGCGTTCGAGGACTCGCCACCGCGACGCTGGACAAGGACGCACCCTTCAACGATCTGGCCGCCGCCGCCCTCGATCTTCACCCGGAGCTGCAGGAGGATCTGGATCGAATCCGGCCCATCGTCGAACAGGCGATTCACCTCTCCGGAAGCGGCTCCACCCTCTTCACCCTGTGCGACGATCAACTCCACGCCGATCTCCTCGCGGCGGCGATCTCCGAACGGCTCCAGATCCCCGCCATTTCGGTTCAAACGGCTCCCGGCCAGAACCTGGGCGAGATCCAGCGGTAGGGATTCGCTGATTCCCCGTCGTCGATCCGATCCGAGCCCTCGTTCCCACTTATCCTCTCCGTTCGATTCGCCCCGAAAGACGCCGGCGCTCCGACGTGCTTCGGGAGAATCACTCGAATTCACGATCCCGACGGCGGACCACCACTGCCCGACAGACCCCCGATTTGAAAGCCAATTCCATGAGTTGCACCACCAGTGATTTCGTTCCCGCAGACCTTGACGCCACGAAGTGGGAGAACCTCGAGCCGCTCTACCAGACGCTGGTCGAACGGGAACTGAAGTGCCCGACCTGCCTGAAGAACCTGATCCTCGATCGCAGCGAGCTCGATGCCGCGACCAGCGAAGCGATGGCCAACCTGTACATCGAGACCACCCGGCACACCGATGACGAGGCGATTCAGAAGGCCTTCGAGGAATTCGTCCAGAACGTCGAGCCGCCGCTCAAGAAGATCGGATTCGAACTCGACCGCAAGATCGTCGATTCCCCGCATGCGTCGTCGCTCGATGCCGAACGGTACGAAGTGCTGCTTCGCGCTCTTCGCACCGAAGTCGAACTCTTCCGTGAAGAGAACGTCGCCATCGAAACCGAACTGAGCCTGCTTGATCAGAAGTACTCCCGACTCTGCGGCGCCATGACCGTGGAATTCCAGGGCGAGGAACGGACCATGCCGGAGATGGGGCGATACCTCGAAGTGACCGATCGCGAAGTCCGCGAAGGCGCCTGGAGGGCGATCGCCGAACGCCGACTCGTCGAACGCGACGCCATGGACGACATCTACGAAGAGATGATCGGCAAGCGGAACCAGCTCGCGAAGAACGCCGGCTT
This sequence comes from Phycisphaera sp. TMED9, assembly GCA_002167845.2. Taxonomy (GTDB): domain Bacteria; phylum Planctomycetota; class Phycisphaerae; order Phycisphaerales; family SM1A02; genus UBA12014. The sequence continues at coordinate 81,538 of NHBO02000001.1, read as the reverse complement.
CGACAACTACCGCGACTACCAGCACCGCCGGATGCATCGCTACGACTACACCCCCGCGGACTGCACCAAGTTCCACGATGCGGTGGAGAAGCACTGCGTTCCCGTGCTCCGCAGGCTGAACGCCGAACGCCGGACCGAACTGGGAATCGATCCGCTCCGCCCCTGGGACCTCGGCGTCGACGTCAAGGGACGAGAGCCGCTCCGTCCCTTCGAGACCGCCGAACAGATGGTCGAGGGAACCTCGAAGATGTTCCACCGCATGGACGGCCGACTCGGCGAGATGTTCGACGAACTGCAGGAAGGTGACTGTCTTGATCTGGCGACCCGGAAGGGCAAGGCCCCCGGCGGATATCAGTACCAGCGTGAACGCAGCCGGAAGCCGTTCATCTTCATGAACGCCGCCGGCCTTCACCGCGACCTCGAAACCATGGTGCACGAGGCCGGACACGCCTTCCACTCCATGCTGTGCGTCGACGAACCGATCCTCGCGTACCGCTCGGCGCCCATGGAGTTCTGCGAAGTCGCGTCGATGGCTCAGGAACTCCTGACCTTCCCCTACCTTGACGAGTTCTACGACGAGACCGACGCCAACCGCGCTCGTCGCGAACACCTCGAAGGCATGGCCACGATCCTTCCCTGGATCGCGACCATCGATGCGTTCCAGCACTGGATCTACACCAACCCCACCCATTCGCGAGACGAACGCACCGCCAAGTGGATCGAATTGACCGATCGATTCGGCGCCGACGTCGATTGGTCGGGCGTTGAAGACGCGCGATCGGCCTCCTGGCAGCGACAGCTCCACCTCTTCGGCGTCCCGTTCTATTACATCGAATACGGCATCGCACAACTCGGCGCCTTGCAGGTCTGGTGCAACGCCATCCAGAACGAACAGGACGCCATCGGCAAGTACATGGCCGGACTCACCCTCGGCGGAACACGTCCCCTCCCGGAGTTGTTCGAGGCCGCCGGCGCGAAGTTCGATCTTGGCGACGACACCGTCGGCCCGCTCATGGCCCGCGTCGCGAACGAACTCGAAGCACTTCCGACCTGATTCCTCCGCTCCGAAAGTCGACAAACTGGCCGTTTTTCTCGGGATCCCGATGACTTCTGGGTTACCCTCGGGTCATCTGGTGCAAACGGGGGCAGAAATGCCGCCAGTAGCGGCGATCGCCTTCCGGCATCGCCGCTTTTTCGTACCCATGGCGGAAACCGTCGGCCCGCGTAGCATGCGGGTCCATGCACCACGAATCAGACCGAACCGGCCCCCACCTCGGGCCCGCGGAATTCGAGCGACTCGGCGCCGAGGCCTTGCGCTGGATCACCAACTACCTCGATCGCGCGGAGACCCTCCCAGTCGCCGCTCAGGTGGAACCCGGAGACATCCGGCGATCCTTCCCCGCCACGCCTCCGGAAACCGGGACGTCACTCGACGATCTCTTCGAAGTCATGGACGAGAAGGTCGTTCCCGGCCTCACTCACTGGCAGAGCCCCAACTGGTTCGCCTACTTCCCGTGCAACCATTCGTTCCCATCGATTCTTGGAGAAATGCTCGCCGCGGGCCTCGGAACCCAGGGGATGATCTGGGCGACCAGCCCGGCCTGCACCGAACTCGAGTCCTTGATGATGGACTGGGCGCTCGACGCGTTCGGGCTTCCCGATCGCTTCCGCACCGGCGCCCGCGACGGCGATGGATCTTCGGACTGCATCGGCGGCGGCGTGATCCAGGACACCGCGAGCAGCGCGACGTTCTGCGCGCTCCTCGCAGCCCGAGAGCGGGCGACCGACGGGGTCGCGGGGCGGGACGGCGTCAGCGCCTGCCCGCCGCTCGTCGCCTACACCAGCGAACATGCACACTCCTCGGTCGAAAAGGCGTGCGGGATGGCCGGCCTGGGCCGGGCGAACCTCCGGTTGGTTCCGAGCGATCCCGAAACGCTCGCCATGCGGCCCGACGAACTCGAGCGCCTCATGGACGAGGACGCGGCAGCGGGACGGATCCCCTTCTACGTCTGCACGACCTGCGGCACGACCTCGAGCGGGGCCATCGACGATACCGCCGCGATTTCGGAGATCACCCGCAAGCACGGCGCCTGGCTGCACCTCGACGGCGCGATGTTCGGCGTCGCCGCCATCTGTCCGGAATTCCGCTGGGTGCTTGCCGGGGCCGAGCACTGTGATTCGGTCTGCGTGAATCCGCACAAGTGGCTGTTCACGAATTTCGACTGCGACCTCTTCTGGGTCGCGGACCGACAGGCCCTCACCCGCGCCCTCGGGATCATGCCCGAGTACCTTCGAAACGCGCCGAGCGAGAGCGGCAAGGTCATCGACTACCGCGACTGGCAGGTCCCCCTGGGCAGGCGTTTCCGCGCCCTCAAGCTCTGGCTGGTCTTCCGGCACTACGGCCTCGAAGGCCTCCGCACGGCGCTGCGTGAACACATCGCGATCGCCCAGGAGTTCGCGGACATGATCGACGCGGATCCCGATTGGATCCGCTGCGCACCCTCACCGCTGTCCCTGATCTGCATCCGACACCGAGACGGCGACGAGCGGACCCAGGCGGTGCTCGAAGCGATCAACGCGAGCGGCGAGGCGTTGCTGAGCCACACGAAGTTCGATGATCACTATGTGATTCGCGTCTCGATCGGCCAGACCCGCACCCGACTCGAACACGTTCACAAGCTTTTTGAACTGCTCGGCATGCACGGTCACGGGTGATCCTTGCCGGTACGCGGACCCCGAGGTGGTGAACTCGCCTGCGCATCACACGATCTTCGACCCGGTCATTCGGTCTCGCGTGCCTCGGCCTCGTGCGACTCGATCTCTCGCACCCCCGTCTCGCCACCACGACAGGTCAGCACCACCACCTCGGCGGGGCAATGCACGCGAAGCGGAAACCAGCTTCCGGTCCCCACGGTGACGAACAACGTGCTCGTGTCGCGGTGATAGAAGCCTGCACTGTGACGATGCGCCATCGCGAGATTCACGCCGGGGAGTTTCGGTGTCGCGATCTGCCCGCCATGGGTGTGACCGGCCAGGGTGAGGGGGATTCCCGCCCGACTGGCGGGAAGGAACGCCTTGGGATTGTGGGCCAGAAGCAGGGTCGGATTCTGTGAAGAGACCGATTCCACCCGGCCGGCGAGACCGCCGACCGAACCGTCCCAGTCGACACCGGCGACGACCAGCGGATGCGCCGCCTGAGCGCCGCGTTCACCTCTTCCGACGTGCGGCAACGAGACGGTTCCGGGCGCGAAGGTGACCGCTTCGTCCTCCAGCAGACGGACTCCGGCCGACTTCGCCATCGCACGCACTCGATCGCCGTCATCCAGCAGATCGTGATTTCCCATGACCATCACCGCACCCAGCGGCGCCCCGCTGGCGACCATGCGTTCGAACAGCGGCTCGGCCCCGGCACAGTCCAGATCGACCATGTCACCGGTGAACGCGATGAGATCGGGCTTGCGAGCGGCGAGCAGATCGATGACCTCGAGCCCTCGCTCGATCGGCATGAGATCCCCGTAGTGAAGATCACTGAAGTGGCCGATTCGCAGCCCGTCCCAGGCCCTCGGCCAGCCGGGCATCGTCACTTCGAACTCGCGGACCATCAGAGGCTTCGCCAGATGGGTGGCCAGCAGACGGCCGCCGCTCAGGCGATTTGCGCCGAGCGTGAAGATCGAGTGCCGGAGCTTCGCTCGCAGGAACTTCCCGTTCCGGCGTTCCGGACGAGGTTGTGACTCCTCGGGATTCACCATGTGTACCGGACTCCCGCGAACAGCCCTTGAAGGCCACCGTTGAACGCCGTCTCCTCTCGCTCGAGATCGAAGTCGTTCAATCGATATCCCAGCGTCAGCGCCAGATCCCGAGTGACGTAGAACGCACCGTCGACCCGGATCGTGAGACTCGAGTTACCGCCTCCGAACGCCGGCCCCCAGCCGGCGGTCACGTCGAACTCGATTCGGTTCAGAAATCCAAGAGACTCCCGAGAGTCCCAGTCGAGCTCGATCCCCACCCCCAGATACGGTGAGACCCAGGTGTTGTTCGTGCTCACCGTCCCGACGCCGGCGAGTTCGTACTCCTGTTCGAGATTGAGAAACCGCGTTCCGAACAAGACCTCCAACCGGAGATCGATGATGGGCCGGCCATCGCTGGTGCGATTCCCCTTCGACCGATCGACCGGATCCGACCACGCGAATCGACGATCACGGAACGGCGTGAAGATCGAATACGCGATTTCTCCGGTGATCGACCAGACGTCGATCGAGCTGTCCACCATCGTTCCGGCCGGCGCCAAGAGACCGCCGATTCGGGCGGGCCCGGACAGCGTCGCGTTTCCGCTCGCGTTGGCGACGTACCCGCCAAGCAGGAACTCCCAACGTCCGGACTCGACCCGAGCCTCCCCGTTGAAGATCGCCTGCGAATCATCGACCGAGAGGTCGTCACCGACATCGAGTTCGGTGCCGTTGGGACCGATGTCGATCGTCCCCTCGAGTCTGGGGAACCAGATTCCCAGCGTCACGTCGAGGACGGGTCGCCCGGACAGTGCCGAGAGTGCATCAACGTCGAGAGCAGTTTCCGAACCCGATTCAGTGGACTGCGCCACCACCGCCGAGGCGAGGATGGACAGCGATCCGACGAAGGGAAGGACGAAACGACGTGATTCAGAGTGGCGGAGTTGATGTGACATGCCGATTCCACGAGAGGGCAGAATGGGACAGGGTACCCCGACGAGTAGGATGACCGCCAAGGACGCCATCGATGCCCGGACCGACCGAACCAGATCCAAACGAGCGAAAGCCGGTTCGCAGGGACCACCGGGATGCCGGTGCGCCCGGTTCGGATCGGAGAACATCACCACCGCCCCGACCGGTCCGACCCGAGAACGCGATCCGATTCGGCGATGGCGTCTGGACCTCCCCCGACGACCTTCGCTGGTCCTTCGCTCGATCGGGCGGCCCTGGCGGCCAGAACGTCAACAAGGTTTCGAGCAAGGCGGAACTCCGCCTCTCGCTTTCCGCGCTGCGGAACTTCCGACCCGAGCATCGGGAGAGACTTCGTTCCATCGCCGGACGGTATCTGACCGCCGCGGAGGAGATTCTGATCACCGCGGACGACAACCGCAGCCAACTCGACAATCGGGCCGCGTGCCTCGCCAGACTTCGATCAGTGGTGGAGGCCGCGACCACCCGCCCCAAGACCCGGAAGAAGACCAAGCCCTCCCGAGGGTCGAAGGAACGCCGGCTGAAGGCCAAGCGAGTCGCCAGCGACAAGAAGCAGCGACGAAACTGGAAGTCGGGCGGCGAATGACGTCCCGCCTCTGATGGCGCGTTTCGGACTCCCGAATCAGCGATATCGGACATCGCCCGAGCCGGCGACGATCTCACCCATCCGGAACACCGTCTCACCGGACTTCTCCAGCTTCCGCGCCACGGCATCCGCAAAGGTCGGTCGCACGATCAGGCAATACCCGACGCCCATGTTGAAGACGCGATCCATCTCGTCCGCGGCGACGTCACCGTGCCTTTGCAGGAAGTCGAAGAGCGGCGGAACGGTCCAGGTCGATCGATCGACCAGCGCGTCCACATCCGCGGGCAACGCCCGGTTGAGATTGCCGGGAAGCCCTCCGCCGGTGATGTGGGCCATGCCGGTGACGACCTTCTTGACCGTGTAGCCACGGAGCAGCGAGACGATCGACTTCGCATAGATCCGAGTCGGTTCGAGAAGAAGATCTCCGAGGGTTCGATCCGATTCGAGTTCCGGGTACGCCTTGCCGAGATCAAGCCCCTTGGCTTCGACGATGCGTCGGACCAGCGTGTAGCCGTTCGAGTGCACGCCGCTGGAGGCGAGCCCGAGAACGACGTCCCCCGGTTCGATCCGAGTCGAGTCCGTGGCTCGAGCGAGTTCCACCACACCGACCGCGAAGCCTGCGATGTCGAAGTCGCCCGGCTTGTAGATGTCGGGCATCTCGGAGCACTCTCCGCCGATCAGGGCGCAACCCGAAATCTCACAGCCCTTCGCGACGCTCTCGATGATGTCCGCGGTCTTCGCGGGATCGACCTTCGAGAGTCCGAGGTAGTCGAGGAAGAACAGCGGCTCGGCGCCCTGCACGATCAGGTCGTTGACGTTCATGGCCACACAGTCGATGCCGATCGTGTCGAGGCGGTCCATCTCGATGGCGAGCATGACCTTGGTGCCGACGCCGTCGGTGCATGCGACCAGCACCGGGTCCTTGTAGTTCCGTTTGAAGAGGCTCTCGTTGTAATCGAGCCGGAACATGCCGGCGAACGCCCCGTGCAGTCCCATGACCCGCTGGCCCTGCGTCCGCTTGAGGACCGGTTTGATCCGATCCACCACTTCGTCGCCGGCATCGATGTCGACGCCCGCGGCGGCATAGGTCATCCCGCCGGCATCGGATGCGGGGGAATCCGAAGGGTCCGGCATGGAAGTGGCATTGGGTCCTTGGTCGGGTGACATGGGAGACGATTCTACGGAAGACCAGGCTCTTCCGGGACCCGCGACGATTTCTCCCCCGCCGGAGTGCCGATCCATCTCAAGCCGGCATGCCCGGCCAGGAAATCCTGACTCCGGGCCTCGGAATCGTGCGCGGAATCCGGTATCCTGCCGAGTCTATGGCCATTCTCGTCGACGGAAATACCAAGGTCCTCTGCCAGGGCATCACCGGCTCCACCGGAGCTTTTCACACCAAGGGCTGCCTCGCCTACGGCACGCAGATGGCCGGCGGAGTCACCCCGGGCAAGGGCGGTACTCAAGACGCCAACGGCTTGCCGATCTTCGATACGGTCCGCGAGGCCGTCGACGGCACCGGGGCCGACGCCACGATGATCTTCGTTCCGCCGCCGTTCGCGGCCGACGCGATCCTCGAAGCCGCCGAGGCAGGCGTCCACGTGATCTGTGCGATCACCGAAGGCATCCCGGTCCAGGACATGGTGCGGGTCAAGGCCATCCTCCGTGACTTCCCCAGCTCGGTGCTGATCGGACCGAACTGCCCGGGCGTCATCACGCCCGGCCGACGCGTCTCCGGAGAGGGTCCGGACTCCGTCTTCGAAGGTGGATGCAAGATCGGCATCATGCCCGGCTACATCCATACGGCCAAGGCCGATGCCTCGACCGGAAAGGCCGTCGGCGTGATCAGTCGCTCCGGCACGCTCACGTATGAAGCCGTCTGGCAGACCTCGGTCCTGGGCATCGGACAGACCACGTGCGTCGGCATCGGGGGCGACCCCGTCCGAGGGACCGGCTTCATCGATCTCATCGAGCGATTCGAAGGTGATCCCGAAACCGACGGCATGATCGTGATCGGCGAGATCGGCGGCACCGACGAAATCGAAGCCGCACACTGGATCAAGGAACACGCGAAGAAGCCGGTCGCCGCGTTCATCGCGGGACGAACCGCGCCTCCCGGCAAGCGAATGGGTCATGCCGGCGCGATCATCGGCGGCGCCGAAGACACGGCGGATGCGAAGATCGCGGCCTTCAAGGCCTGCGGCGTGGACGTCGCGGAAAGCCCGGCCGACCTTGGAACGACGATGGCGAAAGCACTCGGACTTGAAGTGGCGGTCTGAAGTCTTCATCGTTCGATCGAACCGTGAGTTCGATGGATGATGCAGGCGGCACCCGCCCCACCCGAAGGAAGGACGACCTCGGCTTCGTCCAGGTGCGATACGGAGAAGACGTCCATGGCCGCCTCGACCATCCATCGGCTCATTCATCGCCCCCTGACGCTGCTCGCGGTCGCATCCCTCGCATCCATCGCATCGATCACCTCGATCGCGTCAAGCCAGACCACCACCCCACCGCCCCCGATCGTTGAACCCGAGGGCACGACGTCCCCGGCTCGGATCGCCCGAGTCGCCACCATCGGTGCCAGCGCCTCCGCCGGATACGGCGTCTACTTCACTCGACAGGACGAACCCGGCTCGAGCCCGTCGGGAACATCACTCGCCAAGCTGCTGCGAATCGCCAGTGGCGAGGAAGTGGTGGTGATCGATCTCGGAACCGCGGCGTTCTTCTCCAACCCGTCGGGAATCGGAACTCGACTGGTCAATCGTGCGATCAAGGCGAAGCCCGATCTGACCCTTGCGATCGACTACCTCTTCTGGTTCACCTTCGGATCGATCGGCGTCGACAGCACCCGGATGCGAACCGTCGAAGATCGACTGGCACTCCTTGAAGTGGGGCTCGCGCAACTCGACCGCATCGACGGCCCGCTCCTGGTCGGCGACGTGCCCGACATGTCGAGTGCCGTGGGACGAATGCTCCGGCAGAGTCAGGTGCCTTCCCAAGAGGCCCAGCGTCTTGCGAATGAACGGATCCGAGAGTGGGTGGCGGCCCGACCGAATGCCAGGTTCTTCCCCCTGCGAGGGCTGATCGAGCGACTCCGCAAGGGCGAAGCCTTCGACATCGGCGGTCAGACCTGGAGCGCCAGCGACGCCAAGAAGTTGATTCTCTCGGATCGATTGCACCCGTCACTCGACGGGCTGATCGCCCTGGTCGCCGCCATCGACGAGATCCTCGCCGCGGATGCACTGCTGGCCGAGATCAAACCCGATCTCGAGGTCGACCGGCGACGACTTCGCGAGCGAGTGACCGGGACGAAGCCGTCCGAGTCGAAACCCGCGGACGAATCGCCGGAATCCGAGTGACCCCGATGGGCCTCGCGCGTCGACCTCTGCCCGGCGGTCACTTCTTGACCAGCAATCCCTGAAGCGCCTTCCGAGCGGACGCATTCGACTCGTCCTCGAGATACCGCTGGACCGCCGCCCGACCCGCACCTCTGCCCAGCACCCGATCGAGGTGGGGCATCAATCGCTCGAGATCCACCGCGGGCATCGGCGAGCGGACCTGTCCGGACAGGAAGGCGATGGTGTCGGGATCGGAGATGCCGTTCAATCGCGGCGTCGCCAGATGCCAGAGCATGTCTCGGGCATCCCGTCCGCGCGACTCAAGAGAGAGCCGACGATAGGCGTCCAGAAACTCAGGCCAGTCCTTCTCGCGGAACAAAGGCCCGAGGGCTCCCGGGGCTGCCGCGGCGATCGCCGGCAGATCATCCGACGCCTCGATGTTCTTCCAGATCTCCACCGCGAGCTCATCTCGACCGAGCAGTTCGAGCAGTCGAATGGCCTCCGCGCCCTCCATCGGATCGGTCTTGACCGCGACCATCGCGGCTTTCGCCAGATCCAGAAGGTCGACCCCACCCTCGATCGCCGGGGCATCCACCGCCGGCTTGATGACCCGCAGTTGCGGCGGAATCGCCTGCATGAACGGATCGCCGATCGCCGTGATCTTCCAGACGCCGTTCATGGTCCCGCCTCCAGGCCAGTACCGCCCGGCGAGCAGGAACGGAACCCCGGCCGCGAGTCGTTCCACGGCCAGCGCGGGCGGGATGAAGGCGGTCAAGTACGGCTCGTCGACGCTGCCCACGTATGCATAGACCCCGCGATCGAGAAATCGACCGCCAACGGTATCCGGGGCTGCAGGCTGTTTGAGCGAGAAGGAATGGACCATCTGGAGGGCGAGCGGCTTTTCCGAAAATGGGATGTCCTGCGGATACGCACGCTGGTCGCCACTGACATGAAAGAGCCGCGGCGAGCCGTGTGAATTCATGAAGAGAACGTCGGCGGGAATCGCCCCCCGCAGGAGTCTCAACCAGGACGTGAGGTCGGCGTCACGCGTCTCGAAGAACAGCGAGGCGTACCCGAGTTCGGCAAGGCGCCCGGCCGGCTTCGAGACTTCATAGACATTCCACTGCCCCTGCTTTTGGTAGCCCGAGAACATCCAGATGTTCCGCCGGTCGAGGAAGATCGAGCTCATCGCCATCACGGCCGATCGCCCTTCATCACCGAAGATCCAACCGGCGTACCCCCAACGCTCTCCGTCGTCGTTGCGGCAGATCGCATCCATCGTGGCGTACGGCCCATCCCCCGGCGATCGCCCCTGAAGTCGCACCTGCGCCGAAGCCGGGACGTTCATGCGGCATCTCCCGGGAAGGGAGCGACAGACCGCCACCGCGTCCAGATCATCGCCAAGACCGGACCATTCATATCCCGTCGAGCGAGCGCCATCGCGGATCATGAGTTCGAGTTCCCGGAGTCGGCTCGCGGGAAGCTCGCGATTCGGCCCGCCGAAATCTCCATCGACGAAGACCAGCGGCAACCCACGCCCCGCGGCGAGCGCCACACCTGCGGTCCATGCCGGATCATCCATCGAGGTCACCACGAAACCGGGCGGACGCCAACCAAGTTTCTCGTAGTACTCACGGAATCCGACCCGCGGGTCGACGGCGCCGAAAGAGATCTTCGCCACGGCCGTGGCGAGTCGTTGCCGTTGTTCGAGATCCTCGGGCAGGAGTCGCTCGGTCGGTGGAACTCGCAGAATCTCATCCGGTTTAAAGGCTCGAATGAACTGCGCCGTCCCCGGGTCGTCCTCAAAGAGGACCGGCCACTGCCCGAGTGGAGACCATCTTGAAATCTGCTCGAGATACGTCGCCGCATCCGGCACCAGCACGACCCGCGAAGCAACCGGACGATTCCGCTCGCAGAGCATCACTCTCGCACCCAGCAGAACCGGCCAGGGAGGAGGGGCGGCCGCCGCCGCCGGCGGGCCCTTCGGTGCCGATGACTGGCTCCGGGCTGCTGCCATCTCCATGAGGAACGTGCAGGAAAGCACGGTCAGCAGGCCGATCTTCAAATGCTTCCGCAAGTCGAATGCTCCCAACGCGATTCATGCCCGCTTCGGCTGAAGTCGCCTCATCGATCAGGATCAGATCAATCGATACCCGTTGGCCAGTTCGGTGAACGACCGGACCTGGTCCGCTTCCCACTGCGAATCACGACCGAGTTCCGATGCGAGAATCGATGCCGCCCGAGGCGCCGCCTCGATGGCCGCTGCCGCGTCGAGCAACAACGACCGCGTTCGTCGGGCCAGCGCATCATCCAGATCAAGCGCCATCTCCTCCCGCGCCGCCCAGGCGATCTCGGCTCCGGTGTACGGAAGGTCCGCGTGAATCGGTTCGGCCAGCGAGGGTTCCGCCGCCGCGATCTCCAGAATGCGGGCGGAATCGCTGCCGTACATCCGATGCGGGTCATGCGCCGGGAGGTTCGGATCGTCTCGCTCGAGGGCGGCGTGAACCTTGAGTCCTTCGGTGATGCACGGACGTTCGTCGAGACCACCGACGGACATCGCATGCGTGAGGGTGTCCTCCGCCATCTTTCGATACGTCGTCCACTTGCCCCCCACGATGGTGACCACCCCGGCCGAACTCACGAACACCTCGTGGTTGCGGGAAATCGACTTGGAGTTACCGGTGTTTCCACCGGGATGAACGAGCGGCCGCTGTCCGGCGAAGACCGACTTCACATCATCGCGGGACGGATCCTTCGCGAGATAGCGATTTGCGTTTCGCAGGATGAAGTCCACCTCGTCCGGGAGCGCCCGTGGTTCGAGATCAGCGGACTTCATCGGCGTATCGGTGGTTCCGACCACCACACGCCCGTGCCAGGGAATCACGAACAGCACTCGGCCGTCGTCGGTATGCGGCACCATGATCGCCGTCTCGGATGGTTGAAAACTGCGATCGAGCACGAGATGAACACCCTGCGCCGGTTCGATCACCGAGTCGCATTCCGGCTCGTCCATCCGTCGGATCTCATCCGCGAAGATTCCGCAGGCGTTGATCACCACCTTCGCACGAATCTCGAACTCCTCATCACCCGCGGCGGCTTCCCGGTCCACGACCCGGACACCGACGCAATGATCACCTTCCTTGAGAAGTCCGATCACCCGGCACCTCGTGGCGACGGCGGCACCATGATCGGCCGCGGTCATCGCCAGCGTGGCGGCCATGCGAGCGTCGTCGAACTGCCCATCGTGATAGCGAACCCCCCCATGAAGACCTTCGGTCTCGACGTTGGGAATCTCGGCGATGGTCTCCTCGGCGTTCAGACTGCGGCTCGGCGCGAGGTTCAACTTCCCTGCCAGCAGGTCGTAGGCCTTCAGCCCGGCGCCGTAGAACGGCCCCTCCCACCACTTGTATCGCGGGACGATGAACGGAAGATCACGCACGATGTGCGGCGCGTTGCGGTAGAAGATCCCCCGCTCCCGGAGCGCCTCGGTCACCAGCGAGATGTCCATCTGCTCGAGGTACCGGACCCCCCCATGGACCAGTTTGGTGCTTCGGCTGCTCGTGGCCTTCGCGAAGTCTTCTGCTTCGAGCAGCGCAGTGCGATAGCCTCGACTCGCCGCGTCGACCGCGACCCCGAGTCCCGTCGCCCCACCACCCACCACCAGAACCTCGAACTCCTCGCTCCGAAGTCGGTCGATCATCAAATCCCGCTTCATTCGTCATCCTCCATCCAGTCGAGCGTGCGCTCGACGGCTTTCTTCCACCAGTGCATGAGTTTCGACCGTTCCGATGCCTCCATCGACGGCTCGAAGACCCGGTCGATCTCACGGTGCGTTTCGAGTTCGTCGAGATCCTTCCAGATTCCCGTCGCGAGACCCGCCATGTAGGCGGCACCGGCGGCGGTGGATTCGGTCATCACGGGGCGTTCGACGGGCACGCCGAGCAGGTCTGCCTGAAACTGCATCAGCAGGTCGCTCGCGCACGCGCCGCCGTCGACCCGCATGCGTTCGATCGGAATACCGCTGTCGGTGGTCATGCAACCAAGAATCTCGTTCGAACGGTACGCGAGGCTTCGCAACGTGCCGAGCGCGACGTGGGCGTCGGTCGATCCCCGAGTGAGACCGAGGACGGCGCCGCGAGCGTTGGGGTTCCAGTACGGCGCCCCGAGCCCGGCGAACGCCGGAACCACCATCACGCCGCCGGTGTCGGCGACGGATCCCGCAAGATCATTGATCGCGGGTGCCGACTTGATGATCTTCAATCCGTCCCGAAGCCACTGGATGGCGGCCCCGGCGATGAACACGCTGCCTTCCAGGGCATACTCGAGCGGGCCGTCGCCGATCCGCCAGGCGACGGTGGTGAGCATGCGCGACGGACTCGGCTTCGCCACCGTGCCGGTGTGCATGAGCATGAAACATCCGGTGCCGTAGGTGTTCTTCACCATCCCGTCGTGGGTGCAGAGTTGGCCGAAGAGGGCCGCCTGCTGGTCTCCCACGATGCCGGCGATCGGAATCGATGCGCCAAGCAGATCCGGAGTCGACTCGCCCGCCACGCCGCTCGAAGCGACGACGTCGGGGAGAATCTCCCGCGGCACGTCGAACAGCGTCAACAGCGTCTCGTCCCACTCGCCTTCGTGGATGTTCCAGAGCAGGGTCCGGCAGGCGTTGCTCGGATCGGTCGCGTGCACCGCACCGCCGGTGAGTTTCCAGAGGAGCCAGCAGTCGATCGTCCCCGCGGCGAGTTCGCCCCTGGCCGCTCGCGCTCGAGCGTTCGGGACCTCGTCGAGAATCCACTTCAGTTTGCTTCCCGAGAAGTACGGGTCGAGCACCAGGCCGGTGCGAGCCTGCACGTCAGGCTCATGGCCGGCGGCCTTCAGCTCTTCCGTGAATTCGCTGGTCCGTCGATCCTGCCAGACGATCGCCCGATGAATCGGCTCACCGGTCGCGCGATCCCAGACCACGATCGTCTCCCGCTGGTTGGTGATCCCGATCGCCGCGATCTCGCTCGCGTCGATGCCCGCCTTCGCGATCGCCTCGCGAGCGGTGCCGAGCTGCTTCTCCCAGATTTCGGTCGCATCGTGTTCGACGAGCCCGGGTCGCGGGAAGTGCTGGGTGAATTCGGTCTGCGCGACGGCCTTCATCCCGCCATCCGGATCGAAGACGATCGACCGACAACTGCTGGTTCCTTCGTCGAGCGCGAGTACGTATCTTCCGGGCATCGGTGGCTCCTCCGACCACCATCCTACGCGGTTCCGATCCGGACGATTCAGCGACTCGCATCGATCCGTCGACGCTGCTCGTCGGAGAGGGTCGAAAGCACTCGCTTCCGCAGCCGCTCCCGCAACTCGTCGCGTTGGAAGACCAGCTTCCCGAGTTCCTGCTGGACCGCCTGCTCGCCGTCGTACCGGGTGCTCACGCCGCCGTCGATCTCCACGATCTCCGGCAGGCGCGACGACTCGAGCCGGAAGGTTCGGGCCCGAGCCAGCAGATCCAGTTCGCGTTCGAGATGCTCGCGCAGGATCGTGGCGAGCGTGTCGATCTGCTCGGGTTCGAGATCCGGGAGCCGCAGGGCCCGCCGCACGACGCCCGTCGTCCGGTCGCCGCCGCGGGCGTACATTCCCCGGTCAGCCACCTCGAACTCCAGTTCGATCGACGACAGCGATTCGAGCGCCGGTACGACGGCTTCGAGCATCGCGGCCTCGATTCGCGTTCGTCGACGTTCGCGGTCACCGAGAATCCTCAGGGCCCGCCGGTTCACCGACGTCGTGAAATCCACGTAGTCGATCTTCTTCTCGTCGAACGCCACCGAATCGAGGATGTCCTGTCGAGCGGCATCGATTCGATCTTCGTCGACGCCGGAATAGACCTCGAGGAGGCCGGGAACCTCCGGAAGCAACGCGGCGATCGCGTTCGCACGGGTCGTCGGATCGAAGTCCATCCCATCGATGATCTCGAACGGGCTCGCCTCCGGAGCACTGGTGGCGAACCGCCCCGTCGCAGAGAGCGGCTCGACGTCGACCGCCCGATCGAAGATCCGCTGGAGCCGAACCGCCACGAGCCGCTCCGGCGTGATCGACGTTCCGATGGCGGTGGCGAAGTCGCCGAACAGTCGCTCGTCGAGCCGCCGCGTCGCCTGAACGGCGGCGAGATACTCGCCGTTCCGGAGAAGCGCCTCCTTGCCGAACGCATCGTCGTCCTCGTAGGGGGTCCGGGCCGCCGCGACCTCGAGGATCGGCGGTACCTCGCCGGCCCAGGCATCGAGATAATCAGCGTGCAACGATCGGGCCACGTCCCGATCGACGGCTTCGAGGGCGAGGATGTCGAGCATGAATTCCAGTTCGTCGGCCGTGACGGGGTTCACGATCCGGAAGGTCGATCCCCCCTGCCCTGCTTCCAGACCCGCGTCATCGACCGCGACGCCACCCCCGACGACCCCGGCACGACTTCCGTCCCGCTCCGCGTCACCCGCGGCCTCCCGGCCGGCGAGATCGGACATCATCGCCTCCCGCGACGCCTCGGGAAGCAACGCGAGCAACGACTCGGTCGCCTTCGCTCGCAATGCCTGTCGCGAGCGCGCCACCGCCTCGAGCTCATCCTCCAGCTGCGCGCCGTTCTGCACGCCCGCTTGTTCGAAGAGCACCCGCATGATGTCTCGTCCCAAAACGATCATCTGATCCGTCAACCGATCGTCACTCCGGTACCAGGCGACCAGCATTTCGTCGAGCGTGACACGATCCCTCGATTCCTCGGGCAGGAGCGAGCGAACCCCCTCCGCGACCTCCGGCACGGTCGGCGCATCGCCACCAATCTCGAATTCGATGTAGGCCTCGGGGAAGGATCCCGTCGCCCAGCGGTGCTTCATCCTCCTCCATCGCGCTGGTTCAAGCCGATCGCGAAACAATCGGGCGGCCGTGATCTCTCGATCCATGAGATTCACCCGGGAATCGTAGATCTCCGACATCGCGCCGGCGTAGGCCTCCGAGACCGCCGCCATGATCTCCCGACCGCGGTCGCCATCGTTCATGTCCGCCTCGGTGACGCCGCCGTATCCCGCCCGGTCCAGTCGGCGGGCGACTTCGAGGACCGACTCGACGGTCCCCACCGCAACCGCCCTGACCAATCGGGGCGTCGAGGATTCGAGCCCCCGCAGAACGTCGTCGACCGCGGCGACCTCCTCCGCCGTCGGCGTCATCGACCAGAACGCATCGTCCAGCGAGGTGTCGCGAAGCGAGAGCCCCCCCATGACCGCAGCGGCATCGGCCTGACGCTGCCGCACGAGCCGCGCCCGCTCCACGCCCTCGGCGGCTTCCTCCCCCACGGTCGCCGCCACGGACGCGAAGAACTGCTCATCGAGTCGATGCACCCGCCCGACCACCGACCTCCAGGCGTCGAAGAAGCCTTCAAGCTGCTTCAGCGAAGGAATCATTCCGGTGTTGGACGCCCGAAGCTCGCGACCGATCGCGAGAAACTCGGCGATCGGCCCGTCTCGGAGCGTCTCGAAGTCCGCGAGATAATCGTCGTGCATCGCCTCGATCAGGAGCCAGTCCGAGTCGTCGAGATCGACGTAGCGATCGAACAGCTCCCCCGTCTCGCGGAGTCCAAGTGGATCCGGAACCTCGCCAGAGGCGCCCTGCCCGAAGGCCGCGGCCCGGATTCCGAGCACCGCGACCGCGATCACGAGCAGACGGAAGAGACTGGTCATCGAGTGATGCTGCATGCCGGGTCTCCTGGAGGCGGACGATCCGCTTCGGACATGAAAACGCTCCGAGGACCTTTCTGGCCCTCGGAGCGTCGGGATTTCATGGTTGATTCAGGGATTCAGGGGGCCCATGCCCATGGCGCGACGCCAGAAGCTGATCTGACCCGCGTGCATCATGATGTGGTTGTTCATCATGAAGCTCACGGCGTCGCCCCGGGTCGGAAGCATCTCGGCGAACTTCCCTTCCATCGGGTTCGGCGCCGAGAACACCGAGGCGGGAACCTCCGGCAGGATGCCGATGACGGTCTCGTATCGTTCCTTCATGAACGGGAGAACCACGTCCTTGGCGGGATAGAGTGCGGCGTCTCCGGCCCCATCCTCGCCCTGCCCGAGCGGCCCGCCATCGAATGGGCACTCGACGACGAGATCCTCGCGGTCGAGGAACGCACCGAGGACCCGATTGGGGTAGATGGCGAGGTGGCCGTAGATGAACGCGGGGTGGTTCATCGCGTCCATGCACTTGTCGTGCCACTGATCGGCGGAGATATCCTCCGCGAGTCCGAAGATGTATCCAAGGCTCATGGTCGATCCGCGGGCGATGGCGTTTCCGAACGTGCTCGTGGTCAGGGTCGGCATTGAGGGTGCTTTCTTTTCAAAGATCTCTTCTGGTCGTTTCGGGTACCGAGGAAACGCATCCTCGGCCCGGTTCGATTCTACATCCAACGGGCGAGTCATCTCTCCCAGCGGTGGGACATTCAGCGCCCGATGAATCGATCGAACACCCCACGCGCCCAGTCCACATCCGTCGCACCCTCCACGATCGCCCGGCCGTCCTCGAAGACCAGCACCGAGACCGGATGGCCCGTCGGGCTGCGTTCTTCATCCAGAACCCCTTGAATCGACGCACTTCCCCGTTCAAAGACTCCATGGGCCGCGAGTCTCTCCTCGATCCGATCCAGATCGAAGGAGCCTCGCGCCACGACGGAACGGATCTGAACGGCGTTCCGACCACAGAGCATCCTGGCCGGCGCGGGATCGGCGTCCAGAAAATCAAAACGGGCGTGAACGCAACATTCACATTCAGGATTGGCTGCCGCCGACGTGTCCATCGCCCGGTGTTCATTCCTCCACAGGTCGAATGATCGCAATGCTCGATCCACGGCGTCGACGTCTCCGACGATCAGCTTGATCGCCTGCGACACCTGATGAGAGGCGACCTGGGCGGTCGCACTGCCGAGCACCCCGGCGGTATCACAGGTCGGCGTGGTTCCGGGCGGCGGAGGCTCGGGAAAGAGGCAACGAAGACAAGGCGTCGCCTGTTCTTCGGCCCACCGAATCCGGGCGCCCTCGCGAGGCCCGCCCCGGGGGAGAATGGGCATGGTCATGCCTTCGGTCGCCACCGCCGCGCCGTAGATGTAGGGGATGCCGTTCGCGACGGCGTGATCGTTCAGCAGATATCTCGTCTCGAAGTTGTCCAGCCCGTCCAGCAGGAGATCGCAACCGGCCGCGAGATCTTCGATCGTCCCCGCGTCGATGTCCTCGACGAACGCTCGAACACGAACGGTGGAATTCGCCTGCCCCAGCCGAAGCCTTGCGGCTTCCGCCTTCGGGATGCTCCGCTCCGCGTCACGTTCCGTGAACAGCGTCTGCCGCTGCAGGTTCGTCAGCTCGACCACGTCTCGATCGACGATCACCAGCGTGCCCACGCCCGCACGGCAGAGAAGATCAGCCGCAACGGTTCCGAGTGCGCCACAGCCGGCGATGAACACCGTCGAATCTCGAATTCGGGCCTGACCACGCTCACCGATTCCGGGGAGGAGGGCCTGACGGTGATAACGATGGTCGGAAGGCATTCTCGAAGCGTAGCGTCCCGTCCGGATCAATCATCGAATTCACCATGGAAAGAACGCCGCCTCGCATCAGACGAGGCGGCGTTCAATCACGATTCGGCTCGTCAGGTCAACCGCCCGGCCTGGAACGCCACACGTCGCCCGCTTCTTCGAGGGCGAGATGATCCTCCGGAGTGATCGCCGCTCCCGCCCCTTTTTCCGCCGGATACCACGGCGCGATCACGTCGATCGCCGCCAGCAATTCATCGGTGGCGGCTGGATCGAGATCCTGGGCCGCCTTCATCGCCCCGACGGAGATCCGGTGAAACGCCGCCAGTTGCCCGTGATACTTCTCCCGAGCGGCGTCGCCGGAGCCGGCGGCGGGCGCCTTCACCCGTTGCGTCAGGAAGTACCAGGCGACGGTGTGCTGGAGTTTGCGGCCGTGCTCCTCCTTGATCATCGCCCAACGAGCGATGGTGTTCAGATTCGCACCGTTGCTCGACACGGGGACATCCTTGGACAAGGCCACGATCTGAGCGGACGCCTTCTTCATGGTCATCGCGTCGAGTCGCATCCGCTCGACCTCGGCATGGTCGTCATAGATCCCACAGGGAATCTCGCAGTGGGCCGGCAACGAAACCGCAATCGAGGCGCGAGCGGTCTCGATGACGCTTCGGACGTCCGGAGCGGCCGCATCCAGTACGTTGACGGCCAACAGGCCCCCGGCGATGGTGCCGACGGCGATGCCGGCGAGAGTGGTGTTCTTCATGATCAGGATCTCCTCGAATGACAGGTGAAGATCAGGAGCCTAACGACGGAGGGACCGACGAGTCGACGCCCCCCGCCCCCGGAGCCGAACGCGGCCGGTCGGGATGGGGGGAGAATCTCTCGGAACGCCGGCGGCGAGAGGCCGTCGCACTCGTGGAATCCCGAGTTCACGAGATAGAGGCCCTCCTTTCCAAGACGATTCCGGAATCCGGCGTGCTGACGGGATCAGCGACCTGCGCCGAGGTCCGACTGGCCGACACCGACGCGGCCCATCGCTACCTTCGAGTCGCGTTCATGGCCCGTCGCGATCTGATCGCCGATGTTCACACCGCCTTGTGTCGCGCGGGCTTTGAAGATGCGGATCCCGGAAGCGACATGTCGATCATCCAGATCGCCCATGCGAACGGACGAAGACCGCACTACGTGGTGTGCGATGGAAGCCGGGATCGACTCGACGGCCCGGACGCCCCCCACCCCCTGAGTCCCGATGGCCGCCTGCTCCGGCGACACCGACTCGCGGCGGCGGTCCAGCCCCCGGTCTTCGTGGTGAGCCGGATTCGGAACACCCCGTCGGACCGAGGACTCGAGACCGAGACCCTCGAGGTTCAGATCTTCGACGATCATGATCCTCCCGAAGAAGCGGGCAGTCGGACGGGCGACGGCTCGAACGAGCCGGTTCCAGATTGACCGCGGCGGCAACGCCTCCGAGAAAGAACGCGGGCCGGATCTTGGAGAAGATCCGGCCCGCGGTGTGTTCGGTTGAAACGAATTCGATCAGCGGCTGCGACCGAAGTGAGCGAACGCACGGTTGGCTTCCGCCATGCGATGCGTGTTCTCGCGGGTCGTGACCGACTTGCCTTCGTTGTGGGCTGCATCCCAGAGTTCCTTCGCAAGACGCATGTGGATCGGCTTGCCTCGCTCTTCACGAGCCGCGACGATGATCCAGCGGAAGGTCAGGGACTGCTGACGACGTCGGTTCAACTGCATCGGAACCTGATAGTTCGCACCACCGACCCGCTTGGATCGGACTTCGACCTGCGGTCGAACGTTGTCCAGCGCGAGATGGAAGACCTCGAGGGCGGTCTCGGGGAGCTCCGGAGCCTTGCCATCGTCGAGCCTCTTTTGAATCTCGTCGAATGCGTTGTAGACCACGCGGATCGCGGTGGACTTGTTGCCACCGTGCATCATGCAGTTGATGAATCGTGAAAGCACCAGATCTCCGTAGCGGGGATCGGGCTTGAGCTGAATGTCTGCCTTGGTGATACGACCGGCCATAGCTTGGACTCCTTCCGGCTCGTCCGCTCCGCATCCTCTGCTTCGAGGAATTGGAACCTTCGTTCATCGCGACCTGGGACTTGGTGATTCCCGGGGTCTCGGGGGCCGCGATTACTTGCCGAAAAATTTTTTCGATCCGTCGGTTGCGGCGACCTTCGCCGCACCCCGCCGAATGCACTGAATCGGGACCGAACGGTCCCGTTGAATCACTTCTTGCCGCGCTTCACGCCGTACTTCGATCGGCCCTGCTGGCGACCGTCGACGCCGAGGCAGTCGAGGGAGCCGCGGACGACGTGGTAACGACAACCGGGAAGGTCGCGGACTCGACCACCACGCACGAGCACGATGGAGTGTTCCTGCAGGTTGTGACCTTCGCCGCCGATGTACGCGGTGACTTCCTTGCCGTTGGAGAGGCGAACACGAGCCACCTTCCGAAGCGCCGAGTTGGGCTTCTTGGGGGTGACGGTTCGAACCTGAAGGCACACTCCGCGACGCTGAGGACAGGCGTCGAGGTCCTTGACCTTCGACTTCACGGCCTGGTTGCGGCGGGGGTTGCGAACGAGCTGGTTGATGGTCGGCATGCGGGGTCTCAGTCGGACGTCGGGCGGTCGAAAACGAAGCTCGGAAAATGAGCAGCGAGCCGAGAAGGATACCGGGACCCCGCCAAGAGGGCAAGGCTCAAACCGCCCGAACGCCACCCCGACCGAAGCTCGAAGAACTCACCTTTCCGAGGCCACCGTTCCGCCGACGCTGCGGATCCCGTCCTTGACGAGCTCGTCGCAGCGTTCGTTGCCCAGATGGCCGGTATGGCCCCGAACCCACGTAAAAGTGAGGTCCAGCTGCTGTGAGAGCACATCCAACTGTTTCCAGAGATCAACGTTGAGGACCGGTTTGGCCGGCTTTCCCGCCTTCATCCAGCCGCGCTTCTTCCATCCGGGCATCCAATCCTGGAGCCCTTGAAGCACATATTTGCTGTCTGCAATGAGCTCCAACGCAGGCTTGCCTCCCTCAGAAGCCGCCAACGCGGCCTCAAACCCGCGAATCACGGCGGTCATTTCCATCCGATTGTTGGTCGAATCGGGCTCCCCGCCAAAATGTTCCGACATCTGCCCATCAGCAGAGGCCAGAATGAAGGCCCAACCTCCGGGCCCGGGATTCGGCGAAGCGCCACCATCCGTGAACAACTTGAAATCGGGTTTCGGCATGATCGCTCCGGGACCGAGACAGAGGAATCCTTGACACCTCAGCGGGGTCGACGTACCTTACCCAATTCTCGCTCTCAGACCGCTTTGCAGGGACGAGAAGCCCGATTCAGGCTTTTCGAGCCCTCAGGAACCCAGCGATGCCCGTCCCATCATTCAGACAATCCCCCGGTCGTACCCGCCGTCGTCGTGCTCATGATGCGATCGAGCGGACCCACACCGTGCTCTGCCCGAACTGCGGCACCGCCAAGCGTCCTCACCACGCCTGCCGAGAGTGCGGCTATGTTCGCCCCGGCCTGCAGGTGAAGCCGACCAAGCCGGCGTCCTGACCGATTCGGGATGCTTCCTCCACTTCACAGGTTCGGAACGGATACGCTGCCCCCATGCGTATAGGTGTCGATGTGACGGGCGGTGACAACGCCCCCCACGAAATTCTCAAGGGTTGCTTCGATGCGCTCGATCGCCTCGAGGCCGAAGATCGACTCGTTCTCGCCGGGGACGAGGCGGCGATCAGTGAAGCCCTGGTCGAACGTGGCGTGAACGATGATCGAATCGAGATCCTCTCCTGCGAGGAAACCATCGGGATGAGCGAGTCTCCCGTGGAAGCGGTTCGATCGAAGCGAAAGAGCTCGATTGCGCAGCTTTCGCGACTCGGCGGCCCCAAGGGTGGCGACGGCCGACTCGACTGCTGGATCTCCGCCGGCAACACCGGCGCGTGCGTGACCGCCGCACAGATGAACATGCGGCGCCTTCGCAACGTGCATCGTCCCGGAATCGCCGTGACGGTTCCGACCTTCAGCGGCCCGATCGTCCTGATCGACGTCGGCGCCA
The DNA here is from genome assembly GCA_002167845.2 of Phycisphaera sp. TMED9. Lineage (GTDB taxonomy): Bacteria > Planctomycetota > Phycisphaerae > Phycisphaerales > SM1A02 > UBA12014. Next base: position 59,300 of record NHBO02000001.1, on the reverse strand, counting down.
ACATCGAACCAAAACCCCACCATCTGGCCCAGTACGGCGTGATGGGCTCGATCTACGCCCAACGAATCCTCGGCATCGATTCTCCGCGAGTCGGCCTGATGAACGTGGGCGGCGAAGAGGCCAAGGGCACCGCGGATCTGCGATTCGCGCGAGACATGCTCCGCGACGCCGATGCGACCAATTTCATCGGCTACGTCGAAGGCCGCGGGGTCTTCGACGGTGAAGCCGACGTGGTCGTGACCGACGGAGTCGTCGGCAACGTCATGATCAAACTGGCCGAAGGTTTGTCGGCCGGGATCTTCAAGGCCATCGCCAGCGAGGTCTTCGAGATCGATCCCGAGCTTGCGATGCGATTCGAGCCCGTGGTGAAGAGTCTCTACAGCAAGCACGACTACCACGAATACGGCGGCGCTCCACTTCTCGGCGTCAACGGGGTCTGCATGATCGTCCACGGCTCGGCGATCGGCCGAACCATCACCAATGCCATTCTTCGAGGCCGGGAATTCGTACTGAGCGGCGTCAATCAGGCGATCACCGAATCGCTTGCGACCGTGGGCCAGGATCCGATCAGCAACGAGTCCGGGAAAGAAATCAAGACATGAATCATGCCGCTCTGACCGCGGGATTCGCCCGCGGCGTCCGAATCGCAGGAACCGGATCGGCGGTACCTGACGGAATTCTGACCAACGATGATCTTGCTCGCATGGTCGACACCAGCGACGAGTGGATCCAACAACGAACCGGCATCAAAGAGCGACGGATCTGCGACAAGCCCCGCGAAGGGACCTTGACGCTTTCTCGACTCGCCGTCCAAAGAGCCTTGGAAGACGCCGGCCTCGACGGCTCCAGCCTCGACCTCGTCATCGTCGCTTCGGTGACCGGCGAGATGGCCTGCCCTTCCCTCGCCTGTCGAATCGCCGGCGAGATCGGCGCAACGCCCGCCGGCGCCTTCGACGTCGTCGCGGCCTGCAGCGGATTCGTCTATGCGATGAACCTCGCCGACAGCCTCATCCGAGTCGGACGCGCGAATCGGATCGCGATCGTGGGCTGCGACTGCATGAGTTCGATCATCGACTACGACGATCGCTCCGTGTCGATTCTCTTCGGAGATGCCGCTGGCTCCGCGATTCTCGAAGCCGATGACGACCCCACCAAGGGGTCGATCTACCAGACGATGGAAGCCGACGGCAGTGGCTGGCAGGCGCTCTACATCCCCCGCCGTGAGAATGAGATCGCACCTGGCGACGAAGAGAATCCGATCAGACTGGGCTGCCTGCGAATGAACGGACGCGAGGTCTACAAGTTCGCGGTGACTCGCTTCCAACGGGCGATCAAGGACGGATTGGAGAAATCCGGGCTCGCCCCCGACGAGGTCGGCGCCTACATCTGCCATCAATCCAACGCCCGCATCATCGAAAGCGCGGTCGAAAAACTCGGCCTCCCCAGCGAGAAGGTCTTCGTCAACATCGACAAGTTCGGAAACAGCTCCGCCGGATCGGTCGGCCTGTGCCTCGATCAGATGCGGAAGTCCGGTCGAATCGATGAGTCGAAGCCGACGATGCTCGTCGCCTTCGGCGGCGGCATGACCTGGGCCAGCTCGGTCTGGCGGCACTGATCGAGCGGACGGGACGAGCTCCAGAACCTGCTTGATTGTTCCGGGTCGAACAACCGATATTCCTTCTTCTCGATCAGCGTGACCGCTGACGCTTGCGAAGCCCGATGGAGACCTCCGTCATGCACAAAACGAACGTCGTACTTCTCTGCCCCGGCCAGGGCGCTCAGATCGTCGGCATGGGGCAGGGGTGGATGGAAGCACATCCCGCCGCGGCCCAGACGTTCGCCGCCGCGGATGAAGTCGTGGATCTCGGTGGCATCGGCTCTTTGACGAGCCTCTGCTTCGCCGGTCCGGCAGATGCCTTGAATCGAACCGACGTCAGCCAGCCCGCCCTCTTCACGGCGGGCGTGGCGAGTTTCCAGGGTCTTCTCGATGGCTGGGGAGGCGCCGACCTCTTCGCCACCCTCGGGCTCTCGCTCGGCGAGTACACCGCCCTGCATCTGGCAGGAGCCTTTGGATTTCGCGATGGCTTGAAGCTGGTGGCGACCCGGGGCCGCCTCATGCAGGAAGCCGCGGAGGCTTCGGAAGGCGGCATGGTCGCCCTTGTCGGCGCCGACGAAGATCAAGCCAACGAGGTCTGTGATGCCGCCCGAGGCGATGACATCCTCGTCCCAGCCAACTTCAACGCCACCGGCCAGATCGTGATTTCCGGCTCGAAAACCGCCTGTGAACGGGCCGTGACGGCCGCGGGCGAGATGCGGCTTCGGGCGACTTCGCTCGCCGTCGCGGGAGCCTTCCACAGCCCCCTGATGGCCCCAGCGGCCGAAGGAATGGCCAAGGCGCTGGAAGAAGTGGACTTTCAGCCCCTCTCAACGGTCGTCTACTCCAATGTGACCGGAAAGCCACATGATCCGGACAATCCGGAACTTCTGAAGACTCGGTTGATCGAACAACTGACGACCCCGGTAAGATGGTCCTCGAACTGTTTGGATCTTGCCCGCACGGTTTCGGAGACTCCGGAGTCCGATCGGCCACAGATTCATGAACTCGCCCCGGGCAAGGTGCTCAAGGGGCTCTTCCGACGAATCGACAAAACCGTGGAGGTCACCAGCCATGACCAACCGGATCCCGCACCCGACCACTCGAATGCTTCGTGACCTCACCGCCTTGACCGCATTGACCGCCGTGTCACTCGGACTCGCAGCCTGCGGCTCCGAGGAGGTCGCGCCTCCGCCGGCCCCCGTGGCGAAGAAGGCACCCGCGCCCCCACCGCCGCCGCCCGCGCCGACGGTGACGCCGATCGCAGACCTGATGGCGAGGTACGACATCGACCCCCGAGTCAACCTCTCCGAGGATCTCGCACCGGACAACGATGCAGGACGCATCGCCGTCCTGCGATTCTTCGACGGCTTCGCACGCGGTGATTCCAGCCGAGTCGAAGGCATGCTCGCTGGGATGGACGCGCTTCTTCTGAAGGACATGACGGCATCCGGCGAGTGGCAAGAAGCCACCTCCGACATCATCGGAATCGACGTTCGAACCGGAACCCACCCGTTGGTCGGTGAGTGCGCCCTCGCCGTCTTCATGGTCGGCAACCAGTTCGAACCGCAACTGTGGGCTTACGAGATCTCCGGCGATCCCGCGGCCGATGGCGCCGAATTCGACGCCCAGCCGTCACCTCCGAACATGATGGACCGACTGAGTGGCGATGATTGGATCACCGCCTGGTTCAACATCCTCGGCGAAGAAATGGCCCGAGCGACCGCACCGGATGAGATCGTCGAGATTCCCACTCAGGACTTCACGGAAGAAGATTCCGGCAGCAGTTCCATGGGATCACCGGCCGGCGGACCTGGCGGTGGCGGAAATGCGCCTGGCAAGCGGAAACGCCCCAAGGGACCGAAGATCGATCCGAACCCCGGTTTCGCACCAAGCGGAAACTGAGCGACTCCCGTCGCTGGACATCCAGAGAAACCATGACGCGGCCTCCGATCTCGGAGGTCGCGTTTTTTCTTTGATGCCCAGGATGATCAGGCGACCCTGGGGCCAGAGTCGGCCGAGGGCAGCGGCACCCGACTGCGTCCGGAGAGCGCCACAGACGCCGACTCGCCACGAAAACCTCAATTCCGCCACAGGCACGGGGATGATCTGTACAATTCCGACCCGACGCACTGGGAATCGAGTCTTCTGCGACGGACGACCAGACGACTTCTCTTCCCCAAGGAGCCCGCTCATCGAAACCCGCCTTGCCATCGTCACCGGCGCCAGTCGTGGCCTCGGACGCGCCATCGCCCTTCAGCTCGCCGCCGACGGCATGCATGTGGTGGCGATCGCCCGATCCGCTGATCCGCTCGAGTCGCTGGTCGAGGAAATCGGCGAAGCCGGAGGCAGCGGAGAGTTCCGAGTCTGTGACATCGGCCAGGGCAACGCGCTCGGCGAGCTGATCGAAGAAGTCGCGGAGAACGCCGGCCGGCTCGATGTGCTGGTGAACAATGCGGGGATCACCCGAGACGGCCTCCTCCTACGCATGAGCGATGAGGACTTCGACGATGTGCTGAATGTGAACCTCCGATCGACCTTCGTGGCGTGCCGTGCCGCAGCTCGGCCGATGATGAAGGGACGCTACGGACGGATCATCAACATCGGCTCCGTGAGTGGAATCACCGGAAATCCGGGCCAGGTGAACTACTCCGCCGCCAAGGCGGGCCTGATCGGTCTCACCAAGACCGTGGCCAAGGAGCTTGGCGGGAAGGGCGTGACCGCCAACGTGGTCGCCCCGGGGTTCATCAAGACTGAAATGACCGAATCGCTGATCCCACATCTCGAACAGGAGATGACCAAGCGAATTGCGACCCGGCGACTGGGCGAGACGGCGGATATCTCCGCGGCCGTGTCCTATCTCGCCTCTGAAGGGGCCTCTTACGTCACTGGGCAGGTCCTGGTGGTGGACGGGGGACTCGCGCTCTGACTTCTCAAACCCGGCGACGTCGCCGGATTTCAAGGCAGGCCTCCCACAGGGGGAGGCCATCCTCCGCTATCATCCCTGTCAATTGCGACGGCCCCGGAAGGGCCTCGTTGGAGACCGACCCGTGACCGAAGCAGAGATCGAAACCAAAGTGATCGATATCGTTGCCGAGCAGATGGGCGTCGACCGCGCTGAAATCTCGCGAACAACGAGTTTCACGGGCGACCTCAATGCAGACAGCCTGGATACCGTGGAACTCGTCATGGAGTTCGAGGATGAGTTTGAAACCTCGATCCCAGACGAGAACGCCGAAAAGATCCAGACCGTCGGCGAAGCAATCGAATTCATCAAGCAGAACCTGAACAAGAGCTGACTGACCTCGTTCATCGGTGGCGTGAGCTTCCGATGTCTCGAAGGCGGAATGCTCCAACTGCCCATGAAGACCATCACCCTCCGCAGGGTTGTCGTCACCGGACTCGGTGCCGTCACCGATCTCGGGACAGACGTCGATTCGACGTGGGAAGGCATGGTGTCCGGACGAACCGGCATCGGCCCCATCACCGCGTTCGAACAAGATGACGAATGGACGACCCGCTTCGCGGGAGAGGTCAAGGGCTTTGATCCCTCCGACGTCGCGGATGTCCGCGAGTCCAAGCGAATGGACCGAGCAAGCCTGCTCGGCCTCGTCGCGGCGGAGGAAGCTGCGCTGGATTGCGGGATCGACTTCGAAACCGGCGATCCGGATCGCCGCGGCGTGGCGATCGGTTCGGGGATCGGCGGGATCATCACGATCGAGCTGGGCCTCCAGAAACTCGAACGAACGAGCCCGAAGAAGATCAGCCCGTTCACCGTTCCAAAGCTGATGGTGAACGCGTGTGCAGGCAACGTGTCCATTCGACACAACCTCCGTGGCGCCAACATCGCCACGGCGACCGCCTGCGCCACCGGAGGCCATTCGATCGGCGCCGCCTTCCAACTGATCCAGCGAGGAGATGCCGACGTCATGTTCGCAGGCGGTACGGAGGCCGCCGTGAGCCGTCTCTGCATCGGCTCCTTTGGAACGATGAAGGCCTTGTCGACTCGAAACGACGCCCCTGAGAAAGCCTCTCGCCCGTTCGATCGGGACCGAGACGGTTTCGTTCTGGCAGAGGGTGCCGCCGTATTGATCCTCGAGGATCTCGAATCAGCCAAGGCTCGAGGAGCGCGGATCTACGGGGAAATCCTCGGCTATGCCAGCAGCGGAGATGCTCACCACATCGCCGCCCCGGAGGAGAGCGGAATCGGCGCGACCAAGGCCATGAAATGGGCCTTGCGAGATGCGGAAATCGCCCCCGAACAGATCGGCTACATCAACGCCCACGGCACCTCCACCCCCTTGGGGGACGCCGCAGAGGTCTATGCGGTCAATTCCGTCTTCGGCGATCACGCCAAGAAGCTCGCCATGAGTTCAACCAAGTCGATGACCGGCCACGCCCTCGGCGCGGCTGGAGGCATCGAGTCGGTCGCGGTCATCAAGGCCCTGGAAAACGGCATCCTTCCGCCGACCATGAACCTCGAAGACCCCGACGATGGTTTCGACCTCGACTTCGTCGCCAATGCGGCCAGGGAAGAGAAGATCGAGTACGCGATCAACAACTCGTTCGGCTTCGGTGGCCACAACGTCAGCCTGATCTTCAGTCGATATCGCGGCGATTGACCCCGACCAGGTCTCGCCGCCACCCCACCAACCCAGCCTTGGGCTTTTTCGACCCTCTCAGGGTCTCCTGACGCCCCACATCACTGAATTCGGGATCTGGTTGAAACGCCACGCCCCGAAAGTGCTCCTCTCGAATGATCCCCGCAGGAGCCGGATTCCGTGGATTCTGCCTTGGGATCTTCAGCCTGCCGGGCTCACCGAACCCACCTCCCCGGACGCCCCGTCGATCTCGGGAAGCGGGAGTGCACCAGAATCCCCCCGGAAGCCGATGAAGTAGAGACCGTGCTTCCGATGCCTCGCCCGAAAACGAACCACCGACCATGACCTCAAACCTCAGTTCCATCCTCTCGCTTGAAGTCCCTCTGATCGTCGAGATCGCCCAGAAGCGAATGCCCCTGGCGGAAGCCGTGAATCTCGTCCACGGCGCGATCGTCGAGTTCCCCCAGGCGAGCAACGGCGAACTTCGAATCATGGTGAACAACAAGGCTGTGGGGACCGGTACCGCCGTCAAGGTGGGCGAGAACTTCGGCGTGCGGATCTCGGCGGTCGGCGACCTGACCAGCCGGGTCGAAGCCCTCAAGAGCTGAGGATCGACGGATCTCTCCATCGACAAGAACGAACCCCCCCGCGGCGAGTCGATCGCCGAGAGGGGGTTCGTTCGATGAACCGCGCGAAGAGCGGAAACTCAATCCCGGTTGGTGAAGGCCGCGATGTAGAAGATCAGTCGCATCGCCTCGAGGTAGATCCAGGCGATGGTCACGATGAGCCCGAAGGCCACGTACCACTCCGACTCCTTGGGGGCGCCTGCGGCGACGAGTTCTTCGGCACGTCGGAAGTCGATGATCAACCACATCGACGCCAGAAGCAGGAGTGCGGCGCTGATCCCGAGGCCGATCAGGGCGGCGTTTCCACCTCCGAACGCCGCAGCGGGATTCATGAACGGAACACTCACTCCGAAGAAACTCACCACGAACGAGAGCAGCATCGCCACCATCACGCCGACGGTCGCGACCATCACCACCCGGGTGAAGAGCGGACCTCCGGTGAGAATGCCGGCCTTGAAGAGGCCGAGCATCGCGATCAGCACGCCGGCCGTCACCAGAAACGCCTGAAGCACGATTCCGCCCGGAACGACGATCTGCCGGCTCGCGAGAATGCCCTCGAACATGACCGCGATGCCGCCCAGCATGAACCCCTGACACGCCGAGTAGATGAATCCGACGTTTCGAGCCATTCGGGCGCTGCCGCGAATCATGAAGAACGAGATGAAGACGACCGCCATCGAGATCAGCGTCACCGGCCAGAGAAGGCCGGGGTTCGCCTGAATCGTGGCGTAGCCACCGGCCCCCGCGATGGCGAGCACGAAGGCGAACATCCCCGTCTTGTTGATGATGCCGGAAACCGTCGCGGTCTCGGTGACCGCGGTGTCACTCCACCAATCACCATTGCGAATCGTCTCGTCACCGAAGGCTGGGTTGCTTGACTTGAGCATGCTGGCATGATCTCCCTGGCAGGTTGAACGGCGTGGCCTCGGAGCGTCTCCGAGGGTGTGCGGACCCTGATTTCCTCGAAGCATATCGGCCTGATCACCTCCAAGCCACGAGTCCGATCGGATTCGTGGCCTGGAAGTTCGACCGAGCCTGGAATGACTCTAGAGAAGGTCGGCGGCGATCGATGCCAGTTCGCTGCGTTCCGTGCGGTCCAGCGTGACGTGACCTGCGATCGGGTGATTCTTCATCCGCTCGATCACATGACTGAGTCCGTTGCTGGAAGAATCCAGGTACGGGCTGTCGATCTGCCCGATGTCACCGCAGAGGACGATCTTGGTCCCTTCGCCGACCCGACTGACGATGGTCCTCACTTCGTGAGGCGAGAGATTCTGAGCTTCGTCCACCAGCATGAACTGATGCGGTATCGAACGACCCCGGATGTAGGTGATGGGCTCGAGCACCACCCGACCGGTCGCCAGCAGTTGATCGAGCCGTTGCTCCGCGGACTGACTGTCGGCGTCGTTGAACTGACCACCTCGAGTGGAAACCAGATACGAGAGATTGTCGAAGATCGGCTGCATCCACATCGCCAGCTTCTCGTCCTTGTCGCCGGGGAGATAGCCGATGTCGCGACCGAGGGGCATGATCGGCCGGGCGGTGAGAAGCTTGTCGTACCGCTCCTCCTTGAGGGCCTTCTGCATCCCCGCGGCCAACGCGAGCAGTGTCTTGCCACAGCCGGCCGGGCCGATCATCGTGACCAGTCGGACGTCATCGTCGAGAAGCAGGTCCAACGCCATCTTCTGCTGCAGGTTCCTGGCCATGATCCCCTGCACCGGCTTCCGCGGGCCGGTCACCGGAATCACGTGCCCGGTGTCCGCGAGGATCCGTGCGAGACCGGTGTGCGATGCATCGCCTTCGTCCACCAGCTTGAGAAACTGGTTCGGGAACAGCTCCGGCTTCGCGATGACGTCACCGTCGTCGATGGTGCTCGCATACATCTCGAACCGACTGACATGGACCTGCCGCTCGTCGTAGAGCTCGTCGATCACCGCACCGGGGACCACCAACTCGATCCAGCCGGTGTAGAGCCAGTCGGCATCCACGCGGTCGGCACCGAAGTCTTCGGACCGGATTCCGAGCGCATCACACTTCACCCGGGCGTTGATGTCCTTCGAGATGAAGATCGTCTCGCGACCCGAGTCATGAAGTTCGTTGACCACTCCGAGGATGCGATTGTCCGCGACGTCCAGATCAAGCGAGAACGGCCGAGTCCGGTCGCAGGAGTGAATTCGCACCGACCCCCCCTGATCATTCCATTCGACGCCTTCCAACAGACGCCCCCGACCACGCAGCTCGTCGAGCGATCGGATCGCCTGACGGGCGTTTCGACCCGTCTCGTCATTGTTCTTCTTGAATCGATCCAGTTCCTCGATGACGGTGAGGGGAATCACCACTTCGTGCTCCGCGAACTTGAAGAGGGAGCTCGGATTGTGAAGCAGGACGTTGGTATCCAGAATGAAGTACTTGCGGTCTTTCACCGGCCCGCGTTTCGTGGAATCACCCGGTGCGGGATCCGCTCCGATCGTGGTTCTGGTCTCGATCGGGGTCGGGGACGCTTCAGCCGAATCACTCAAGACAGGTTCCTCCGTGCTGGTACTGGACTTCGTCTCACCGGGGGGGGAAACGACCTCGCCGGCATCGCCGGGAGATGGATGCACCGCTCCCTGAGGAAGCGTAGCCCTCGAAACACCTCTTGTGTTCAAGATGGCGCAAAGATCAGGCACATGCCCCGCCACCCCACGAATCTCCGAAATGCGTACTCTCTTCTCCATGGCCACCACACCCGACATCGCCGCCCTCACTGCCGCCATGCAGCGGATCGCCCCCGTCCAACTCGCAGAAGAGTGGGACAACGTCGGCCTCCTGGTCGGTTCGGCCGGCGACCGCGTCAGACGGATCCTGGTCTGCATCGATCTGACCGAAGCGGTGCTCGATGAAGCGGTTCGCAAGAAAGCCGACGCCATCGTCGCCTATCACCCGCCGATCTTCTCTCCACGAAAGTCGATCACCGATGCGGATGCGGGCGGGCGAATTCTCCTGCGGGCGATCTCCTCGGGGATCGCGATCCATTCCCCCCACACCGCCGCGGACGCGGCCACGGGTGGCGTCAACGACTGGTTGGCGGACGGCCTGGGGGACGGGACCCGACATGCGATCAATCCCGCTTCGGAACTCCCGGCGTCGGAGACGGTCAAGATCATCACGTACGGACCCGCCGAGTCGATCGACCGAATCCGCACAGGCCTCGCCTCGGTCGGCGCCGGCGTGATCGGGGAGTACGAGATCTGTTCCATCGAGATTCAAGCGATGGGCACGTACCGCGGCGGCGAACGATCGAATCCGGTTCGAGGACGACGCGGCCGACTGGAACGAGTCGAGGAAGTTCGATTGGAAATGGTCTGCGGAGATCGAGGCCTCGCCGCCGCGATCGATCGCATTCGCTCGTTGCACCCGTACGAAGAGCCTCCGATCGAGATCTACCGACAGGAGGCGAGGCCGAATCAGTCCATCGGAGCGGGCCGATTGGTCACGCTTGATCGCGGCGCCAGCATCGCGACGATCACCGAACGCCTCCGGGATCATCTGGGCACCGACCGCTTCACCGTCGATACCGCGGATCGAAGACGACGCCACGGGCGGATCGGATTGTGCGCGGGGAGCGGCGCCGAGCTGCTCGACCCCGCCATCGACCAGGGATGCACCCTGTTCCTCACCGGAGAACTCAAGCATCACGACGTCCTGCATGCCGCAAGCCGCGGCTGCGCAGTCATCCTCGCCGGGCACACCAACACCGAAAGGGGTTGGCTGAAAGTCCTTCGTCGCCGCCTCCGCGAGGATCTCAAGGTTGAAGTTTCGATCAGCCGATCGGACCGAGACCCGCTTCGGACCGCATGACCGGTCGGCTCAGGCCGATTCCTGATCCATCGAATCGAACATCTTCGCTCGATCGGCCCGGGTCATTCCGAACCACAACCAGTGAGCTGCCGCGGTGAAGTCGTCGACGATCACCAGGATCGCGGGGAGAACGAGCAGCGTCAGGAACGTCGAACTCATCAACCCGAAGGTGATCGAGATCGCCATCGGAATGAGGAATCTCGCCTGGAAGCTCTGCTCCAGCATCAATGGCGTCAGACCCAGCACCGTGGTGAGCGTGGTCAGCAGGATGGGCCTGAGCCGTCGTTTGCCCGCGTCGACCAGCGCTTCGGCGAGCGGCATCCCCGCTTCGATGTTCTTGTTCAGAAACTCCACGAAGATGAGTGAGTTGTTCACCACGATTCCCGCCAGGGCCACGACACCGATCAGGCTCAGGAACGTCAGTTCGAACCCCAGAAGCCAATGGCCCCAGACCACCCCGATCAGCGCGAAGGGAATCGCCAGCATCACCGCGAACGGCTGAATGTAGCTCGAGAAAAGCCACGCGAGAATGACGTAGATCATCACGCTCGCGGCCAGCATCGCGATCGGGAGCGACGCGAAGGCATCGATCACATCCTGTTGTCGCCCTCCGCTGTTGATCGTGACGCCGCGATGCTTGCTTCGAATCGACTCCAGCGCCGGCGTCATGGACGCGACGACCTGTTCCGGATTCGTGAGGCTGTCGACGTCGGCGGTCACCGAGACCGCTCGTTGACGATCGATCCGCCGGATCGTGGCCCGCCCGTCGGCCTCCTCGATCCTCGCGATCTCCGAGAGCGGAATCGACCGTCCGTCCCGGGTCGAGATCCACATCTGCTCCACGCCTCCGAGATCCCGTCTCGACTCCGCATCGAAGGAGACGCGAACGTCGATGTCCTCGCGAGTCTCGCTGAAGACATGGGCGTCGATCCCGTAGACCGCACCTCGGACCTGTTGCGCGACTTCCGCCACCGTGACGCCGAGCGACGCGGCACCAGGGAGCAAGGAGATCCGAAGTTCGCGCTGCGCGACATCGTCATCATCCGAGATGCCGTAGACCCCTTCGTAGGTGGCAAGCAACGATCGGACGTCCGCGACCGCGGCATCGACGGCCACCCGATCATCTCCCGCGACCTCGAAGGTGATGTCCGGACCGCCGGGACCACCGTCGATCTCGCGCCAGAAGATCTGCTCGACCTCGGTCAGGTCCCCTGCGGCGTTCCGAATCGCATCGATGATCTCGGTGCTTGGTCGATCTCGTTTCTCGATCGGAGAAAGTTCGAAGAAGATCTGCGCGATCGAACTCGATCCCGGATTGGCCAGCCCCGTATTCAGATCGAAACTCGCACCGAGTGCCAGGCTGGTGAATTGCACCTCCGGCTGGGATCGAGCGGCGGCTTCGATCCTCGAAGCCACCCGCCTGGTCTCGGCGAGCTCCGTTCCGGTCGGCATCTTGAGATCGACCACCACGTTTTCGGTGTCTTCGGTCGGCAGGAAGACGAAGGGCACCCGACCCCCGGTGTACATCCCGATCGAGATGGCGAGCAGGCCCAGGGCGATCGAGGCGGCGATCCAGCGGTACTGCACGCTCTTGGTCGCGAGGCGTCCGTAGAACCGCGTGGCCGGTGCGACCACGGTTCGATCGCGCCATCGAGCGAATCGGTCGGCGAAACCGAAGATTCCGGTTCCTCGACTCTGCACCATCCCCTTGAGGGCCTGGACCATGTGTGACGGGAGAATCAACATCGACTCGAGGAGACTGATCGCGAGCGCACAGAAGACGACCATCGGGAGCGCCCCGAGGAGTTTTCCGATGTTGCCGCTGATGAACGTCAAAGGAAGAAATGCGACGATCGTCGTCAGAACGGTTCCGACCACCGGCCAGAAGACCTGATTTCCTCCACGCGTCGCCGCATCGACCGGCGATTCGCCCAGACTCCCGCGCGCCGTGATGTTCTCGCTGACCACGATCGCATCGTCGGTGAGCATCCCGAGCGTCACCAGAAGCCCGAACATGGTCAGGAGATTCAACGTCACACCAAGGGCCGTCATGGCGAGAAGCGTTCCGCAGATCGCCGTGAACAAGCCCACCATGACCCAGAAGGCGACCCGAAGATTCAGCACCAGAAGCAGCGCCAGAAAAACCAGTCCACCACCTTGAAGCGCGTTTCGAGAGAGCAGCTCGAGCCGCCCCTGAATGAACCTCGAGAGATCATTGTGAGCCACCAGTTCGGCGGGCAGGGGTTCCGGACGATCAAGGCCCAGTTGGTAGGCCTGCCATTCCGAAGTCTCCATCGGACCAGCCCAGACCGGACCGGTGAAGGGTTCTCCCTTTCTCCCCGCGACGTAGGCGTAGGCCATTCGAGCGATCGCGACCGCATCCTGTGAGCCGGTCTTGAAGATCGTCAGACTGGTCGCCGGCTTCCCCTCGAACCGCTCCTCCACCTCGACGTCCGCGAAGCCGTCCTGCACTCGTGCCAGATCACCGACCCGCAGCATCTCACCCGTGGGCCCCGCCCGCACCACGATCGATTCGATGGACTCGGCCCGCTCCTCCACGCCCATCGTCCGGACGTTGACGTTGCCGCCTGGCCCACGAATCGCACCGCTCGGCAGCTCCAGCATCCAGGATCGAATCGCCTCGGCGACCGCCGTCACCGGAAGCCCGTTTTCGATCAGCCGCTCCGGATCGACCGCGACTCGAATCTCGTAATCCCGCAATCCCGAGATCTGAAGCGATCCCATTCCCGAAAGCGACTCCAGGTCGTCGATCATCGATCGCATCGAGGACTTCAGGACCCGCTCGTCGATATCCCCGAAGAGCGTGAGAATGATGACCGGGAGATTGGGCTCGAATTCGACCACTCGAATCCGTTCCGCATCGGTGGGCAGATCGGAAAGCCGCTCGATCGAACGCTCGACGTCGGAGATCGCCTTTTCAACGTCGGTTCCTTCCTCGAACTTCACCACGATGATGCCGGCGCCCTCGCTGACCGTGGATTCCATCCGGCGAACTTCCTGCACCGTTCCAATCGCATCCTCGACCTTCCGGGCCATCGACTCCTCGAGCTCCTTCGGAGTCGCACCGGGGTAGACGAGCTCCACCCGCGCCGCTTCCGGATCGATCTCCGGAAAGAACTCCCGGCGCATCGAAAGCCCGGAGTAGATCCCTCCGAGAATCAACGCCATCATCAGGAGGTTCGCGGGAACCGGACGTCGTGCGCCAAAGGACGGAAGACTCACGGCCCGGATCCGACCGGAGTGTTCTGTTCATCAGGGTCGGTCGCGCTTCGGGCCTCGACGGAAATGCCGTCGGGAAGCACTCTGGATCCGTCGATCACGATCGATGCGCCATCCGGGAGAGGCTCCGCCAGCACCATCCACTGCCGATCACGCAACCCGGAGCCGGGGCGTTCGCCGGCGATCGTGAAGAGCGACTCGGCCTGAATGCTTCGAATCCGTCCGTCCTCGACCAACATGAGTCGCTGGTTCCGGACCGATCGCCGGGGAACGACGCTCCGTGGCTCGGAGTCGCCCTCGTGGACCGTCCCGGCCACGAAGAGCCCCGGAACGATTCGATCGGAGTGACCGTCGATCTCGACGAAGACCGTCATGGTCCTCGTTGCGGAATCATCGATCGGAGAGATTCGACTCACCGCGGCATCGATCGGATCAGCGGTCACGGTTCGATTGACCACGACCCGGTCACCGACTCGCACCCGACCGCGACAGGATGCTGGAATCCGAAGCCGCAGTTCCAGCCGAAGGGGGTCGACGACGCGAGCGACCGGAGTTCCGATCGCCACCTGCTCACCGGCCTCGACCATCACTTCCGAGAGAATTCCGGAGATCGGCGCGGTCACCGTGCACCGCTCGATCTGCTCGAGCGCCAGACGGTGCGTGGCGAGCAGCCCGTCCCGCCTCGCCGTGGAGGCCGTTCTTCGAACCGGGATCAGTGACTGAAGTTCCTCGAGCGTGATCAGGGCGCGGCGAGCGGTCAGTCGTCGCTGTTCGGCCGCATCGATCTCGCGATCCACCGCGGCCCCCTTCGCGGCAGCCTCCGTCACTCGCTGGAGGTCCACTTCCGAAAGCTCGAGGTCACGGTTCGCGACCGTCCGACGTTCGACGAGCACACGCTCCTCGGTATCGAGACGCGCCACCTCCGCATCGACCTCCGCGAGCTGTTCGAGAATCCGGGCGGCGGCCTCGACGTAGTCGTAGTCACGAAGTCGGGCGATCACCTGTCCAGCCGAAACCGGAAGGCCGACCTCGATTCCTTCGGGAACCGAGACCACCGTGGAAACGACCTCCGCCGGAATCGTCGCCGAATCGAGCGCCCGAACGGTTCCGAATCCCCGCCATTCGCGAGCGACCGGTTCGAGTGGAATCTGCATCGATCGAATCTTGACCGTCTGATCGCCACCATCCACCCGGGCAGCCGTCGGACTCGTGCTGGTCAGGACCACCGCGACCGCCACGCCGATGCCGATGGCGATTCCGCACACGACAACTCTGGTGATGACGGAAACGGCGAGAGCTCGGCGGGGCTGGGTCACGTTGACAATCCGGGAGCGAGGTCCGGGAGCGAGGCCCGGGAGGAGGACAGGAGAAGAACGGTTTACCGCAGGGACGAAGGAGCCACCAGCACCGGCGATGGCCCTCCCCGACGGACCCGAAAGGCCCGAGGATCGGACCGACAATGGTAACTCAACCGCCAAGGTCGCCGCGGACCGTTACTCTTCGCGTCATGACAAGTTCCGATTCAAATCCACCACCGACTCCTGAGGACGTGGCCAAGGTCGCAAGCCTCTCACGACTCGCCCTCGACGCCCCCGCCCTCGACTCGGCGAGGAACGACCTTCTGGCGGTGCTCGAGCACGTCGCGAATCTCCAGAATCTCGACGTGGAAGGCGTGGAGCCGATGCCACGGCCTCATGACACGGTGAATCGCCTCGCGGAGGATGAACCAGGCCCGACGCTGGATCGCGATGTCCTCCTGGCCATGGCACCGAAGACCGAAGGCCCCTTCATCGCCGTTCCGAAGGTCCTCGGGGAGGGCGGAGCCTGATCGCTCGTGAATCCACCCGATGACCACACCTCACTCAGACAACCCCTCCGATCCGTTCGTCGACCCCAAAGACGATCTCACCGCACGAGTCCATCAGGTTCGGAACGCCGAGACCTCCACGGCGCACCGGCTCGAGTCCCTCATCACCGAGATCGAGTCTTCGAACTCGACACTCAATGCCTATCACGAGATTTTCGCCGACTCCGCACGAGCGACGGCTCAGTCGATCGACACCCGACTCGCCGCCGGCGACGATCCCGGGCCACTCGCCGGATCCGTCATGGCGATCAAGGACAATCTCTGCACGACCGAAGGACGCACCACCTGCAGTTCACGGATGCTCGAGAACTACCGATCACCCTACGACGCGACGGTGATCACTCGACTCCGCGAGGCCGGCGCGACCCTGGTCGGCAAGACCAACATGGACGAGTTCGCGATGGGCTCCTCTTCGGAGACCTGCGCCTGGGGTCCGGTGCGGAATCCACACGGGAAGGACCGCGTCCCCGGCGGATCAAGCGGCGGAAGCGCTTCGGCGGTCGGGGCCGGGATCGCCGACGCGGCGCTCGGCTCGGACACCGGCGGGTCGATCCGGCAACCCGCCGCCTTCTGCGGTTGCGTCGGATTCAAACCCACGTACGGGCGGATCTCGCGCTACGGGCTGGTTGCCTTCGGTTCCAGTCTCGACCAGATCGGCCCTCTGGCGCGAAGCGTTCGTGATGCGGCGTTGATCTACGAAGTGCTTGGCGGAATCGACTCGAATGACGCCACCACTTCGGACCTCGCCATCGAGCCGTCTCTCGCCGACGGGCCGGTCGACCCCTCGACCCTTCGAGTGGGGATCCCCCGCGAACACTGCACGGATCGAAATCACCCCGGCGTCACGGAGAGGCTCGAACAGACCATCGACTCTCTTCGGGAAGCGGGCGCCACGATCGTGGACGTCGATCTTCCAATGACCGACTACGGCATCTCGACCTACTACGTCATCGCGCCGGCGGAAGCGAGCAGCAATCTCGCCCGGTACGACGGCATTCGCTACGGCTATCGTGCCGAGCCCCGACCGGGCGAGAGCCTCGAAGAGCTCTATGCCCGGACCAGAAGCGAGGGGTTCGGTCCGGAAGTCCGACGCCGAATCATGCTCGGGACCTACGTCCTCAGCGCAGGCTACTACGACGCCTACTACAAGCGATCACTACAAGTCCGACGGCTGATCAAGCAGGAATTCGACTCCGCATTCGCGAAGTGCGACATCCTTCTCGGCCCGACCTCGCCGAGCCCCGCATTCCAAATCGGCGCCGGCCTCGACACCATCTCGATGTATCTCAACGACGTCTACACCGTCAACGCGAACATCGCCGGAATCCCGGCGATCTCCATTCCCGGGGGTTCGGTGGAACAGGACGGCGAGACCCTTCCCATGGGAATCCATCTTCAAACGCCCGCCTTTGGTGAGTCAAAGCTGCTTCGAGCCGCCTCGACCATCGAGTCGATGATCCGGTCCGACTGAATCGAATGCAGAGCGGACCGAGCCGGCGACGTTCGATCAGTTCTTCTCGGTCGCGACGTCCCGTGTTTCCGCGGGCATCGGGGTCCTGCCCCATTCCCGAAGCGCCTTCTCGAACGCGGAGCCGAGATCCGAGGCCTTCTCCGGCGACGAAAAAGTCCCCGCATGGGCGGTCCAGGAAAGCACTCGCGGATCGGGTTCACGCCGAACCTCGAGTCGCGCGGGCTCATCGTCGAGCATCAAGAGGTCGATCTCGTACTTCTCCGGTTCGAATGCACTTGAGAGCAACGTGCCTCCCGCCTCTTCGACCGCCTCCTTGAGAATTCGCAACGCCTCGACTCCTTCCACCTCCGCCCGTGCGGATGCGAGGCGGTGGGCGGTCGATCCTGCAAAGAAGTTGCCGTCCGACCAGAGCAGGCCGTTGATGGCATCGAGCATCCTCGACCTCGGCCTCGCGACGTCATCGCCCGGAACCAGATACCGAACCGTCGAGAGCGCCGTCATCCGACCGAGATCGATGCTCGCCACCGCTTCCTGACCGAAAGCATCCCGAAACGTCACCGACGCGATCGCGGGAATGAAAGCCTGTCTCATCACGGCCATCTCGACCGTGGGAGCGGCCGTCAGAATCGCCCGGGGAACATCCTCGAAACGGATACCGAAAACCGCGGTGCCAAGTGGAACCGTCTCGCCCGAGACGGCACCCCGAAGGATGTCCCGGACCTCCGCCCGCTGTGACGCGTCCAGGACGACCGACGCCCATCGATCATCAATGACGCTGGAGGCGGACTCCAATCCCGAGCCCGTGAAGTCCTCATTCGAGGCCGCGGCCGGCTGTGGATCGGCACCGCAACCTCCGATCGCCGAGGCGATCGCGATCGCCAGAATCCCGGCGGCGGAACAGTGCAAGAGATGGCGAGAAGTCCGTTGGAGCATGACGAGGCGATGGTACCCCGATGAGAGGCTCCCAAGATGCCCCCCGCTCGGCCGGTTGATGATCCGATCCACGCGATCCGGGGGAAGAATGGAGAGGACTCGCATGTTGTCCGATAATCCGAATCTTCCCCCGCATCATCCCCTTTCCGGCCTTCTTGGATGCTTGAGGCGGCCTCTCATCCGTCTCAAGACCTGAATTGGTCGATACCAAGTGATGGAGCCAGCGAGCCCAAGGTGATTTCACTTCGTGCCCGCCGCTAAAATTCGGATGATCGCCATTCCGACCGATCTCGCATGACCCCGACCGAAGAGAACTGCACCCATCGGACCACTCTCTCGCATCTTCAAGCCGCGTTCGAACAGACGGAGCCGCATCTCCGCGGCAATCCGGCCCAAGGGGCCGACCGTCGGCGAGATCGCGCGCCAACCGCTCTTCGTGAACGGACTCCTTGCCACGATCGTGGCCGCGATGCTGCTCACGGTGGTGACCACCTGGGCACGGACTCAACCTCGGGTCTGGCCCGGCGAGGTCGCCACGGACAGCCTCGTGAACCCGCTGGCGTTCAGCGTCCTCGACGACGCGGAGACTCAACGCCGAAGAGATGAGGCACGCCGTGCGGCACCTCGGTTCTACAACGCGGATTCGACCTATCTCGCCGATCTTCGGGCCAAACTGATGGGCCTGCCGGTCGCGGTTCGTTCCGCGCTCATCCTCGACGACGTCGATCCTGGATTGCAGGACCAGTTCGGACTCACCGACGCCTCTCTCTCGGTGTTGCAGCGGTACCAGACCCCGGATGGCCCCTCGCCGACCTGGCGGGAGTCGGTGGACGAATTCGTCGATGCCCTCTGGCAGAGCGAACCACTCTTGGAAACGCTGGAGTTTCAGAAGTTCACGACGGTCTCGACCCGGAGGGTCCTTCCCCCACTGCCCATCGAGACGGCCTCGACCGAACCTCTGCCGGGGAATGACTCGATCCAACCGGATGGCGAGACCGCCTCGACGCCGAGCGACGGCCAGATCAACGCCCCGCAACCTCAGGATCGGTCGACCGCAGTGACCGTGCAGCGGGCCATCGAACTCGTCCCCGACGGCATGACCACGAGCGTCCGGCAGAGCCTGATCAAACTCGCTCGCTACTCGGGATTCCCACGGGATGCGGCGGAGATCATCATCGCCGCGATCATCAACCGTCCGGGCCCGACGGTGCTCTTTGATCCCGCGGCAACCACCCTCGCGGCGGACGAAGCCGCCGACCGGGTCGCCGACGTGTTCATCGAACATGCCGCCGGCGAAGTCATCTACGCCCGGGGCGACATCCTCGATGCATCCGGCATCGAGATCGGTGGACTGGCTCTTGCCAACGCCCTCGAGAAAGGCGGCATCCGCGGAACCTGGAGCCGGATCGGTGGCTGGATGTTCCTGGGTCTGGTGGTGGTCGTCCTGCTCGCCGGACACGGAACCACGTTCTATCCCCGAATCGCTCGAAGCACTTCCCGACTGTCCGCGGTCCTTCTGCTTCTCGTCGGATGCACGGCACTCGGCACGTTCTTCGCAGTGGCCTTCCCACGGCTGACCCCCTTCGGGGCGGCCCTCGCCATCTCGATTCTCGCGATCACGCTGACCCTCGCCTACGACCGACGAATCGCGATCTTCGCGGGCCTTCTCGGAGCGGTGTCGATCACCGTCGCGATCGGCGGACACACGATCGATGCCATCGCCCTTCTCGCGGTCAGCTCGGTACTCGCGTTCCAGTTGGAAGAGATTCCCAATCGAGGCGCATTCGTTCGAGCGTCGGTGCTCTCCGGCATCGTCGCCGTCGTGGTGTTTCTGGCTCAGGGCCTCGCCGCCGTTCCTCTGGACACGCCGGGCGCTCCGATGCAGGTCATGGTGCAGGCGGCCTTCGCCGGGGCCGGCACACTCTTCGCCGGCTTCTTCATGCTTGGAATCATGCCGAGCATCGAGAAACTCTTCGACATCACCACCGGCCTCACCCTCGCCGAGCTGCGGGATACCCGCCAGCCTCTGCTTCGTGAACTGCAGGCCCGGGCCCCCGGCACCTACAACCACTCGCTGGCCGTCGCCTCCATCGCGGAGAACGCTTCGGAAGCGATCGGCGCCGACAGCCGCCTGGTCTATGTCGGCGGGCTCTATCACGATGTCGGAAAGTTGAACAAGCCCGAGTACTTCATCGAAAACCAGGGCGGCGGCAGCAACAAGCACAACAAACTCAGCCCGGCCATGAGCCTTCTGGTGATCATCGGACACGTCAAGGACGGACTCGAGCTCGCTCAGGAATACGGCCTGCCGAAAGTCCTCCGTCACTTCATCGAAAGTCATCACGGCACATCGCTCGTCGAGTACTTCTTCCACGCCGCGCGCGAGAAGGCCGCCGACGAAGGTGGCGAGGTCGACGAGTTCGAATTCCGCTATCCGGGACCGAAGCCCCAGACCCGCGAAGCCGCGATCCTGCTTCTTTGCGACGGCATCGAGAGTGCCACCCGCGCCATGGGCGATCCGACACCGAGCCGCATCGAATCACTGGTGCGAAAGATGAGCCGACGCCGACTCGACGATGGCCAACTGGACGACTCCGATCTGACCTTCCGTGATCTGAGAGTGATCGAAGATTCGATCATCAAGAGCCTCTGCGCGATCTACCATTCTCGAATCGCCTACCCCGGCGGACGAGAGGATCGGGATCAACGCGACGAAGGCGAAGTGCTCGCGGCCGTCGGCTCCGGAAACTGACCACCCGACGATCAACGCCAGACGCGTCGATCCATCAGAGATCGCATGGGTTTCGCCATTGCGAGTCCGGACGCCGCCGACTGATCGCACCAGTGACCACGGCGAATCCGAGTCGATCCCTCGTAGACGTGGAAGTGCACCGCTCGATGGGTCAGAAGCCGCTTGAAGGTCTCGAGCGGGCGAAGGTCGACGATCCGGAAATCGAACCCGGATTCGATCGCCGGAAGATCGAGTCGAGCGACGTCCTCGAGTGAAGGCAACTCCCAGAGTCCCGCCCAGATCCCCTCGGGCGGCCGCTGCCGGAGGAGCACGCGATCGCCCCGCCGAAGAACGACGGTGTGAAGATGAACTTCCTGTCGAACCGGCCGTCGCTTCGGCCGAGGGATGGCCGATGGGTCTTCCGTCTTGAACGCGGCGCACTCCCTCCGAATCGGACAACGATCGCACGCCGGTGCCGCCGGCGTGCAGACGGTCGCACCAAGTTCCATCAACGCCTCGTTCAGAACTCCCGGCGATGTCGCGACCTCCACCATCGCCTCAGACCGATCCCAACACCGCGCCACCAGCGACGGGTCGTCCGCCGTGGCATCGACCGCCTCGAGGCGGGCCACCACTCGAATCACGTTGCCGTCGACGATCGGCGCCCGGAGGCCGAATGCGATGGAAGCGATCGATCCTGCCGTGTACCGACCGACACCAGGAAGGGCGAGCAAGGCGTCGATCGAATCCGGCACCAGGCCCCCATGAACCTCGCAGATCCGGACCGCGGCGGCGTGGAGCAGTCGGGCTCGGCGGTAGTACCCCAGACCCTCCCATGCCGCGACCACGGCGTCCTCACCCGCCTCGGTCATGGCGCGAGCATCTGGAAACAGGCCGAGAAAACTCTCGAAACGTTCTTCAACCCGTGAGACCTGAGTCTGCTGAAGCATCAACTCGCTCACCAGGGTTCGCCAGGGGCTGCGGTTCTCACGCCACGGGAGTTTCCGGCGATGACGCGGAAACCACCCCTCCAGAGCCCGGGCGACGCTTTCTGCGGCCCTGAATCGCGGGGGTCGTGAATGACCGAACTCGGGCTCGGTTTGGGTCTGTGAACCGGACATTCGGACATTGTGGCCCAAGAAGACCATCCGGAGGGGAACCACCGAGACATGCGTGCGAATCCCGCCTTGCGGGGGCCTCGGACTCGGGGTAGCCTCCGTGATCCTCGAAGGTAGGAAGGTGGGCCGAATCCGGCCTCCTCGTACCACGACTCGACCGCGACCGGGCCTTTGGCCCAGGAGACGTAGATCCGATGGCGAAGATGTTCTATTCGGCCGAAGAGGCCGCTGGCAAGCTCGGGAAGTCCGTGGACGAGCTCATGGCAATGGCGAAGAGCGGCGAAGTCCAGTCCTTCAAGCAGGACAATCAGGACATGTTCCGCGTCGAGCAGATCGACATGATCTCCTCGACCGACGACATCGGCGACCTCTCCATCAATCTCGAAGACAGCGGCGAAGCCGACTCGCTCGGACTGAGTGGCTCCGCGCCCGGGATCGACAGCGATGACGTTTCGCTTGAGATGAGCGGAGAGATCGGACTCGAAGACTCCAACACCGCCGGTGCGGATGACAGCTTCCTCGCGGGAAGCGGCATGGGAACCGGCATCAGTGCATTCGAGAGCGAAGCCTCGGGTGACGACCTTCTCAAAGACGATCTCTCGCTGGAGACCGTCGGCAGCGGAAGTGGCCTGCTCGACCTGACCCGGGAGTCCGACGACACCTCGCTCGGTGCCGAACTTCTCGACGAGGTCTACTCAAACGATGACGATCCGGCGATCCCTTCAAGCTCCAGCGGCCTCTTCGAGGCGGCCGGCGCAGAGAGTGGCGGAAACAACCTTGGTGGCGGCATGCCCATGGGTGGTGTGCCGATGGTCGTCGAATCCTACGAAGGCGGCTGGTCCGGACTCGGCGTCGGCATGGGCATCGTCGCGGTGGCATCACTCTGTCTCGTGGCGCTCATGGCATTCGTGGGTTCCAGCGGCACCCTTCCCGCACTCGCGGAAATGATGACCGGCGGCATGATGATCTGGTTCGGCGGTCTCATCGGCGGCCTCATCATCTTCGGCCTGCTCGGATTCTTCATCGGCAAGGCTTCCGAGTGATCCACCGGCTTCAGGCATCGCCTGCAGCCGACCGACATCGATTGGGCACCGTTCCGTGCTTCTCAGCAGATACGGCCGACGCGAATGGGGAATCGCGACCGCGCTCGCGGTCTTGATCGCGATCCCTGCGGTCTTTTTCGGCCTCTGGTGGGGCCTCGTCCCCATCGGCATCTGCTGGATCGCCATCGCCGGCTTCTTCCGAGACCCTCTTGGCAGACGCCCCGCCACTCAGGACGTCCATGACCTGATCTCACCCGCGGACGGAAAGGTCAGTCTGGTCGAACGACTCGACGGCCATGAAGCGACCGACGGCGAACCCGCAGTACTGGTTCGAATCTTCCTGAGCGTGCTCGATGTTCACATCAACCGCGCCCCCTGCGATGCGGAAGTCGTCTCGGTCACGCATCGACCGGGCCGATATCTCGATGCCCGCACCGAGGAATCCGCCAAGGTCAATGAATCGAATCTGATCGTCTTCAAATCGGATCGCGGCGAGCCGATCGGCGTCCGACAGGTCTCGGGGGCCATCGCTCGACGAATCGTCTGCCCACTGGTTCCGGGGGATCGAGTCGCCCGCGCCGCCCGATTCGGCATGATCAAGTTCGGTTCGACGACGGAACTGATCGTTCGTGACCGGCCGGGAGTCGAGGTCCTCGTCTCGAAGGGGCAGCGAGTGACCGGCGGAGTCACCGTCCTGGTTCGCGAGCCTTCCTCGGAACCGAACACGAACCCCGCGTCCTGATCCCTGCGAAATCCGAAGCACTTCTTCGACCCGGTCAGGCTGCGAGATCGTCCCAGCCGAGATCGTCGTCTTCGTCGACGGCTTCCTCGGGCCAGTTGTTCTCCAGCCGATTGTGCACGCGAATGAGAGTCGCGAGCTGCTCTGCGAGAATCTCCCGCAAGGCATCAAGCGTCTGAGCGACGGAATCCTCGAATGCATCGTCCGCACTTCGGAAGAGGAACATCACGGCGAGACACTCGCCATCGAAGTGGCACGGAACGGCGACCATCTCGATGTCCGTGGACACCTCGGCGCCGAGCTCGCACTCCGCGATGAACTCGTTCGCATCCTCGAACCGGAGTACGTCGGTGTGCTCCGCGATCGCCGGGCAGGCTTCATCACAAAGCCGCTTCAGCATCGGCTCGACCGACTTTCGATTGAGATCGCAGTTGACGTACGCGCCCAGTCCGAAGGATTCATCGCCTCCCGCGAGATAGACGGCCGCGTTCGTCGGTCCTGTCTTCACCAGCAGATACTCGAGCGCCGTCCGGAGAAGGTCCTCGACGTCGAGCTCCTGTCGAATGAGCGTTCGGAACTCGCTGCACATCGCCACTTCATCGAGACGACGATCCTCGTCCAGTGCGTCGGATGAGTCCGGGACGATCAGTTCCTCGGCGGCCGGGTCGGTTGTCGATGCCTCGAGATCGGCGAGGTCGGTGACGCCGTTGGATTCAGACTTCAGCCGGCGGCTCAGACTTCGGAGTCGGTGCATTCGCTCTTCACGCTCGACGAGCTCGATGCTTCGATTCGCGGCGAGACCGACTCGCTCCTCGACCTCCTCTGCATTCAGAGGGCCGGTCAGAAAATCAACGGCACCCGCCTGCATCGCCTTGGTCAGATCCTGAACCCCGACGGAGGGGGCGGCGAAGACCATCGAAGCGTGCGGCTGAAGCCGGCGGACGTCATTTGCCAGTTCTGAATCGACATCATCCGCGGCGATCAGAATCACCTCGCATCGGTCTTCAAGAAGCCGTTTTCGAAACTCTTCGACACTCGGGGTCACCGTGCATCGATACGTTCCATCGGCGGCTTCCAGAAGCGCCGTCAGCGTCAGTGTCTCCGGCCGGGAGGCACAGATCAGTACTCGGTACTGCGAACGCTTGGTTCCATCCGAAGATCGCGTGTTCATGCCGGGCATCTCAGGTTCGAAGTTCATCGTTGGCTCCCCTGCTCCTGTTCATCCGCATCACGCAGCGGTTCGAGTCGTCTCATCCGGACTCTGGATCGGCAGGGACACCACGAGGCATCCCCCTCCCTCGGTCCGGTTGTGCACCGAGGCCGAGCCTCCATGCGCTTCCGCGATTCGACGGACGACGGTGAGGCCGAGGCCTGTCCGCCGTCCGGCGGTCTTCTGGCTGAAGAAGGGATCGAAGGCGTGTTCGAGCGCCGTATGCCCGAAGCCTGGACCGTCGTCCTCAACCAAAAGAGACCATCGGCCATCGAGCGGGTCGATTGAACCTCGTATTCGAATACAGACGTCTTCCTTGCCCTCGCAGGCATTGCGAACCGCTTCGATCGCTATCTCGGCGATTCTCCGGACGTCAACGCACAGTCCGACCTCGCTTTTCTCGCCCTGGATCACGATCCGATGTTGCCCGGAGACTTCCGACCGCGCAGCTTCCGCGCATGCCTCGAGAATCCGATGCGAGGTGGTTCTTTCCATCGCGATCGCGGCACCGGTGGCATGCTGATGCAGGCCTCGCACGATCCTCGCGAGAACCTTCGCCTGACCGGCGATCTCCTCGATGCCCGCGTCCACGAAGGAATCGCCACTTCTTCCACAGAGAATCTGGGCACGGCCGGAGATCACCGTCAACGGGTTGTTCATCTCGTGAGCAGCCCCGGCAGCGATCTCCGCCAGAGTCGCGTCCGCATCAAGCTTCGCAATTCGACGTGCGGATTCGATCTCCTGTCGGGCGGCGAGCACGGCCTCCTCACCGGCCGATTCGAGTCGTTCGAATCTCCTCGCGTGCTCATGACTCCACTTCCAAGCCGCCACGAGACTCGGCCCCGGCGAGGAATTCGAGTCCAGTCCGATCATCAATCCGTCCTGCGGAAGACCGAAGATGGCGATTTCGGCGTGAGCCCCTCGTTCACCCATGGACCCTCTCAACCACTCGAGGGGTTCTTCAGGTGGTTCCAGACTCACTTCGTCGACCGTCGCTGACGCGAGCCACCGATCATCTCGTCGAAACACGATTCTCATCGACGCTTCCGGGTCGGTGCGCCGGGCGGAATCAAGCATCACCGCCTCGACTTCGTTCCGAGACTCGGCGGCGGCGACTCGATTCAGAAACCACACCGTCTCAAGGGACTCGGTGCAATCAACCGGCCAGGCGGAGCCCGCGAGATCACCCCGAACCGACGCTCGTTCCGAGTCGCCTCTGATCTCGGGAGACGCGTTCACGATCGCTCGGTTGAACGACGCCATCTCGAGCCCGAGCATGGAGGCCGATTCGGTCGCCATCTCCATCGCTTCGGGAAGCCAGGAGTCGAGATCCGCACAGGTGCATCCAAGGGCTTCCTCGTAGGCTCGAACCACCCCGACCCCCGGTCGGCGGCCGATGGACTCCAGTCCGCACCGCCTCGCGACGGCATCAGCGAATCCGACGAGCAGTTCAAGACGGCGGTTTCCCGTATCGGCGATTCCGGCCGGACCTCGCCCGGAACTCGTCACGACGGCCTCGAGAAAGCCCGGGAGATGCCAGTTTCGAGCGATCCGCGCCCCCACCGTGCCGCCATCCACTCCGATCACGCGGCGAAGCGTGTCATTGAAGTCCGAGTTGAGAAGGGTCGCGGACTCTGCAAGGCGTTCCATGGGTTCGGGGATCGCCGACACAAGCACCAGATGTCCCAGGTCACGCAGAAGCCCGGCCAGAAACGCGGTGGACGGTTCGATGTCATCCAGTCCCGGAAGACGCTGCGCCGCGATGCGGGCGATGGAAGCAGTCAGGACCGCATGCCGGCGAAGCCCGATCGCGATTCCATCCAGTTCGCTCGTCCCCAACAGCCCGCAGATCTCGATCGAGAGCACCGCGGCTCGAATTTCTTCAAACCCGAGCAGAACGACCGCCTGCTCCAGAGACTCGACCTCCGCGGAAAGTCCGTGATTGCACCGCCGACAGAGCGAAATCACCCGGGCGGCCAGGGCCGGATCCGAAGCGAGAATCGCCACGACTTCATCCGCGCTGGTGCGAGCCGAGGAGGTCGCCTCGAACAATCGCAACGCGACGGCTTGAGGCGCCGGGATCGCATCGATCCTGCCGATCACCTTCCGAACGCGTTCCGCAAGTGATGCATCCTTCATGAGCCCATGCCCTTCAGGTGACGATCAGTCCGTCGATCTTCTCGATGAGTTCCTCGACCTGGAATGGCTTGGGAATGAAGGCGTCCGCCCCGGCTTCGAGCAGGCCATCGATCTCTTCCCGTCGAACCACGCCGGAGATGACGATGATCCGGGTCCCGGCGAGCTCGGGATCGGATTTGATGCGTTCGCAGACGATGTTGCCGTTCACGTCCGGGAGCATGTAGTCGAGCAGAAGGATGTTCGGACGAAACTCCTTGGTCATCATTCCTGCGTCATAACCGGTGGATGCCGTGCGGACCTCGAAACGATCCTCGCGACCGAGCATCTCTTCGACGATTCGAACGATGCTTGGATCGTCGTCCACCACGAGGATGCGAACACGATCCTCATCGAGCAGATCGACCGGAATGTCGTTGATCCGCATGAAGCGAATCAGTTCCGATCTCGGGATGCGGCGGAAGCGGGAACCCGGAACGCGAAATCCCGTGAGACGACCGTTGTCGAAACAGCGGATGATCGTCTGCTGGCTCAATCTGCAGATTTCAGCGGCCTCTCCCGTCGTGAGGACCTGCTTCTCCGCGAGTGATCGTTTTCTATCCTTGTCGGTCATGCAACGTGTCTCCTGACCAGCTCCGGGAATCACGGCGAGCCGATTCCGAATGGCTGTCTCGAGAGACATCGACCGCCTGCCGGTGGCGATTCAGTCAAGGTCTGCGGGTTGTGACAGGTCGCCGTGGATTATCGGCCCGGGCGTTCCCGCCACATCCGCACGGCTTCCGGCTCTCGGGGATACAGCGGAAGGAGCATCGCCGGATCGTCCAGGACCTGCACGTCCGGTCCGCCTTGCATGGCGATGTCCGCGAGGACCGACGCATGGAAGACGGGGGGATCGATCGGAACTCCGGACCGTCGGAGCTCCTCGAGCAGCGCGGGATCGACATGCTCATCCGCCAGAATCGCGGAAGGCTCGGCGTCGCCGGCGAGTCGGTCCACGATCCCGGGCGTTCCCAGAATCCTCCAAGGCTCATCGATCGTGACTCGCGTCAGTCGAGAACACCACACCGTGCCACCTTTGGCGGCAGCACAGACGATGACCACGCCGGTCCTGGCCGCCATGCCCGGAGTCGATCCGGCCGCGACCAGCGCTGCAGGAACCGCGATGACCACGGCGGACGCGACCTCCGCGATCGCCTGCCCCGCCGCGATGGAGATTCGAAGTCCTGTGAATCCTCCCGGGCCGACATCCACGGCCACCGCCGCAAGCGACGCGGCTTGAATGCCCGCGTCGGCCAGCACCGACTCGATCCCGGGAAGAACGTCATCGCGATCGCGTCGTCCGCCTTCGAACTCCGCGACCCGGGTCGTCCCGTCCGCGTGGCGTACCGCCGCGCCTCCAGCACGTTGGGAAAGCTCGATGGCCAGCATCGGAAGTCTCATGCCGGAAGACTCCGTCTCGGCATCCCGATTCATGCCTGCGATCCCATCGCCGCGAGCGGGATCGACGAGAACATGGCCGTCTCGACCGTCGGTGGAGCTTCCCCGAGATCGATCGGCAGAACCGCCGCCCGCTCATGATCGGTGTTGAGCAGGATGGTCCGCGGGCCCCCGATCTCGATTCCGTTTTCTACGAAGGCATGGCCGAGCAGGAAGAGCTTGACGCCCCATCGATCGGCGATGGCCTCCATCTGTTCCGCCGTATGACCTCGACCCCAGACCATCATCCAAGCACTTCCTTGAAGCGGAAGATAGTCCTCCGGACCGAGCCCACGATCGACGATGTCCAGATCGAATCGCGACATCATCGCCGGCCCGGGCAACGAATGCGAACAGAAGATTCCATGATCGGTCCGAGCCGCGAGCGGCAAGGCTCGCACGAAGACGCCCATCGCCTCCGCCACATCCTCGGCGTCGTCTCCAAAGACGAATTCGAGCCCTTCGGTGAAGCGGGTCGTCATGCAGCCCCCACCCTTCGAGACCGAATGACCTGCCATCTGCGCCAGTTCGTGGTTCGCCAGAAGCGGATGCACCTGGCCGGGATGCTCGAGCAGCAACAAGGCGACCTTGACCAACATGCGATAACTGAGGTCGAGCCCGTTCATGGTGCGCTCGCCGTGAATCAGTTCCTGCAGGATCACATGATGATCCGGATCAGCGTCCAACGCAGCGAGCGATATCACCTTCGCGAAGTGCATCGGATTGTCATGGAGATCACCCGTTGCGAGAAGACGGCCGCGAGCCGGAATCTTTGAAATGCACCCATCACGATTCGGCGCGGTGAGCATGGCGTCCGCAGCGGCGCGAAACAGCTCCACGACATCCCCGCCCCGGCGATCGCTGAACTTCGTGGCCTCGATCATCGAACGACCTTCGCGGCGACTTCAAGAAGGCCGTTTCCGGTCGAAGTCCTGATGCCGATGAAACCGACCAGCAGATCCGATGGCGGCCCGGTCGGCGTCATCTGGATGCGTACTTCCGCTTCTTCCTCATTGAGCCTCACGACACCCTTGAATTCAGCCCGAAGCGACTGGGGCGATGCGCTGGTGACTCCAAGCACCTGCCACCAGTTGGGTTGCTGGACCGCGCCTCCGCCACGGGGGTTGTAGTGCTTGATGACACAGGTCAGATCGATCGGCTGCCCGATGCGGACCGATCCCAGATCCAGAAAATCCTCGTCGATGATCCAATGCCGGGTCATTCGCGCCATGTCTCGACGCGCTCCGGTGTTTTCATTCCGAAGTCGGCATGGGACCAGCGGGCAGTCGGCCCGATCCGTCGTGAAGATCCACCAGCGCGGAATCGACGGCCCGGCGACTCCCGCGATCGACCACTTCAATCGATAGGAACTGCGAGGCTGATCCACCGTGGGGTCGAATCCCACGAAGCTCGGCGGCGATCCGTTCGACGCGATGACCGAGAAGGGCTTGCCGTCCTGGGATGCCAGATCGATGACGCCGCTCGTGACGCCTTTGAGCGCGTCGACGTAGGTCGGTGTGGGCTGGATGGACAGCGTCACCATGCCTTTGATCTTCACCATCGCGACCGAGTCCACGCCGGCGATTCGAAGGAAGACCTTCGCCTCCTTCTCCCCCGGCTGCCGGGGGGCGTCCAACGACGCGGACATCTCCATCGTTCCACCGGCGGGGATCGTCACCCCGGCGAGGTCGGTGAGCGTGGTGCAGACACAACTGGGGGTCACGCTCTCGACGACCACGTCCTGCGTTCCGATGTTCGCGATCTGAAAAGTCGTGGGGTGAATGGTCCCGGGACCGACCGCGCCGAAGTCCACCAACGCGGGAGAGATCTTCAGATACCCACCCGGCACGAGCATGTCTTCGGAGCCGCTGACCCGAGTGGAGCTCGCGGGAGGCGCCGCCGTACCGGCACTCGTCTCAGCCAGAGGCTTTGTTCCGCCCGTCGAATCGACCGAGGCCGGAAGCGGCGAAGCCTCGTCACATCCGGCGGGAATCGCGATCAGGCCGAAGATTGCCACAAGTGGAAGAGCGCGAGCGAAGAAGAAGGTGAGATGGGCTTTCATTCACATAGTGTAGATGCTCCACGGACTTCGCCGGGCCGCCGTTCGACCACGATTCGATGAAGGGGGAAAGAACGCGAGCCCGGTCGATACGACCGGGCTCGCGTTGAATTCAGAAGGGGAACGGTGGAACGGGGATCAGCCGGTCCAGTTCGAGAGCAGGATGCCTGCATCAGCTCCGTTGACGATGCCGTCCAAGTTCAGGTCGGCGGCGCCGCCCGGCTGTCCCCACTGCGAGAGGAAGAAACCGAGATCAGCACCGTTGACCAAACCGTCTTCGTTGAAGTCGCCGGGAATCGGGCCCGGTCCACAGTCGACCTCGCCGCTGGCGGGGATGATCTTGTAGATCCGACCGAGGGACTGGCAGCAGATGTAGATCTCCCCCTGCAGATCCTGCCCGAAACTCGCGATGTTGCTGAGGGTCCCGCCACCGTCACTCGAGAAGCGGAGCTCCGAAGTTCGGCTCTGGACGTTGAAGGTGCCGTTCTTGTTCCGAGTCGCCGACCAGAAGTTCGAGGTGCCGTAGTCAGCGAAGAAATAGGTGCCGTCGAGTTCGGGGATCTCACAGCCTCGATAGACATATCCGCCGGTGATCGAGTACCCGCCCGAGGAATTGTGGCCGTAGGTGAAGAAGGGATCCACGAGGTTCGAAGCATTGCAGGTGCAACCGCTCGAATTCGTGTAACAACTGGCGCCTTCCATGCAACGCCAGCCGTAGTTCTCACCACCGGGCGCGTCGGCCGGCTGGAAGTCCATTTCTTCACGACTGTTCTGGCCGACGTCGGCGATGTACAGATTTCCGTTCGCCATGTCGAAGGTGGATCTCCAGGGATTTCGAAGGCCGTAGTTCCAGATCTCCGGTTCGCCACCACCACTTGCAAAGGGATTGCTCGGCGGAATGGCGTAGGGCGTTCCACCATCGACATCGATGCGGAGCGTCTTGCCGAGGAGCGAGCTCGAGATGTTCTGAGCACGGTCGCCGGGGTCGCCGCCGGAACCACCGTCACCGGTGAAGATGTAGAGATAGCCGTCGTTCGGGCCGAAGGCGATCATGCCACCGTTGTGGTTCGAGTACGGCTGGTTGATGGTGAGCAGCGTCAAAGCACCGGACGTGGTCGCGTGATCCGCATCCGCACCGCGGGAGTACCGACGAACAACGGTATCACCACCACCGGCGACCGCGGTGTAGTTGACGTAGAAGTAGCCGTTGTTCTGGTAGTCCGGGTGGAAGGCGAGCCCAAGCAGGCCTTGTTCGCTGCTGGTCGAGGTGCCACCCGTGATGATCGAGTCGAGGTTGATGAAGTAGTCGCTGTTCAGCGTCCCGGTCTCGGTGTTGAAGATCCGAATTCGGCCTTGCTTCTCGATGATGAAGAGCCGAGAGTCATCGCCAGGGGCCTGGGTGATGAAGATCGGCCGAGCAAGCCCGGCAACGAACAACTTCGTCGAGAGAGTCTGAGCGGAAGCCACGCCACTGCTCATGAGACCGGCGAAGACGGCGGCGGCGGTGAGAAGATTGCGACGGATCGACATGGTGTAAGGACTTTCCGAAAGTGGACTGTTGAGCGTTTGACACGAATCAAGCGAGACACGAACGAAGCGAGTGAGCACTCTGCTTCGCCACTGAATATGACGTTGCAGACCACAAAAAGGTTCCGATGCTTCGCCACTGTTCCGCATTGATTCTGACTCAACGCCATGAAAGTTGCGACGAGAACATCAATCTCGCACTCTTCACGATAGCACCAGAAACGCTTGTTTCCATGCCATAAGGGCCGATTTTCATGCAATCCTCCCCGGCGGAGAGACCGCATTCCGGAGAGATACCGCGTGGCCGGTCTCCGGGGCGCCCTCAGGAGTCTCTCAAGGCGGATTCTGCACCGCCCGAAACCGCCCTGGCGGATGCTGCAAGACGTAAAAAAGCGTTCTGATAACGCTGCAGGGCCCGATCCAGCGCCGCCTGATCCTGATCAACGATCGCTTCGCGGAACAAAGGAAGAACCACGGCCCCGTATCCACTGTCTCGATTGCTGGTGGCAAAGACATTTCGGAACCAGGCACGACCAGGAAGCCCTTCATCTTCTCCCCACGCCCGTTCCAAGGACCGAAGCGCCGCATTGACCTTTGACCGTTGCGGCTCCTCCAACGCCATTTCGATGGTGTCCTGAGCGGCGAGCAGCGCCTGCTCGAGGACCGCGAGATCCTCGTGCAGCGGAGCAAGGTCGATGGTCAGACCAGCCTCCTCCGCGGCCTGCCCGACCGACTCCAGACGCCCCGGCAGATCGCGGGCGATCGCCGCGGGTTCGATCGGCAGAACCGCGGCATCGGCGAGATCCGCCGTCAGCGCGGCACAGAGCCGAGTCAGCATCAACGCGCCGTCGTAGTCCTCGCCGACCGTCGACCGATACCAGGCCAGCGTGTCGTAGTTGGAGTGGTAGGACGTGCCCGCGCTTCCGCCGGCTCCAAGTGAGATGCTTGGGATGCAGAGGTGACAGAGGAACCCGACATGGTCACTTCCCCCCCCGAGATCACCAAGCCTCGGGGCCTCCCGATCTCCAGCCCACGCGTCTCGAACCGTCTGATCGCCCTCGCCGGGTTGTTCGACCAGTCCAGCGGCCCGGATCACCGCGGACCTCAGAGACGGCGACGCCGAGGCACGAAACCTGGTCCCCATCGCCGCCATGTCGAGATTGATGTAGGCGACGCCATTCGCGCCGAGTCGTTCGCGTTGGGCTTCGCACCATTCGCTCGAGCCGATGATCCCGAATTCCTCGGCGCCCCAGGCGGCGAAGATCACGGTTCTCCGAGGCCGAAGGCCTTGCTCCATCGCGGTCGCGAAAGCCTTCGCGGTCTCCATCAAGACGATCGTCCCGGCCAACGGATCCGCCGCACCGAAGCCCCAGGCATCGTGGTGACAGCCGACGATCACCACGTCGTCCGGCGACTCGGATCCGCGGATCGATCCAAGCACGTTGGCGGTCTCCATGATCGCTCGGGTCTGCCGCACTTCAAGTCGGAGCTCGAGGTCTCCACCGTCCCGCCGATACGGAACATCAAGGCCGCCCGTCCAGCTCGCATCCTCCACGACCGGCCCCGTCATCGCCGCCATGATCCGCGTCGCGGCGGCATAGCCGATCGGTTGCACGGGAATCGTGGGCAGCGCCACATCCTCGATCCGCAGACGGTCGACTCCCGGAATCGAAGGCTCGAACGGGGTCAACGGATCCCCCTTGTATGGGAGCGTCACGATGGACCCGCGTTGGATGCACGTGTCGTTGGCCCACCCCCCGTCGGGCCAGGTGGCACCGCGGTCGTCGCCTGAATCGCCGGGGTCGGTGAAGATCACCAGACCGGCCGCACCCGCCTCCTCCGCGAATCGAACCTTGAAGCCACGGTAGTTGCCACCGTACCGCACCAGCACGATGCGTCCCGTGCAGTCCACTCCGAGTTCCTTCAGCCGGGCGAAGTCCTCGAGGCGACCGCGATTGGCGTAGACCACGCCGGCTTCCACCAACCCACTCCCGGAGTAGGCGTTCCAACCGCGATCGAGTTCGGGATGCCTCGTCGCCGGATCCGCGAGCAGTTCTTCCTCCTGCAACGAAAGCGACATGATCCCCCGCCGCCGCCGACCTCGATCCTCGGACTTCGAAGGCGCGGTCGAGTCCGCCGCGCCGGTCCCCTCGACGATCGTCAGACTTGCGGAGATCGGTCGACAGAGCAAGGGAGAGAATCGCCAGACCTCGGTCTCCAGACCCATGTCCTGAAACGCACCGGCGATGGCGTCGATCACCGCGGCATCTCCGGGGCCACCGGCGACGTGTGGTTCCGAGCCCAGGAGATCATGCCAGGCTCGCAGACCGGGTGCGGTGGGCGAGGCGACCACGGACTCAAGGAGATTCTGCGGCTCCTCGGCAACGGCTCCGGAAGTCGCGGCGACCATGACGGCCGCTCCCAGCGCGGCAACGGTTCGAGGGGTGCGGGTCGGTCGAGCGAGTCGGGGTCCTGAATCGATCATGATGGCTCCGGAGGTTTCACGTACGCGGAAGAGAGACGGTCGAGTCGGCGGATCGATTCGTCGATTCTCGCCTCGGTCAATCGGCCTTCGGTGACTGCATCGGCCAGTGCATCGAGCACCCGACGTTGTCGTTCCGGGCGATGACAGCAGAGGAGCAGATCCACACCCGCTTCGACCGATCGGATCGCCGCCTCGCCGACCTCGGTCGACTCCGCAATGGCCGCCATCTCCAGATCATCCGAGATGACCACGCCGTCGTATCCGAGTTCCCCCCGGAGGAGGCCCTCGATCGCCGCCCGACTCATGGTGGCCGGCACGCCGGGATCGATCGCCTCGAAGACCACGTGGGTCGTCATGATCGCGGCGACATCGGCCCGAATCGCCGCGGCGAACGGAGGAAGCTCGATCTCCCGGATCCGATCCATCTCGTGTCGAAGCACCGGGAGGTCGTGATGACTGTCGAGATCGGTGTCGCCATGACCGGGAAAGTGCTTCGCACAAGCGGCCAGACCGCGAGATTGCATCGCATCGATCATCGCTGCGCCGCACGCGGAGACTATTCCGGGCTCGGTCCCGAACGACCGCGGGCCGATCACGGGATTGGCGGGATTGCTGTCGACGTCCATCACCGGCGCCAGGTCAAGGTCGATTCCGACCGAGAGCAGATCCATGGCGAGACCTCGCCCGACCACCGCGGCGGCATCGGGTCCCGCGGCGCCGACGTCGCGCATCGGCGGCGGCGGCTCGAAACCTTCGGTGAACCGGACGGTGCCCCCGCCCTCCTGATCGACGCAGACCATGATCGGGTCACCGGCCGGATCCGGCGAAAGCCGTTTGACCGCGGCGATGGTCTCGGCGACCTGTGATTTCGGGCCGGCGTTTCGCGCGAACAGAATCACGCTTCGCACGCCGTCGGCCACCAGACCGGCAAGGTCGGCGTCGGGTTCCGCGCCGGGAAAACCAACGCACAACAACCTCGCGACCCGGGATCGAGCGGATTGGTCCATGCGAGCATGCTACCGCTCGCAACGGTCTCGATCCCCGATTGTCGAGAGAAAGAAGATCGCCCGGCCTTCGTGACGAAGACCGGGCGATCGGGGGTTCTCAGATGCCCGCCCCGCGGGGCGGAAAAGCGTCAGGCCATCAGAAACCGATCGAAACACCACCGTAGAGCATGTTCGAGCTGAAGCCTTCGCCGTTGCGTCCCTCGTACTGCACGCTCACGTTGACGTTGTAGGTCGGGTTCCAATTCACGCCGACACCGTAATACGCGGTGTTGATGGTCTGATCGTCGGCGACGTACTTGAAGTCCGCCTTCTGGTTCGTCAGGCCGACCTCGTAGTCACCATTGAAGTTGAAATTGCCCTGCCAACCGAGGGAACCGTCGAGCACCAATCCGGGCAGGGCACTCCAGGAAATCGTTCCGCCGGCTCGACCGACCAGGGCGCTCAAGTCGCCGGGTGAGATCGAAAGCGCCGCGGCCGAGGACGTGTCCTCGTTGATGTCTCCGGTCGACACGTACGAGTAAAGGAACGAGGCTTCAGGCGTGATCGCCCATGACTCGCCCAGCTCGACGCGGTATCCACCACCGGCCGAGAAGTCGACTTGGAATCCATCAGCCGTCGAATCCGTGTCGAGACCGGTGTTGGGCACGAATCGAGTGAAGTCGTAGTGGTTCCAGGCACCCGCGAGTTCCACATCGAAGAAGAGGCCGCCGTCGTCGAACCAACTCACGAAGCCACCACCGCGGACCGTTCCGACTCGCGTGCTGCCGAATCCACCGTTGACGTCACCTGAGATCTGCGAGTAGCCGAGGTTCACACCAGCGACCCACTGGTCGCTGAGGTCCCAGGCGAATCCACCGATACCGCCGTATTCGTTCCCTGAGATCCCGGCGATGTCACCTTCGTCCGGCGTATCGAGGTCACGACCCCAGAAGACGCCGAACCCTTCCGCGGTCGAAGGCTGACGAACGTTGCGTCGAATCTTCGCCTGCGCCGCCTCGTCCTGCGAGGAGATGAAATCGGTCCCGTTGCTCAGGCGGAACGGCGCCGGGGTGCGCTGCTTCACCGTCGCGTGTCGACGTCGGATTTCGCTGCGAAGCACCTGGAAATACTGCGTGTTCGTGGCGAGCTGGATGGTCGAGACCTGAACCGTCGGCCCGAGACCTTCGACCGCCGCGGCATAGTCGGCCGCGTCGTCGATCTGGTCGAGCTGGCCGAGCAATTGGCCGTAGGTGTTTCCCGGATCGCTGTTGGCGAACGGGATGAAGGAATCAAGCATCAGACCGGTCTCGAAATCCGGACCGGAGAGCGTATTGGTGTACTGGGCGGACGACTGGGCCCAGATGGAAAGGGCATCCGCGTCGGTCGCCCAACCTCCGGCACCGTTGTTCGCGCCTCGCGTGATCGACTGGTCTCGGTTGGTCGTGACCGACGTATCTCCAGTGATGCCGCCCGAGGTTTCGATGATGGTGAATTCGCGATCGGTGGGAATGTAGGTCGTTCCCTGAACCTCCAGCACGATCGAACCGCTGTCCGTGAAGTCGGCGGTTCCGCTCGCCACGTTGATCAGCGAGTTCTGCCCGTAAGCGCCGTTGCCAAGACCGACGATGAGGTCGCCGGTGAGCCCGAACGTCAATTCGCCGCCGGTATCCGAAACGAGGTTGCCCGAGTCCAGCGTGAGAAGGCCGGTGGTCGATCCGGTGGCCCCGACGATCACCTTTCCGCCGTATTCGAGTTGACTGGTGTTGATGGTCGCGTTGCCCATCAGCGTCGCACCGGAGTTGACCAGGATGCCACCATCGGCCGTGAGGTTCATCTCGTCCAGGTCGGTGCCCTGCAGGTCGAGCATGGCGCCGTCCGCGAGATCGAGCAGGCCGCCCACGTTCAAGGTGGTGCCGGCGGCGAAGGTGCTGTTTCCGGTGAGATCGAGATCACCTTCCACATCCACCATCGAGGTGTCGTCGGCCTGGATGATCGCGAAGGCCGCATTGCCGTTGAGGTCCGCCATCGCGGTCCCTGAAAGCGTGAGATTGCCACCACCGGTGGTGTCGCCATTGTTCACGGTGAGCAACGCGTTGTCGTTGAGCGAGATCGTGCCGGCGTTGTCAAGGTTGCCATCGAAGGTCGCGGCCGAGTCGTCGTCGAGCAGCATGCCGTTGGCGTTGGCCGCCACCGTGCTGTCGCCCGTCACCGAGAGGGTTCGTGATCCCGCGAGTTGGACCTGGCCATTCTCGCCGATATCAAGCCCGTCGGCGACCGTGAGGCCATCGACCGCGGTTCCGCTGAGGTCCACCAGCCCGGTCACCTCCATCGAACCAGCGATGTCCGCCCGCGCGGTGTCTTCGAGCACGAGTTGGCCCGTACGTCCGACCGTCACGTCGCCACCGAACCGAGCGCCGGAGTTGCCCGATGCGGTGATCGATCCCTGAATGGTGGTGGAGTCGACCGTGGAGTTTCCGAAGATCAGGTTGTACGCCCCGAAGGAATCGCCGGAAAGCGTGATGGCCCCTTCGACGCTTGCATCATCGTCGAACTGAAGATTGGCACCGTTCCCCGCGTCCGCGGTGATGTCGATGGTCGATCCGGCGGACAGTCCGACCGTACCGCTGCCTTCAAGTCGAGCACTGTTCTCCAGAAGCAGATTGCCCCCGTTGATGATGAGATTGTCGGTGTCCGTCACGGATCCGGTGGTGAGACCGTTACCGTCGATCCGGAAGGTCCCGCCGTTGCTGATCGTGGTGTTTCCGGTGTAGGTTGCGAGACCGCCGTAGTTGAAGGTCCCCTCGGTGACGATGAGCGAGAGCGTGCCGTTGTTTCCCGCGGTCGTGCTGTCAACGATGCCACCCATGTACAGGCCGGTCTCGGGGTCGGCGATGCTTCCGCCGCCCTTCACGGAGAGGGTGAGGTTCTCGTTGCCGGTCGCGCTGATGACACCCGCGTCGTCGGCTCCGACCAACTGGTCGAATGCGATCGTGCCACCAGACGTCCCGCCGGCGAGTTCGACGGTCGAGCTTGAATTGAGTTCGAGCGACACTGTCCCGTTCCCGCCGGCGCCGCCGCCTTCGAAGGTCACGGCGGAATTGTCATTGACGTTGATCTTCCCGGTGAAATCGCGAAGGAAGCCGCCAGCGAACTTCACCGTATCGAGGGCGCCGTCGGTCGTGATGTCGATCAGCAGATCGTCGGCACCCGGCGCGTTCGAGAAACCGCCGCCGCTGGTGAGCCCGTCGGTTCCGAAATTGACGGTCGCATCGCCGGCGCCACCGGTCGTATCGACCGTGAAGTCGCCGTCGAGGGTGGTGGATGCGGTCCAGTTCGCAGTGGAACCATCTTCGACCATCAACGTGAACGGCCCAGGCAGTTCGGTCGTACCCGCGAGGTTGAAGGCGCCGTTTCCGCCCACGTTAAGTACCGCGTCGGACTCGAAGATCGTTTCGCCAGTGAAGGTGACACTTTGGTCAGCGCCCCCGACGAACACGGAGAAGGTCTGGCCGAGCGTGACTTCGCCCGAGAAGTTGGCGTCACCTTCACCCAGCCCAAAGATCAAGAACGTGGCATTGTCGATGAAGGAAGCATCGCCAGTCACCGAGAACGTCGAATCCGAGTCCTCGAAGGTCACCGAGAAATCACCCAACGCGACGAAGCTGTTGAGGGTCACCGCCGCCGCGCTGTCCAGAGTGAAACCGTAGTCGTTGGCGACGGTCGTCACGCCGTTGAAGTTCACGGTCGCGGCGTCGAAGGTCGCGATGTCGGTCAATGGATCCACACCGTTCAGGAAGTTGGCGTCGTTGAAGGTGAAGACGTCGTCGGCGACGGTACCGCTGGTGCCCGCGAAGGTCTGGGCGCCGGTCGCGTTGAAGTCACCGTTGAAGTTGAATCCGCCGGCGTTGGCGTTCCAGACCGTGCCCTCGCCGGAGGTGGTCGCCCCGTTGACGTCGACGAAACCGCCGTCGGCGAGGATCGTCCCGCCGTTGGTCGTGAAGTCGCCGTCGATCTGGACCAGGCCGCCTCCGGTGAGATCGAAGGTCAGGCTTCCGCTCGCGATCACGTCGATCTCGAAGGTGAAGCTGCCGGCCTCGGGATTGAT
This sequence comes from Phycisphaera sp. TMED9, assembly GCA_002167845.2. Lineage (GTDB taxonomy): Bacteria > Planctomycetota > Phycisphaerae > Phycisphaerales > SM1A02 > UBA12014. The sequence goes on along the minus strand of NHBO02000001.1, from coordinate 19,513 downwards.
GATGGCGGCGTCGCTGAACGTGAAGGAGCCGGTGCCATCGAAGACGACCGCGAGGTCGTTGCTGTTGGTCAAGCCACCGATGCCGGTGATGCCGTTCGCGACGTTGATCGGATCCGCCCCGAAGATCGAGAGGATGTCGATGATGTTTCCGCCGAAGTCGTCGCCGGGATACACACCGCCCCAACTGGCAGGCGTGTCAAAGTCCGAGTCCCCACCCAGAGCTCCGTCATATGAGTCCTGACCGGCGGCGGCGAGCGTCATGCTCCCGATCGCGGTGAGCACCGCGGCGGCTCGGAGTCCTGGGAAACGGATGACACCTCGGTTGGAGGCGAGTCCGGTGGAATCGATCGGGTGGACGCTGGACGGCATGCTGGCATTCCCTAAGAGGGGGCTGGAACGAAGGCTTCTTCCGCTTTTCGAAAACAAATCGACGTGACGAGCAGCCGGAATTCCGGCACCTCGACGCTGGTTCATCGGTTCGCGGAACTGGCATTCCCCACAGTTCCTGCCCGATTCCGGAGGTATTCCCGGTCCTCCCGGCACGATCGGCGGTGGCGGGCCAGCAGGGATCGAGAGACGTCATGGTCGGCACCGCCCCCTCGAGGGGGCGCGAGGGGGTCACGATGACGAGGAATCAAGCGGGAAGTGGCCCCGGAGGCGGATCTGACCAGAAGTCTGACCAGAAGCACGTGGGAAACTTGTCGGCAATTTTTGCGCCCCCGTGCGGTTCCCGGGGTCATTTCACCTGCGACATCGGGACCGGCGTTCGATCGCGGGCGGAGATGACCGCGGCTTCGAGGACCCGCTGGGTCTCGAAGGCGTCGACGAAGTCCGGCATCGGGACCTCCGGCTTGCCCCCCGCGAGCATCCGATCGATGTCCGCGACCTGAGAGACGAAGGCGTGCTCGTAGCCCAGACCGTGGGCCGCAGGCCAGTAGGCGTGGACATACGGATGTTCACCCGCCTCCGTACACATGATCCGACTCCAGCCGCGAAGCCCGGGCTCGAGGGTGTGATCCCACCATTGCAGTTCGTTCATGCGTTCGAAGTCGAACTTGAAGGAGCCGAGCTCGCCGTTGATTTCGATGGTGTTGCGATTCAGGTTGCCGGTGGCGACCCGCGTGGCTTCGAAACTTCCGATGGCCCCACCCTTGAAGCGAGCCAGGAAGAGGAGGGCGTCGTCCACGGTGGACTTGCCGGTCCGCTTCCGTCCGCGACCGCCGCTACCGGTCCCCTTGATCGCGCTGCCGGCCTGCTCGACCAGCTCGCGTTGCTTCACGAAGGTCTCCTGCACCGAGCCGACGACCTCGCTGACCTCGTCTCCGGTCAGGAATCGCGCCATGTCGATGATGTGGGCGTTCAAGTCGCCGTGGGCACCGGATCCCGCCTTCTTCGATTGGAACCGCCAGACCAGCGGCGTGTCGGGATGACCCCAGTCCTGCAGATAGGACGCCCGAACATGGAAGATTCGACCGAGCCTTCCGGACCTGACCAGTTGGTGGGCGTAGGCGATCGCCGGAACCCGTCGGTAGTTGAACCAGACGAAGCTCTGCACGCCCTTCCGAGCCGCCTTCTTCGCCGCGTCCCGCATCAATCGGGCATCGTCGAGCGTGCCGGCCATCGGCTTTTCGCAGGCGACGTGCGTGCCGGCTTCGAGCGCTGCGACGGACATCTCGGCGTGAAGATGATTGGGCGTGCAGACGTCGACGAGATCGACCTCGGGATCACTGATCAGGGACTTCCAGTCGTCGGAGCCGGAGGCCCATCCCCATTGCCGGGCGAATTTTTCGGTTTCTGCGAGGTTGCTTCCACAGGCCGAATGCATCATCAACGGCCTCGGCAGATCGAAGAAAGTTCCCGCGGATCGCCAGGCATTCGAGTGCGCGCGACCCATGAATCCCGTTCCGAGCATCGCAACCCGGAGTTCGGAGGTCTTCTTCGAGCTCCCAGCGGTCGCCGAGGTGGAACGTCTTCGCGTCGTCTTCTTCTTGGCCATCTCTGTGATTCTCCGGGGAGGCAGGTGGAGTTCCTCGCCAAGGTTATCCTACTGGCCGACGCGGTTTCGCTCCGCGCCTCGCCGAAGCAAGGACTCCAAACATGCCCATCGATTCGCCTGCGTCCCCCTCCTCCGACCTTGGTGCCCGACTCGACCAACTGAGCCGGGAACTCGCCTCGGAACGTCACCGCCGACGCCGGCTTGAGAAAGGGGTTCTGGCCCTCGCCCTCGTCGCCATCGGCGCGGGATCGATCGCCGCCTCCTCCCTGCAGACGGCCTCCGACGTGGTCCGGACCAAACGCCTGGAGATCGTCGATGAGAGTGGCCGCATCGTCGCCCTCGCCTCCGCGGCGAAGCATGGCGGACGAATCGACCTCTGGGACGATGCGGGCACGAATTCCGCTCGGCTCGGTGGAAACGGAACCGGTGGCGATCTCGCACTCTGGAATCAGGCCGGCGAACAGGTCTTCGCGGCGTACGCGGATGGAACCGCGGGACGCTTGGAAGTGAACACCCGAGGCGGTGCCGTGGGCGTCGCGATCTCCGCCGACGATCGTGGCGGGCTGATCTCGGTTTCCGATGGCAACGGCGAATCCGCGGCCGAAGTTCGGGTTGGCACCGATGGCGGAGAATTCGCCGCGATCGCCGACGGCCAGAGCACCGCGGTTCTCGGGGCTCGAAACGATGGCGGACGCGTGACGCTCCTCGACGAAGACGGTCGCGAGTCGGCGAAGCTCATCGGGACGGGAAGGCTCGATCTCCTTCGAGATCGCCAGATCCAGACTTCCGTGATGGCCACGCGAAGCGGGGGCGGCCTCCGACTGTCCTCACCCAGCGGCCAGGTACGCATCACCGCCGATGCATCGACTTCCGGCGGACTGGTGCAGACCCACGATCGCAACGATGTCCCAGTCGTCGCGATCGGCTCGGGCGATGGTGGGAGCGGCGTCCGGGTTCGCAACAGTGATGCGATCAGCGTGGCCGCGGTCGGCGTCGACACCGATGGCCATGGCGCGATCGAGATCTCCAGCTTGTCGGGTGATCGATGCGGTTCTCTGGTGGTGGGAGAATCCGGTGGAAAGCTCTTCCTCGGAGACAACGAAGGCGAACCGTTCATCGAAGCCGGCGGTGACAGCGAAGGCGGCGTGATGCAGGTCTACGACCGAAACGCACAAGTTGCGGCCACGATGCAGGGCCTCGGCGAAGGCGGTCGCATCGCCGTGGGTCTCGAGAGCAAGGGCATCGGTGGTTCGATCGAAGCACGCGGCGACGGACCGGCGGCACTTTCGATCTTCGGACCCGGCGGACGATCGGTGGCCATCGCGGCGTCACCGAGCGGCGGTCTCATCAATCTCCTCGACATCGGCGGCAGCGTCGCATTCGCGGCGGGCGCCGCGACGGATGGCCCCGGTGGCGTCATGGCGATTCAGAACGAAAACGGCGCCAGAGTCATTCGCGTCGGCGTGAATGCTCGCGGCGAAGGCGAGATCGAAGTCTACGACGCGCCCGGAACCCGCAAGCGAAAGGTCTCGGCCCCATGACGACCACGAGGACGAGCCCAAGGACGATCCCGGACGCAATGCAACAACGACGGAGCCGCCTCGTCGTACCGACCCGTTCGGCACTCGGTCCGCTGGCCCCGGTGATCGCCCTGATGCTGGGCGTGGTGCTCGCCGTGACGCCGATGGTGGCGGCCACGCCACCGATGCCGACGCCTCCCGCGGACGCGGAAGCCACCACGCCGCCGCCGATTCCGGACGCGCAGGCGTCCCCGCGCGCGGTACTTGAATTCCTCATCGGCGCCGATTCCTCGGTGGGTGCTCCCGCGGTGGCCGGTTGCTTCACGAAGGACGCGCTGCCACCCACGGCCGCGGTCCGCGACCGGGTCGTCCGCGACCTCCGAAGCGCCCTGGCCTGGCTCGGATGGAACGAGGAGACCTCGGCGTCGCTTCCGAAGGCCGACGACGCGAAGATCCGGACCGTGGTGTTTCCCGCCTCCGATTCGATGCCGCCCGAGATACGGGATCGCAGCACCGCGCTTGAGAAGCGAACCGGCGGCAAGTGGCGGGTCGAGATCGTCCGCGGTGAGGATGGGGCTTATCGCTTCGCCAAGGAAGCGGTCATGGCCTCGGAGCTCGACGCGGTGACCGACGCCATCATCGCCGATCGACGCGAGCGCGCGGGCACCGCCGAGGAAGAGAAGTCGGAGCCCGGGAATCTGGCGGAGTGGGTGAACCTCAACGGCCCGGACTGGATGCTTCAACGGTTCGTGTTCCTCGCGGTCTGGCAGTGGATCGGCCTGGGCCTGATCATTCTCGTCGGACTCATCGTCGACACGCTGACGCGATTCGTGGCGCGACGCATCTTTCGTTCCATGAGTCACCGATTGAAGGCGGGACCCGACGACGACGCGGTCCGGCGAGCGAGCCGGAGCATCGGGGTGGTGGCGGCGACGCTCATCTGGCTTCTCCTGATCAACTTCCTCGAGTTGCCGATCGCGGGCCTGACCATTCTGCAGCCGGCCGCCCAGTTCGCGTTCGTGCTCTCCCTCCTGTGGGCCGGATGGCGCAGCATCGATCTGCTCGCCGACTTCATCAGCGTCAAGGTCGCGGCCAGCGAAAACAAACTCGACGACATCCTCGTGCCAATGGTCCGGAAGACCGCCAAGGTCCTCCTGGTGATCTTCGGCCTGCTCAACGTGGCCCCGATCCTCGGCCTCAACCTCGGCCCACTGCTCGCGGCGGTCGGAATCGGTTCCTTCGGCTTCGCCTTCGCGTTCAAGAACTCGCTCGAAAACCTCTTCGGGAGCGTCACGGTCATTCTCGACCGGCCCTTCCACGTCGGGGACTGGGTCGTGATCGACGGCGTCGAAGGGAACGTCGAGACGGTCGGCCTCCGTTCGACCAGGGTCCGGACCTTCTACAACTCGCTGGTCACGATTCCCAACGCGAACCTGATCACCGACAAGGTCGACAACTACGGCGCGCGTCGATATCGACGGTGGTCGACGAAGGTCGGCATCCTCTACGGGACCCCACCCGCCCGCGTCGACGCGTTCTGCGAGGCGATCCGGGAACTCGTCCGCGAGCATCCATACACCCGCAAGGATTACTACCAGGTCTGGCTGAACGGCTTCGGCGACAGTGCGCTCGAGATCCTCGTCTACGTGTTCTGGGAGGCGCCGGACTGGCAGACCGAACTGCGTGAGCGACACCGATTGATGCTGGACATGATCCGCATCGCCGGCGAACTGGGCATCGACTTCGCGTTCCCGACCCAGACCCTGCAGATCCAACGGGCCGATCCTCCGAACGAACCGAAGGATCCGAATCTCGACGCCGCGGACCCTCGAGCCGCAATGCGAACGGGCCGGAGCGCGGTCCGCGACGTCACCGATGGCGACCAGTGGAAGTCGACCAAGCCGCCCCCGTACACCTTCCTCTCGGCGAAGGACACCGCCCGCCTCGACGAGATGGGCGAGGAACAGGCCGCCAAGACCGAAGAGCGGCTGGCGGAGCGAAGGTCCGCGCAGGATGCGGCCCGCGCCAAGGCGGAGGAGGCTGAAGGCGACCAGATCGATCAGGCCGACCAGGTCGACCAGCGGCAGTCCGGAGGCGAATGACCCGGAGCGTTCATCGACGACCGACTCCGACACTTGATCGATCACCTCGCCGACCGACCCCGCTCCGGGCGGTATCATTCGCCATCGCGGCCGCGGGGAGGATCTCCACCCGCTCGAACCCGCCAAGGAGTCGAATCACGTGACCAGTCAGATCTCGCTCGAAATCGCCGAATTCAAGCTCCTGCACCTCGACGCGGGTGTCGGGACCTTCGCGGTGCCGGGCACCGGTTACCGACTCGAGCTGCAGGTTCCGGATGGATTCGATGCGCCGATCGGACGACGCATCCGTGGGCGCGTCCGAGGCCAGGCGCTGCGCATGCACCGGACCGGTGCGGGCGGAAACTTCATCGAACCGCTCGACGGACGACCCCGGATCGTGCAAGGCACCGTGCTGGCCATCGACCCCACCGCCAACGAAGTCCTGTTGGATCTCGTGGTCCCGATTCGGCTGGAGATGTTCGAAGGCCAGTCCGCGGGTGAATTCGCAACCGGCGAGATGGTGAACTTCTACATGCATCCGGGCGCGACGTTCACACCGGACTCGGCGGAAGCCTGAAGCCATCGACTCCGATGCTGCTGCTCATCGACAACTACGACTCGTTCACGTTCAACCTCGTCCAGCGAATCGGCGAGATCGACCCGGATCTCGAGGTGCGCGTGGTTCGGAATGATCGCATCACTCCGGACGAGGCCGCCGGCCTCGACCCCACGCATCTCGTGATCTCACCCGGACCATGCACGCCGAAGGAGGCGGGCGTGAGCGCCGGTGTCGTCGAGCGACTCCGAGGCCGCATTCCGATTCTCGGCGTGTGCCTGGGACACCAGACCATCGGGGACCTGCACGGAATGGTCGTCAACCGAAGCCGGGTGCCGGTTCATGGCAAGACCTCCCTCGTGCATCACGATGACCAGGGCGTCTTCCGAGGCCTTCCAAATCCGTTTCAAGCGACGCGATACCACTCGCTGATCGTCGAACGCGAGACGGTGCCGGACGACTGGACCATCTCGGCATGGCTCGAGGACGGACTGGTCATGGGGCTTCGCCATCAGGGATCGGGACCCCCGATCGAAGGCGTGCAGTTCCACCCGGAGAGTTTCCTCACGCTTGAAGGCCCGAAGCTGCTGGCGAACTTCCTGTCATCCGGCGGGTGAGCGCCGCATGTGATCAGGCCGCGGTGCCGGCGATGCCGTCGCGAGTCACCAGGAACAGTTCCTTGGTGATCGGATACGGCAGGCGCTTGTAGTCCTGATCGACCCGCTTTCGCAATCGATCGACGAAGTGCTCCGGATTCGCGGTCATCGCGACGAACATGTCGCGAGAAGGCATGGCGACGAAGAAGTCACCGTCGAGTTCCGGCGCCAGTCGAGCATGAAGTTTCCCGAGAAGCACGCGCGAGGCGTCGTACCCGTCGTGCTCGCCCAGCAATGCCGCCCGACCACCGTCCTGACTTTCGATCACCTGGATCTGCAGATCGGGGGAGTACCGCTCGAGATTGGCCCGGGCGATCTCGTCGAGTTCGTCCACGCTCGTACCCCATTGGACGACCTGCTCGATGGTGACCGAGACGGTCACCTGAGGCATGTCGAGGACGAAGACGATCACGGTGCCGTTGACCCACGGAATATGAGCGACCTGCGCCCGGTCGAGTTGTTGAAAGATCGAATCAGGCTGGATGCGCGGCATCACCCGCAACTTCGCGAGTTCCCAGGGGATGGGCGTACCACCGAATTCGTCACCATCGAAGATCTTCTCGAGGTAGTCCTCGACGATCTCCGAGCCTCGATCGGGAGAGCCCAGAACCATCCGATAGAGGTTCTCCAACCCAAGATGCCGACCGTTGACCACCAGATCGAAAGGGCCGGTCAGAATCACTTCGTGATCGGGCCAGTTTCGGCGCATGATGGCGAAGACCTGTTCGCCGAACGCTTCGGGTTCACGGGGTAGAGCAGCCATAGGAGCCTCCTAGGAGTCAGACCCGACAGCAGTCGGGGACGGTGCGGAACCTTGTCAGCATCGGATGGATGCGACGTCGTCTGAGGTGAGGTACGCTCGTTCCGGTCGTTTGGTTTGGAGGCCCCACCCGAGGCCGCAAAAGCGACTCGTTATCGGACGGAAAAAGCCGTCCGGACGACTTTGTCCGGGATCCCCCCACCCTGATTCGGACGCCACTGATGCCCCACGCGATCGACGACACCGCCCGAAGCCTCCACCAGTGGTGGGACCAGGGAGCACTCGCCCCCGCCCGGCCGCTTCTGGTCATCGGCGGCCCCTGCGTTCTCGAATCGGATGATCTGAACCGCCGAATCGCCGAGACCATGAAGGCCGCCTGCGACGCGGCGGGCGCGACGTTCGTCTTCAAGGCGAGCTTCGACAAGGCCAATCGGTCGAGCATCTCCTCGGACCGCGGTCCCGGCCTCGATGCCGGGCTTCAACAACTCGCCTCGATCCGGGAGGCCTTCAACGTCCCCGTTCTGACCGATGTTCACGAAGCCGGGCAGGCCGACCCGGTCTCAGAAGTCGTCGACATCATTCAGGTACCTGCATTCCTGTGTCGTCAGACCGACCTTCTGGCGGCATGTGGTGCGACCGGAACATCTGTCGCGGTCAAGAAGGGGCAGTTCCTCTCCCCCGCCGAGATGCGAAATGTCCTCGAGAAACTCCGCGAATCCGGCTGTACGCGAATGATGGCGACGGAGCGAGGCACCTTCTTCGGCTACCACCGCCTGGTCAATGATTTCGTCGGACTCGGAGATCTGCAGGACATCGCTTCGGAGTTCAAGGCACCCCTCTGCTTCGACGTCACCCATTCGACGCAACTGCCGGGTGGCGAAGGGAACATGAGCGGCGGCCGGCCGGATCGAGCGGCCCTGCTGGCGAGAGCGGCGGTCGCGGCGGGCGTCGAGGCCGTGTTCCTCGAGACCCACCCTGACCCCCCGAGTGCCCGCAGCGACCGGGCCACGGTGCTCCCCCTCGAAGAAGCCGCATCCCTGATCCGGTCACTCACCGGCATCCGAGAGGCTCTGGGGCGATGACCCCACCCGATGAATCGAAACAACCGCTGGAAGTTCCGGGCAAGATTCGCCATTGATGCGAGTGGCACGCTATCGTTGAGACAGGCATGAATACGAAGTGCGACCAATGCGACAAGCCGGCGGAAGTCCATGAGATCGACGCCATCAAAGGGGTCCATGTGCACCTCTGCAGGGAACATGCGATCGAGGCCGGTTTTCAGGTTCCGCAGAGCGCCCCGGTGACCGATCTGCTCACCCAGTTCGCCACGATGCAGGCACCGACGCAATCGCCGAAGAAGGTCGAGAAACCCGCCGCCTGCGAAACGTGCGGATCGACCTTCGCTCGATTCAGAAAGACCGGTCTTCTGGGGTGTCCCGAATGCTACGAAGCATTCTGCAAGCAGTTGGACGGCGTGATCGCGCGGTCACAGAACGGCGCTTCGAACCACACGGGTCGCGTTCCGGATCGCTCTTCGGCCCTGATCGATCTGCAGGCACTCCGTCGAAGCCTGATTGAAGAACTCGACCGAGCGGTCGCGAGCGAACAGTACGAACGAGCCGCGAGCCTGCGGGATCGCCTTCATACCCTTGCGAGCGAAAGCGGCGACTGACACCTCGTCCCGTCGTCTTCGGACGGTCGACACCCGACCGCCTCCCGACCTTCTTCGAAACCCTCCGTCCTCAGTCCTCGGGACGTCCCGAACCGGAACCACGCCGTGAAGTTGAAGCAGACCGGACCCTGGATCGAACACTCCGGCCCCGATGCCGACGTGGTCGTCTCGAGCCGGGCCCGCCTCGCCCGAAACCTGAGCGGACTCCCCTTCGTCAATCAAGCGAGTGACGTCGAGAAGCGAGAAGTCCTCCGGCTCGTGCAGACGCTTCCACTCGCCGGCGAACGCAGCGAAGAACTCGTCTGGATCGATCTTCAACAGTCGACTCCCGAGGATCGACGACTGCTCTTCGAACGGCATCTGGTCTCCCGTCAGTTCCTCGAGTCGGTCTCGCCGCGGGCCGTCGCGATCGCGGACGACGAACAACTCAGCGTGATGGTCAACGAAGAAGACCATCTCCGGATGCAGGTCCTTCTTCCGGGACTCGAACTCGAAGAAGCCTGGAGGCGGGTCGTCGACTTCGACCGGCGTCTCGAGCGAAACGCGGACATCGCGGTCCATCCTCGCTGGGGATATCTGACCGCCTGCCCCACGAACGTGGGCACCGCCATCAGATTTTCCGTGATGCTCCATCTTCCCGGCCTTCGTCTCACCAACGAACTCGAGCGGCTTCGCCGAGCTTCCAACGACCTCGATCTCGCGGTTCGCGGTTTCTACGGCGAGGGCTCGGACAGCAGCGGCGACTTCTATCAGGTCAGCAATCAGCTCACGCTCGGCGTTTCGGAAACGGATCTGCTGGCGACCTTCGTCGGTGAGATCGTGCCCCGCATCGTCGCCTACGAACGCATGGCCAGAGACATCCTGATCGAACGAAGTTCGACGCTCCTGGAGGACCGGGTCCATCGCGCCCTTGGAACGCTGCGATCGGCGCGACTCCTGGCCATCGAGGAATCCATGAAGCATCTGAGTCGGGTCCGGCTCGGCATCGCGCTCGGACTGCTCACCGACATCCCCCTCGGAACCGTCCAGCGGCTCTTCCTCGAAGTTCAACCCGCTCACCTTCGACGCGTTCAACCCGACAGCATCGACAACACGGCGCTCGAGCCGGTTCCCGAAGATCGCCTGCTCGATGACGAACGCACCCGCCGGCGGCGGGCGGATCTGGTTCGAACCGCACTGACCGAACCGTACTGAACCGACCTACGCGGTGTAGAGGCGGTCGCAGTCGGCGGCGAAGTCCATGTCCTTGGCGGAGAGACCACCCGCATCATGGGTCGAGAGCGTCAGCGTCACCTTCGAGTAGCGGATCAGAATGTCCGGATGATGCTGAATCTCCTCGGCATGCGCCGCGATTCTCGTGACGAAGTCCATCGACCCCAGAAAGTCACCGAACGCGAAGGTCCGTTGAATGGAATCTCCATTTCTGGACCAGTCCGGACGCTCCGCCAGGCCACTCTCGATCGCGTCTTCTGCGAGTTTCTCGACCATGTCGTTCCCACTGCCGGCAGCCCGGCGAATTCGGTCGCGTTTCGACCGGAAAGACTCTGAACGGATGCCGCAAAGTCGCGATGCGGTGATGACGTCACTATACCCCTTGTCATGACTCCACCTCTCCCCGATATCCAACCGGAAAATCGTCCACGGACGACCAGGCTCGCCCCGAGCCCGACCGGTGATCTCCATCTGGGAAATGTGAGATCCCTGCTTCTGGGCTGGGCGATCGCTCGCGGCCAGGACTGGCGAGTCGTCCTTCGCCACGAGGATCTCGATCAGGAACGATCCGAAGACGGCGGATGCGAGGCCATCGAGTCATCGCTCGCATGGCTGGGCATCACCTGGGACGGCCCCGCCCTGAGGCAGTCGGACGATCTCGAGCCATATCGAGCGGCCATGATCCACCTCGCGGAACAGCGACGGATCTTCGCTTCGGATCTGAGCCGCCGCGAAATCCGCGAAGCCGCCGGGGCGCCGCACGGAAAGGGACCGGTGGTCTTTCCGCCCTCACTCCGACCGAAAGATCCGTCCGCGTTCCTGTTCAACGATCAGGAAGGGAACTACCGCCTCATCGTCGAACCGGGGGGCGAGCAGGTCCGGGACGAGCTTCAAGGCGATCGGGAGTTCGACCCCTCGACCGAAGTCGGCGACATGATCGTCTGGACCAGAAACGGCCGCCCGTCCTACCAACTCGCGGTGGTCGTCGACGACGACCGCCAGAACGTCACGGACGTGATTCGCGGGGACGATCTCTTTTCGAGCGCCGCCCGACAACAACGACTCCGAAGAGACCTCGGCATGGCGGGGAGCCCGCGATGGTGGCATCTCCCCATGGTGTATGACCAACAGGACCGGCGACTCTCCAAACGTGATGGTGACGCCGGGATCCTGGCGCTTCGAGAGGCCGGCATCTCCGCGGAGCGGGTGATCGGCCTGGTCGCCGCCTGGGCCGGCCTCATCCCGGAACGACGTGAACTGCCGGCTTCGGCGGTCCCAGATCTGGCCGACGGCCCCGCGATGCGTAGACTGGTCGACCGGGAATCCCGGATGCCGTGCCGCTTCACCGAGGAGGACGATCGATGGCTCCGCAACACGTGATGACCGCCATTCACCAACTCGGTCGAGTTCGCCGGCCGCTTCTGGCCGGCGCGATCGCGATGGCCCTCCTTCCGACCGGATGCTCGGAACCGGCCGTCCCGGTGGACGGCGGGGTGGAGGAGATCCGAATCGGCGATCGGACCTTCAAACTCGAACTCGCCCTCTCCTCGGATCGCCGCCGCCGCGGACTCGGAGGCCGAACCACGCTGGCCCCGGACGAAGGCATGCTCTTCGCATTCCCGCAGGCGGCCCAGCAGCGATTCTGGATGTACGACTGCGTGATGGACATCGACATCGCATATCTCGACCCGATCGGCTACGTCACCGCCGTTCACACGATGCCGAAGGAGGCACCACGCGGCGTCGACGAGCTCGAGATCGACTACCAGGCCAGACTCCCGGGATATCCCAGTCGATATCCCGCACAGTTCGTGATCGAACTCGCCCCCGGCATGTTCGAGACCCTCGGGATCGAAGCAGGCGATCGAATCGACATCTCGAAGGAGCGGCTCGAACTTCTGGGAACGCTGGCCGAAAACGAAGACGAACCGCGCGCGTTCCGTTGAATCGTGGCGCGAGGTCGTTCGTCTTTCGAAGGACGTCGAGATGCGAGGGGGATCAGGCGCTCGGCCCCTGATCGCGATCGGAGAGCAGTCTCTCCACGTGCGCGGCGACCATCTTCGCCATGGCGTCCGCTTCGAGATTGACGCGGGCATCGACCTGCAGGTCTCGAAGACTCGTACGTTCGAGCGTTTCGGGAATGAGCGCGATCTCGAACCCGATCACCCTCGATCCAGAGCCACCATCCGCTCGCAGCACCCGGGCGATGGTCAGGGAAACGCCTTCCACCGTGATCGAGCCGCGATCGACGAGGTGTTCACGAACGCCCACCGGCGCCTCGATGCGAACCCGCCAGTCGTCTCCATCGTCGATTCCAACCACCACGCCGACCCCATCGACATGGCCCTGAACGAGGTGCCCGCCCAGCAGGGTGTCGAGCGTCGCCGCCCGTTCGAGGTTGACCGATGCGCCGACGTCGAGGCCGCCGAGCGTGGTCATCTCCAACGACCTTGGAATCACATCGAATCCATGGCGACCTTCCCGGGACTCGACGACGGTCAGGCAGCACCCGTTGACCGCGATCGATGCACCAGGATCGGGCCGGTAGTCCCACCCCTCGGCGTCCAAGACCAGTCGCCGACCGGAAGGAGAGGGCTCGATCGCGGTGATTCTGCCCGTCGCTTCGATGAGTCCAGTGAACATGCCCGGAGCCTAACGGCGACCACGCCTCGCCGCCTGAATGACCATCCAGAGGCCTTGAATCCGCTTCGGCGGGCCACAGGTTGTCCACGGCACGATTCGGAACCGGCTGATGGTGCGGATCGAACCTTCTTGCATCGCCGCCGGGAGCAGATGCCCCCGACGCCCGAAAACCCGGAGAGGCGACCCCGGGAATGAACAAATCCCGCCGCCTCGATACACTGTTCGCTTCGCGCAAGGCACCCGTCGGGCGCGTCCGGCCAACTGGAGATACCGATGTCCGCAGCGCGTTCCAACTCTCGCATCCTCGCCCTCGCCCTTCTCATCGGCGCTCTTCCAGCCGGTCTCGGGGCCACCGTCGCGTCAGCGCAGGATCGAGACGCCGATCTCGCCGCCCGGACCGCCGAAATGGATCGCCGGTACGCCTTCGGCCCCTCCCCCGCCCGCGAGATCAACTACCGGATCGCCTGGCAGAGTTCCATCGACGGCGAAGTCAAGAGACTCGATGTCTTCGGTGACGACGTCTTCGCCATGGACACGCGAAACCAACTCACGCGATTCGATCGGAATACCGGCTCGAGAGTCTGGACCGTGACCGGTGCGGATGCGCTTGACACGATCTGGGGCGTGACTCCGGGTGTGGCACCCCCCGGCGGAAGACCGTTCGGCCAGAATGACGACGACAAGATCTACATCACTTCCGACCCCGGCATCTTCGAGCTTGACTACAACTCCGGCGCCGTCGTCGGTCGCCAGGACCTTGAACGGATCCCCTCGACGGAAGTGCTCCCGCTCGGCAACCATCTGGTCTTCGGAACGCGAAGCGGCCAGATCGTCTGGCATCAGTTCGTCGTCGGCCAGGCCTGGCGTGCGAACCAGTTGAAGGGCCCCGTGGTCGCCGATCCCACGCTGGTTGGAACCAGCGACATCGTCTGTGCCAGTGAGGGCGGAACGCTTCTGCTCCTCGACGGCAGATCGGCACGGAAACTCTGGGGCGACAACCTCTTCGACGGCGTGAAGGCGGCGGCCACCGCAGGCGGCGGAAAGATCTTCGCGGCGAGCACCGACCAGTATCTCTGGGCGTTCGATGCTCGAACCGGCAAGGTGGCCTGGCGATACTTCACCGAGAGCCCGCTCGTGGACTCCCCGATCTACGTCGACGACGACGGCGGACGGGTCCTGCAGTGGGTGGAGACCGAAGGTCTGGTCTGCCTGGAAGCGAATCCGGACAACTCCATCGAGGGTCGCACCGTCTGGACCATCAAGGAGGCCCGTGGGGAGGCGATCGGAATGATCCACGGTGACGTCGCGATCTGGGACGCGGATTCCCACACGCTCCGTCTCGTCAACGTCTCTCAGGGTGCGATCACCCGAACCCTCGAACTCCCGCAGGTCGATCACCTCTCCATGCACGGCGACTCACTCTTCGCGGTCGCGGCGGACGGACGGGTGGTTCGCCTCGATCCGATCAAGTGACGATCTCCTCCGAGGACGGTCCTGACTCCCATCGACTCCTCGAACGGCCGAGCACGACCATCGTGTCGAACTCGCATGGAACCGCATGACTGATCTTGTCCCCATCCGCCGCGCACTCATCTCCGTGAGTGACAAGAACGATCTCATTCCCTTCGCCCGGGGACTCGTGGAACGTGGCATCGAGATCATCTCGACCGGCGGCACCCATCGAGCGCTGACCGAAGCGGGGCTCTCGCCCATCGCCGTGGACACCCTCACCGGGTTTCCCGAGATGATGGACGGCCGCGTCAAGACACTTCACCCGACCGTTCACGGTGGAATTCTCGCTCGCCGCGATCTGGACTCACACGTCGCGGCGATGGAAGAGCACGGCATTCAGCCGATCGACATCGTCTGCGTCAATCTCTACCCCTTCGAACAGACCATTCGACAGGACGAAGTGACCAACGACGAAGCGATCGAACAGATCGACATCGGTGGCCCCTCGATGCTTCGTTCGGCCGCGAAGAACCATGACTTCGTGACCGTGGTCACCGATCCGTCCCAGTACGACCGGGTCATCGGCGAGCTCGACGGCAACGATGGCTGCACCACCATGGAGCTCCGGCGAGATCTCGCAACCGCCGCGTTCGCGAGGACCGCCGAATACGACGCGACGATCGCAGCCTGGATGAGCGGCGCCACCTCCGCCCGCTTTCCGAGCGTGCTCCGGCTCAACTTCGTCGGGCAGCAGCAACTCCGATACGGGGAGAACCCGCATCAGGATGGCGCCGTCTACCGCGACCCCGACTTCCAGGGACCGAGCGTCACCTCCGCGAAACTGATCTCGGGGAAGCCCCTCTCGTACAACAACCTTCTCGATGCGGCCAGCGCCCTCGAGATCGTTCAGGATCTCCACGACATCGACTCCGGACGATTCGCATCCGCGGTGATCAAGCACACCAACCCCTGCGGCGCCGGGGTGGGCGACACGCTCTCGGGCGCGTTCGATCTCGCGTACTCGGGTGATCCGCTTGCCGCGTACGGCGGCATCGTCGCCCTGAGCGGTCCCGTGGATCGTGCGACGGCGGAATCCATCGTCGCGGGCGGCCGATTCCTCGAAGTCGTCCTCGCTCCTTCCTTCGACGACGACGCCGCGGCCCTTCTCGCGGACCGCTGGAAGAACTGCCGCCTGCTCGCCATCGGCGCCCTCGACGACCGAGGCCAGGAAGGCCTGTCTCTTCGTTCCATCCCCGGCGGCCTCCTGGCCCAGGAACGAGACACCCATCCGTTCTCGGCATCGGACCTCCGACAGGCCGCGGGACCGGAAGCCGACGACGCCTTGCGGCAAGCCGCGGGGCTTCCGTGGGCGGTGGTCAAACTGCTGAAGTCCAACGCCGTCTGCATCGCGACCCCCGAACGACTTCTGGGCGCCGGCGCGGGCCAGATGGACCGGGTGGCCGCCTGCCGGCTCGCCGTCACCAAGGCCGGCGATCTCACCGACGTCCAGGGGCCGGTCATCGCCGCCAGCGATGCGTTCTTCCCCTTCCCGGACGGGCCACAGATTCTCATCGACGCCGGTGTGACCTGTTTGATCCACCCGGGCGGCTCGAAGCGGGACGACGAGACCTTCGCGCTCTGCGAAGAACACGGAATCACCTGCCTGCTCACCGGAATTCGACACTTCCGTCACTGATTCTCCGGTCGTCGCCGCCGGTCGTGGTGCTACCATGTCCGCCCGCGGACTCCGAAACCGGGTCCGATCCTGGAGCCTTCTCGTGCCGAATTCCCCCCAACCGAACCTTGACCACCCCGACCTCCCCCGAGTCAAGGCGGCGTTCACCGACATTCGTTTCCAGGCCACCGAATTCCGAGGGACGACCACCCTGATGGTCCCCGTCGAGCGGACCCATGATGTTCTTCGGTTTCTCCGCGATGATCCCGATTGCAACTACGAGTTCCTCTCGGACGTCACCGCCGTCGATTACCTGGACTACGTGGTCGAGACCCCCGCGCGGTTCGGTGTGGTCTGGAACCTTCTGAGCCACACGAACGACCGACGGATCAGCATCAAGACCTGGATCGATCCGACCCTCGACACCGAGGGCATCACGGAGGATCCCGGACTCTTCGTCGACAGCGTCTGTGACATCTGGTCCGGCGCCGAGTGGATGGAACGCGAAGTCTTCGACATGTTCGGCATCCGTTTTCGCAATCATCCGGACCTTCGCCGGATCCTGCTGTGGAAGGACTACCCCGGACATCCGCTCCGGAAGGACTACCCACTTCGAGGCCGTGGCGAGCGCGAGTTCTATTCGGTTCTCGACCGAGACGCCCGCTGACCCGCCGACTTCTCGTGTGAAGTCGTACGACCGTTCTCAAATCTAGAATGCGTCCCGTTCCGGAGAGGCCGTCACCGCTCCGAAGCGATTCGCGAGGAGCCGAGGCCATGGCCGCGACCAAGAAGACCCCCCGCAAGTCCTCCGCCGGAACCAATGTCGTGGTGTTGGGTGGCGGCCTCATCGGTTCCGTGATCGCCAGCGACCTCGCATCCAGCCGGGGCATGAAGGTGACGGTGGCGGACTCCAGTGGTGCGTCGCTGAAGAACTGCATCCGCCGGGCCACCCGGAAGATCGATACCGTCGAAGCCGACCTTTCCGATGCCGAGGACATCGCCCGCGTGGTGGCGGAGGCCGATCTCGTCGTCGGCGCACTGCCCAGCGGCCTCGGTTTGAATGCGCTCGAGACCGTGATCGACGCCGGGCGACACTACGTCGACATCTCCTTCATGTCCGAAGGCAACCTCCACCTCTCGGAACTCGCGAAGAAGAAGCGGGTCACCGCGGTGGTCGACATGGGCGTGGCACCGGGCATGAGCAACATGCTCTGCGGGTACGGCGCGAAGAAACTCGATCGTTGCGATCGGCTCGAAATCCTGGTCGGCGGATTGCCTCGACATCGACACTGGCCCTGGGAATACAAGGCGAGCTGGTCGCCGAGCGACGTGCTCGAAGAGTACGTCCGACCGGTTCGAGTGGTCGAGGGCGGCAAGATCGTCTGGAAGGAAGCATTGGCCGAGCCGGAACTCGCGGACTTCGAAGGCGTGGGCACGCTCGAAACCTTCCTCACCGACGGTCTTCGATCGCTGGCCGACACCCTCGACGTGCCCGACATGGTCGAGAAGACGATGCGATACCCGGGCCACATCGAACTCATGCGGGTGTTGCGACACGTCGGGCTCTTCAGCCCCGAGCCGGTGACGCTCCCCGACGGCACGACCGTCAAACCCCTCGACCTGACCAGTCACCTTCTGTTCCCACAATGGAAGTTCGAGAAGGGCGAGCCGGACTGCACCGTGATGCGAATCACCGCCGAAGGCCGACTGGGCAAGGTGGACACCCGGCTCACCTGGGACGTCGTGGACGATCTCGATCCGAAGACCGGGTTCTCCAGCATGTCCCGATGCACGGCCTTTCCCGCGGCGGCGATGGCCCGGATGATCGCGGACGGAACCTTCAAACGACGCGGCGTCTTCGCTCCGGAGCAGATCGCCAACGACAAGGGCCTGCTGGACCGGATGCTCAAGGAACTCAAGAGCCGCGGCGTCGAGTATGTTGCCCGGGTCGAGACGATCGACTGAACACGGCGAGGATCGCCGTCAACCTTGAATCAACGGCTCCGGCGTGGGAATCACACCGGCACCGCTGGCAACCGGACGACCGCCTCGTCCGGGGTGCTTATTCGCGCATCGGTCCGAAACGGCCGTGGAAAACCAGCGTCTCACGACGGAAGAATCGGAGGATCGAATGGAATCGATCGAACATCTGGAACTCAAGCGTCTCGCGGTCGCGTGGCTCGCCCGCCTCGGATGCCGGGCGGTCGCGACCGAGGTCCGCTGCCCGATCGCCAAGTACCGCGTGGATGCCGCCGGCTGGCTCGATCATGCGGACGGCAGCCTGCTCGATGCCGGTGGACTCGAAGGCCGACGCCGAAGCGTGGATGCGACGCTCTTCGGAGGCGCCGCCCGCGGATCCGCCCGCCGCGGGCCGGCACGGCCACGAACCATCGTGATCGAGTGCAAGCAGAGCCGCGCCGACTTCGTCCGGGATGACCGTGACGCGGAACGACTCAAGCGCAAGCTCGAGATGCTGCAACGGACCCGGAAGAAGTTCGAACGCGACCTGATCCCCGGGAGCGAACCGCATCTTCGAGAGTCCGGCTCGGCGCTCTTCCCTGAGATGGAGACCTGGGACTTCGAAGGAAGCCGAACCAGCTCGTACCGTCGATGCCTCCGGGAGACCGAACGGATCGAACGACGGCTCCACGGTGAGACCAAGTTCCACACCATGCCGCGGTATCGACTCGCGGACCACTTCTACCTCTTCACGCCGACCGGCCTTCTCAAGCCCCACGAGGTTCCCACCGGCTGGGGTCTGGTCGAATGCGGCCGGCGAACCCTCCGGCGAGGTGCCGGCTCGCTGACCGAACTCGACGCGCTGCCACTCGCCGAACGGATCGCCTGCCCGTCCGCCGAGGCTCCGGACGAGCGACGCCAGAGACTGCTCCGCAACATCGCGGTCGCCGCCAGCCGTTCGGTGATCGAGCAGGCCGCCCGGCCCGCATCCCCTCCGGACCGACCCTCGCGAGACGACGAGGGGAAGACCCGACCCGGCCGCGGGGGCGGGAGACGGCGAGGCGAGTCCACCGCCGCCGACTCCGTCGACGCCAGACACTAGGATCAACGCTCCTGCCCCGGTAGCTCAGTGGGATCGAGAAGCGGACTTCTGATCCGCAGGTCGGAAGTTCGAATCTTCCCCGGGGGTGTTCTTCCCGGATCGACGATGCAGGACCGCGTCAACGTCGACGCCGGGCGTCATGACCGATCGATGATCGGCGACTTGGATTCCTCGAAGTCAGGAGCAGATGGACCGTGGACGGCCAACACACATCGACGCTTCCCGACTT
>NHBO02000094.1 GCA_002167845.2 Phycisphaera sp. TMED9 | reverse complement strand
ACCTGGTCGAGTTGGCGGTTCGAGGTCGGGTCCGTCCGCCGTTGACCGTCCTGGGCCGACCCCGCGGGGAGGCCGGAACGGGTATCTTCGGAGCCATGCAAGGCTTGGTCTTCTTCGATGATGGACGTGGTCATTTCGGTCCCATGACCGATCTTCGGTCCGCGGTGGATCTGCGGAGTGGAATCTTCACCACGGCAGAGCGGCTCTCCCGGACCGTCGGTCTTCCGACGATCGGAATGGTGGTTCCGAAATCGCTGGAAACAGTCGTCGGCTCGGCTCACCCCGATGTCTCGGTGAACGTTCTGCCGGACGGAGAGGGGCCGTTTCTGGTCCTCAATGCGAGATTGCTCGAACTTTCCGAAGGCCCGCTGCCGTCGCTTGGAGCGGCTCTGGTCGATGCTGAAGATCAATCGATCGGGATCGCCGTGCTGGATCGATCGACTCTCGAATCTCTGATCGAGCATGGCGAGCTTCCGAGAGGTGTCACCCAAGCGGCCTCCACGGATCTGCGGCTTGCGCGTGCGGCCTGGGATGTCTTTGCCACTGCCGGAAGTCGAATCGCATTGGATCTGAAACTCGTGGGCGAGCACGCCGGCCAGTCGATCGATCCGATCGCCTCCGGGGCCACGGTGCTTGGCGATCATCGGGTCTGGGTCAGCGAGTCCGCCGAAATCGATCCCGGAGTGGTTCTTGATGCGCGGGGCGGTGCCATCTACATCGGCGCCGGAGTCCATCTTGGCGTGCATGCGGTGTTCCACGGGCCGTGTGCCGTGCTCGACCAGACTCGAATCGCGGATCACGCCATGATCAAGGCGAACACCGTGATCGGGCCTCATTGCCGGATCGGAGGTGAAGTCGGTGGGACCGTGTTCCAGGGCTTCGCCAACAAGAGCCATGACGGGCATCTTGGTGACAGTTGGGTCGGGGCATGGGTGAACCTGGGTGCTTCCACGGTGAATTCGAACCTGCTCAATACCTACGGCGAGGTCACCATGAGACTGACGCCGGATGGGCCTCGGATCCGGAGCGGTCGTCAGTTTCTCGGCTGCGTGATCGGAGATCACGCCAAGACGGCGATCGGTACGAGAATCATGACCGGTACGTCCATCGGAACCGGCGCCATGGTCGCCACGAGCACGCCGCCGCCCGCGGCCACCGCGGCCTTCGCGTGGTTGACCGATGATGGTTCGCGGTCGTATCGCTTCGAGAAGTTCATCGAGGTCGCTCGGGCCGTGATGGGACGGCGAAACATCGAGCTTGGCGTCGCCGTCGAGGATCGGCTTCGCGTCCTGCACGCGGAGGCCACGGCGGAGGCCCGGTCGTGACCACCACCACGTCGGCGGTCGAGGGGGCGGAAGTTCTGTACCTCATCGACGGGTATGCCCAGTTCTTCCGGGCCTACCATGCGATCCGGACCGAGATGCACAGTCCGGTCACCAGCGAACCGACGCACATGACCTTCGGCTTCACGGACATGATCCTGAAGTTGCTCCGGGAGTATCAGCCGAGTCATCTGGCCGTGGTGCTCGATGTCTCGGGTGATCGTGGCACCTTTCGATCCCAGATCTTCCCGGAGTACAAGGCCAATCGTGACGCGCCACCATCGGATCTCAAGCCTCAGGTCGATCGATGTCTGGAAGTGCTCGGCCAGCTTGGCGTTCCCTCGTTCGGGCTCGAAGGCGTTGAAGCCGATGATGTGATCGCGACGATCGTGCGTCGAATGCGTCGATCACGTCCCGACGTCGCCATCCGGATCATCTCGAAGGACAAGGATCTCCAACAGTTGCTGGACGAGCAGGTGTCCTTGATCGACGTGCACAAGGACACTGCGATCGGGCCGGTCGAGCTGGCGGAAAAGACGGCGGATTCCAAACGCGACCTTCCCGGGATTCGGCCTGATCAGGTCGTGGACATGCTCACCTTGATGGGTGACAACGCCGACAACGTGCCCGGGGTCGAGGGGATCGGCCCGAAGACCGCCACCAACCTGATCGCCGAATTCGGATCGATCGAAGGGGTGTATGAGTGCATCGACGGTGAAGAGGAGGTTCGGGACGCCAAACGCCGGATCAAAGGCAAGCGTCGGGAGAATCTTCTGGCGGCGCGGGAGCGCATTCCCCTCGGGCGGACGCTCATCACGCTCAAGGATGATTGCGAGGTCGCCTTCGAACTGGATGATGCCGCCGTGCATCTGGAGAACGTCGATCCGGCGGTGATCGACGAATCGATGCGGGTTCTGGGGTTCAATCGTCATCGAGCGGGATTTCGATCGCTGCTCGCACCTGGCGAAGCCGAGGACGCGGCATCCGTGGCATCGGCGGAGACGCCCGTGGACGACGCGGCCGGAACGCTCTTCGCTTCCGGGGATGGCGAGGTCTCGGTGACGGCCACGCCGTCTCTGACCCCGGTCGACGGGGACTATCGAATCATCTCGACGTTGGAGGAGCTCGAAGAGATCGTCGATCGATCCCGGGATGCGGGATTGGTCGCGATCGATACCGAGACCGACTCGCTGGGGCCGCGTACCGCGAAACTCGCGGGGGTCTCCATCACGATCGCGGAGGGGCAGGGGGTCTACGTCCCGCTCCGGTCACCGGCGCCGGAATCTCATCTTGATCTGGAAGCAGCGCGCCCGGCGCTGGCTCGAATTCTCGGCGACCCGAAGATCGGGAAGATCGGGCACAACCTGAAGTTCGATCTCGTGGTGCTTCGCGCTCATGGGCTCGAGGTGCGTGGCGTCGTTGGAGATTCCATGGTGGCTTCCTACATCGAGGATGCGACCCGGGCGACGCACAAGCTTGACGCCCTCTCGGAATCGGTCCTCGGTCGCCGCTGCGTTCCGCTTGAAGCATTGATCGGTCGCGGAAAGACCCAGAGACCCTTCAGCGAAGTGCCGCTGGCCGAAGCCGCGCCCTATGCGGGCGAGGACTCGGACGTCTCTCTTCGCCTTGAGCGGCACTTCAGGGGCCGGTTGGAGGCGGAAGGGCTTGCGTCCCTCTATGACGCCACGGAGGTCCCGCTGGTCGAGGTCCTTGCCGGTCTCGAGTTCGAGGGGATTCGAGTCGAACCTGAGGAACTCGATCGCCAGCGGGAAGGGCTTCAGATCAGGATCGACGAACTTCGTCAGGAGATCGTCGAGGCGGCGCCGCACGCGTTCAGTCCGGATTCTCCGAAACAGCTGGCCGCGGCGCTCTTCAACCTGCCTTCCGCGGAGCCGCCGGGATTGGGAATCAAGCCGCTCAAGAAGGGGAAGACCGGCCCGAGCACCGACGCCGAGGTCATGGAGAAGCTGGCCGAGGACCCACAAGTCGAGACGCCCATTCCCTCGCTCATTCTCGAATACCGGCAGCTGACCAAACTGGTCAATACCTATCTCGTGGCGCTCAAGGATGCCATCCAATCCGAGACCGGGCGAATACACGCGTCATTCAACCAGACGGTGACCGCGACCGGCCGGCTCTCCTCCAGCGACCCGAACCTCCAGAACATTCCGATCCGGACCGAGGTCGGGCGACGGATTCGGCAGGCGTTCGTCGCGGATCCCGGGCACGTGTTGCTTGCGGCCGACTACTCTCAGGTCGAGCTCCGCATGCTGGCGCATCTTTCGGGTGATGAGAGTCTGCAAGCGGCCTTTCATCGAGGCGACGACATTCACGCGGCGGTCGCCAGTGAGGTGATGGGCATTCCCCTCGATGAAGTCGATGCGGCCGATCGGACCACCGCGAAGATGATCAATTTCGGCATCGTCTACGGCGTGACCGCCTATGGTCTGGCGCGGCGGCTGGGGGGTGACACCGATGTGCCCAGGGCGGATCAGATCATCACGGACTACAAGGCCCGCTTTCCCGGGATCAAGGACTTCCTCGAATCCTGTGTCGAGCAGGCGCAGACCAAGGGCTGGGTTTCGACGATTCTCGGCCGTCGGCGGGCGATTCCGCAGATTCATGCCCGCAACCCTCAGGAACGCGGCCAAGGTGAGCGGATGGCGATCAACACCGTGGTGCAGGGGAGCGCCGCCGACCTGATCAAGCGGGCCATGATCGACCTGCACGAGGTTCTTCCCGGAGTTCATCCGGGTGCTCGGATGATCCTCCAGATTCATGACGAACTGGTCTTCGAAGTGCCCGAGGACGAGGTGGAATCGGTCGCCGTGCTCGTCCGGGAACGGATGGAGAAGGCGATGGATCTGGCGGTTCCGCTTCTGGCCGAGCCATCCTGGGGCCCGAGTTGGGCGGACACCAAGTGACTCCGGCCTCTTCGGCCCTCCGTGGGCTCAGACCCGGTTTCCGGCCGACTTGACGGAGGCTCGGGGGACGCTAGTCTGTACCGTCTCAGCGGTCTTCCGCCGAGATCTCGCCGGTTCGGCGAGTGGAAAATTCAGCGAGGGGCGGTAGCTCAATTGGTTAGAGTACCGGCCTGTCACGCCGGTGGTTGCGGGTTCGAGTCCCGTCCGCCTCGCTTCGCGGCTTCCTCAGGGAGGCCGCGTTCCACTTTTTGGGCTCCCCGCCGAACTCGCACGCCGTGAACCGCCGGATCAGTCGGCGGGCTCGTTTCCTGGCTTCCATTTGATGTTGCATCCGAGACTCGGTCGTTGATCGTCCGGGACCGGCCGGCCCTCCAACGCCGCCTCGACCGCCGTATCGAGGTCGGCTCCGGTCACCGGTTCCTCGCCGCCCGGCCGGCTGTCGCAGAACTGTCCTCGGTAGACCAGTCGCCGATCGGCATCAAAGAGGAAGAAATCCGGTGTGCATGCCGCGCCGAACGCCTTCGCGACGGATTGGTCTTCATCGAAGAGGTACGGGAAGGTATAGCTTCGCGCTTCCGTTTCCTTCGCCATCTCGGTCGGGTGATCAGCGGGATGGGTCTCGACGTCGTTGGACATGATCGCGTAGATGGCCAGGCCGTCGCGCTTCCAATCCCTGGCCAACTCGGAGAGTTGATCGGCGATGTGGGTCACGAACGGGCAGTGGTTGCAGATGAAGGCGACGAGTACGGCCGGTGCCTCCGCGGCATCCTGCAATCCGTGAATCTGTCCGGCGGCGTCGGGAAGGTTGAAGTCGGGGGCGGTGGTGAGGAGGTCCACCATGGTGGAAGGTGTGCGAGGCATTGGAGGCTCCAGAATGAAATCCGGTGTCTTGGTGGAATTCTCGGAGGTCGAAAAGGAAGTTCAGCTCTGTCCGATCAGGACGCCGCAGCCGAAGACGATCAAGCCACCGACCATGGTCCCGAAGAGGGCCTTGAGAAGCGGTGTATCCATGTATCGACGCCGGATGATCGAGATCGCGAGAAGTTCCATCAGAACGACCACGACGGCCACGATCGTGGCGACTTCGAAGTTCTGGATGAGGTACGGGAGGGTATGGCCCAGCCCGCCGATGGCGGTGGCGCCCCCGCACACCAGGCCTCGAGCGACCGGAGAGCCTCGCCCGCTCATCTTCCCGTCGTCGCTCATCGCTTCCGCAAATGCCATGCTGATTCCCGCTCCGAGCGCGGCGGCGAGCCCGACCTTGAAGGTGGGCCCGGTCTCCTTGGTCGCGAAGGCTGCGGCGAACAACGGGGCGAGTGTCGAGACCGAGCCGTCCATCAGGCCGGCGAGGCCGGGCTGGACGATCTGCAGGATGAATCGTCTTCGTTCCGCGGACTCGCCGTCCGTTGGTTCCTCCGGCATGGGATTGGTGGGGGTGTCGGTCATCTGAGTTGGAGAAGGACCAGTACCGCGATGATCATGATCACCAGTACCACGACCGATTTCGCGGAGAGAATGCCACCCGCCTGGTCGGTCGGCGTGTGGCTGACTCGGTTCTCGACGATCTCATTGCAATGCGGGCATTGGTACGCCTCGTCCCAGATCTCCGCTCCGCAATCGGGGCAGTATCCAGTCTCGCCGGCGAAGCGATCGAGGTCGTCATCAGTGGGGTCGTCATCAACCATGCCACGAGGCTAGCAGCCTCGTGGCATGGGTGTGGTTCTCTTCGCGTCCGGGCGGCCGTTTCGGTGGGAACTCGAGTGCTCCCGGATCAGGCCCTCGCCGAGGTTTTGCCGGATTCAGGCCGAGCGGGCATGCCTCGGGCCACGGTGAGCCTCCTCGATGGCCGTCTCTGCGTCGAGGTTGCGGCGGAGCTTGTCGATGCCCCGATGCTTCCAGTTGTTGATCGTGGTCACGGAGACCCCGAGACTTCGCGCCGCGTGGGCGTAGCTCTTTCCTTCGCAGACGATCATTCGGAGTGCATCGCGCTCGTCGGAGCTCAGTCTTCCGAAGGCTCGCTCGACGGAGTTCATCGTGGCGATGCTTTCGGCGGTCTTGCCTTCAAGAACGTCACCGGCTTCGTGCCGCTGTCGTTCTCGCGGCTTCACCTTCTCATCGAGAATCTCACGAAGTCGCACGGACCGCGAGTATCGACGGCGGAGGATGTTGTGGACGATCTTGAGGAGATAGCTGATCGAGATGTCCAGCTCCTCCAAGCGTGGGTGCTGAAGCAGGCGGACGAAGGCCTCCTGCGTCGCATCTTCCGCGACCGCCGGCTCGGCCGACTTTCGAGCAAACGCGTAGACGCGTTCGTAGTAGGCTTCGAACAGGGCAAGGACGATTTTCGAGCGTTCCTGTTTCACATTCGATTCTTGGATTTCCATCGCAATCCGCCTTCCTGAATTTGTCGTTCCTGAATTCCCCGGAACGTCGCGGCCATCCAGCTCACTCAACCGGTCGCCGCCTTGCACTCGTTCACAACCCGATCGGATCCATCGCCTCACCGAAGGGTCGTTACTCATAAAACACTCGTGCCGAGGGTTCCGCTATGGGGTCGATACCTAAATGCACGACCCGAAGGCTAAAAACCGCTCTTCCATGCTTACAAGTACGTTTTCCATTAGGATTCCGTGAGGAATCCGGCGAAGAACTCTCGAAAGACGGGCCGCAGCGGTCGTCAAGAACTAGATTGGGGATCGATGCAAGCCAATCAAAGCGTCATCATCGCCGACGATCACTCGCTCATTCGCTCGGCCTTGGTCGCCCTTCTGAATGACTCGTTGGGACTGAGTGTCGTGGCGGACGTCGAGAATGCCGACCAGGCGCTCCGGGAGACCGCGGCGAACAAGCCCGACGTGGTCGTGCTGGACATCGACATGCCGGGGATCGACGCGTTTCAGGCCGCGACGGAGGTTCGGCAGATCAGTCCCAAGACGGAAGTGATCTTTCTGTCGGGCTCTTGCAATGATCATTTCATCGAGTCGGCCAAGGCCTCCGGAGCTCGAGGCTACGTCTACAAGGGCGATGATCCGGAAGAGCTTGTGGCGGCGATCCGGGCCGTTGGAAATGGCGGGTCCTTTTATTCGACCAGTGTGAGCGAACGAATCGCCACGATGCCTGGCCAGCAAGGAGGCGGTTCGCGGCTCTCCCTGCTCTCTTCGCGCGAGTTGGAAACGCTCCGGTACATCGCCAAGGGGCTCTCCAAGAAGGAGATCGCGCCGTTGATGCACATCAGTGTGAAGACCGTCGACAAGCATGTCACGCAATTGATGACGAAGCTGGAGATTCACGATCGAGTCGGCCTCTCGCGGTACGCGATCCGTGAAGGCCTCATCGAGCCCTGAGTTCAAGGCCTGCGTCTCTGGCTGGGAAGAGTCACCGTCGTCCACCCGAAGAGGGCGGGCGGACTCACTCGTCTTCTTCGGGTGGGTAGGTACCAAGAAGCGTGCGAGCGCAGGCAAGCAGTGCGTCGATCTTGAAAGGCTTTCGAAGAAACGCGATTCGTTCGAGTTCGGGGGGGTCGCTCACCCCGCCGGTCACCAGCAGGCAGGGCGTCATCACGCCGCCGTCACGCAGGCTGGTCAGGCACTCGACGCCGGTTCGCTCTGGAAGGTCGATGTCGAAGACCAGGAGTTCGATCTTCGGGTGTTTTTCAAGGATCGTCTCCACGGTCAAGGCGTCGCCCCGCGAGATGACGGTCGCCCCGACCCCTTGGAAGAACTTGACGAGTACGTCGCGAATCACCTGGTTGTCTTCGACGACCAGTACGGAACGCGGTGTTCTCTCGGGTAATCTGGATGGCGTTGGAGCCTCCGCCACCTCTGTCGCTCCGTTCTTGACGGGGATCACTGCTCGTGCTCCCAGGCCGCCGAGCGGAGATTCGGACAATTCGAACCGGCCTCCTGATTCCTCGATGACACGGCAGCAGATGGCGAGTCCGAGACCGTTGCCAGCGCTTGAATCGCCGCTGACGAACGGGGCTCGCAGCCGGTCGCGGTCCGCGGGAGAAATCCCGGGGCCGTCGTCGTCGATCCGAATCTCCACCGACCCTTCGGCGATTCTCTTCGCGGAGAGTTCGATTCGTCCCTTGGCGCCGAGGGCATCGCGTGAATTGACCACGAGATTGAGAATCAGTTGTTGAAGCGTGCTCGGCGGCGCGGTGATGACCAGGTCGTTGCCCGCTTCGCCCAGATCGATCATCGCGTGAAAATCGATGCGTTTTGGAATCAAACGCGATGCGGTCCTGGAGACCTTCTCGAGCTCGGCGGCAAGTGGGATCTCCACGGGTTCGGCGTCCCCACGCTGTGCCGCGAGGAGTCGTTTGACGAGTTCTCCGGCAGAGGCCACGGTCGAGCGGATCTCCTCGAGTCCCTCGACGAAGGTGGGATCTTCGGCGTGACGAAGGAGAAGCGAAACGCGCCCGGAAATTGCGAAGACGAGATTGTTGAAGTCGTGAGCGACGCCGCTGGTCAGCTGGGCGATGACCTCGGTTCTCTCCAGCGATCCCCTCAGTGCGGCGAACTCCTGCCGCTCGTGGGCCGACTCTTCCTGTTCGATGCGTCTCCCGAAGGCGTCCGCGACCCGGGAGAGTTCGGTGAGGGCGGGACCGGACCACCGGTCTGAAGCCTCGGTTTCGAGCGAGAGCACGAAGGCCAGCCGGCCGTTGATCAGAATCGGAAGGACCAGCGCCCTTGGATTCTCGGCCGTCCCGATCATGGGGAGCCCGTCGTGGAGTGGCCCGAATTCATCGGTGATCTCGCTCTGGAGCTCGAATTCCCGAAGTGGTCCGGGCTGGTCATGGGGCCATGACGCGAGGAGATTCGNTTTACCGGAGCTTGTGTCCGTCTCGAACCAGGAAAGCCGGGTCAGGTCGAGTTCGTCGCCCAGGAGTGCAAGCACTTCCGTCGCGGTTTCCTCGACGTCCTCCGAATGGGCGAGCGACTCGATCACCGTGCCCGCCACTCGGTGAACGTGGTCCGACTCGCGCTGATTCCGTTCGGCCTCGATTCGGTCGGTCAGATCGACCAGGATCATCTGGATCGAGCCGGTCTCGTCAGGAAGGCATCGGGCATGCATCCATCGCCACCCTCGGTCTTCGTCCTTGATCCTGAACTGCCCCTTTCCCACGCGGGCGGGTGTTGCGTCATCGAGGATCCCGGAGAGCGCCGACTGGTCCGACTCGTGGACATTTCGGCGCCAGCGTTCGGGGGAGAGTGGCGTCATCTCTCCNGCCACGCCGAGTCGATGGCCGATTCCCGGGCTCCACCCGTCGAGGCGGCCGTCGGGATCGATGGAGAGGAGGCCGAGGTCGGGAGTTTCCGCCGACGCGAAGATGTTGGAAGGGCCGCTGGCGGATGAAGACGGGGCCGTCCGTCGTCGGNGGCCCATCGTGAACCCGATCGCCGCCGCAAGGGCTGCGGCAATTGCGGCGATCCAATACGCGGATGCGTCGGTGCCGAATGAACCACCAAGGATGGCGAAGGCTGAACTCATCGTATTCGGAGGATAGGCCGTTCAGATGAACCGCGAGAATCAAACTGGATCGAAGCCCNCTCTCAAGNGCTTTGATGCCGGTTTGAGGACGTACNCGCGATGCGGAACCAAGGCGAGTGGCCTCAGAAGCAGGGGCCCCATTCGACGAAGAGAATTCCCAGGTCGATTCCGTTGACCATCCCGTCGTCATTGAAGTCAGCAGGGCAGGATCGGCATCGGCCCCATTCAACGAAGACCAGACCGAGATCGCCGCCGCCGGTTGTTCCGTCGCCGTCGAGATCGGTCGGGCAGGCGACGTCGCAGGTGTCTGAAATGGAATTCGATCCCTGATCCGAGAACGGGCCGCTGATCTGGTCGGGTGTGTTGTCGCAGATGGTGCTCGAGCCGATGGCAGGAGTGCTTCCATTCCAACTGTGGATGGCGCCNCCCTCGGTGGCGACGTTCTCGGAGAACTCACAATTGGTGATGGTCGGGCTCACGGAGAAGTTGTGCATGGCGCCGCCTTCGGCCGAAGCGCGGTTGCCGCGGAAGAGGCATTCTTCGAAGACGGGGATGTTGGCGCTGCTCGACGGATCCGCATTGAAGATCGCGCCGCCTTCGTCTGATGCCGTGTTCTCGATGAACTCGCAGCCGGTCAACCGAGGTTCGCTGGCGTCGTTGTACATCCCGCCGCCGTCGCTGATCGCGTTGTTCGAGAGAAAGACGCATCCGGTCAGGATCGGATCGCTCCCGTTGAAGTTGAGAACGCCGCCGCCGAAGTAGGATCGATTCCCCACCAAGGCGCAGTTCAGAATCGTCGGACGGCTGCTCATGTTGTAGATCGCGCCGCCGAGCCCCTGGGCGAGGCCGTTGTCAAGGAACTGGCAGCCTTCCAGATGCGGATTTGAAGCGACGCCGTTCTCATCGCCGTTGTAGATGGCGCCGCCGTACTCGGCGCGATTCTCGATGAAAATGCAGTTGCGAATCGTCGGGCTGCTGCCATCGCGATTCCAGCATCCGCCGCCGAAGTATTCCCAGAAGTCGATCGCTCCGTTTTTATTCCAGTCATACCACGTCGGGAAGCAGTCTCGAATCGTGAACCCCTCGATGACCGTGGAAGCGGTCTCGCCGCTTCCGCAGAAGATTCCCCGGCGGATTCCCTCGCCGTCGATGATCGTCTCCTGGGCCGTTCCAACGGCGCTCACCACGATGGCCTTGCCGACCAGGTCAATCACATGCTCGCTGGGTTCGGTGTAGACACCAGGGCTCACCAGAATCAGATCACCATTGTCTGCCGAATCGATGGCCGCCTGAATCGAGGTGAAGTCCCCCGAGCCGTCCAGGTTCACGGTCAGGACGTCGGCGGGAGCGGGGCTGGCCGCGGCGGCTGAGATCAAGAAGGCGGATGTGATGTACGCGTACGAAGATCGGCTCATGTTTTCAGTATCGAGCATGATCGAGGTGGCCGCAATGGAAAACTCGGAGACTGAGAAGGCGTCTCATGACCGCTGGAAGCGAGATGTATGAGAGGGCATTCTTTGCGAAATCGTGGTCTTCGGCGTCAGCTGATCCTTCGACTTCGATTCGGGATGACGGCTCCGCCGTCTCCTCGCTGCTTTGACTCGGCGGCGACAGTTGCGGTGCCAGAGACGACTCCCCGCTCGCCCTGGCTCGTCGACCCCATTCGCGAACATTGCCGNCGTTTCTGGCGTATCAATGGCCTCCGTCGGGGTACGATCGACGACGTTCCGTTGGCTTGAGTTCGTAGCCTCACCTGAACAAGTATGACATGACCTGTT
>NHBO02000093.1 GCA_002167845.2 Phycisphaera sp. TMED9 | reverse complement strand
GTCGCCGAGTTGGGAACACGATGAGCTCGCCTTGGTGACGCCCGCGACGCTTCCCGAGCCTGCAAGCGATGCGGCTCGGATGATGTCGGAACTCGCCGAAGTCATTCTTGGCGACGCCGCAAAGTGAGTCTTCAGGACGGACGGTGATCAGTTGGAGTTCGCGGCGGCGGTGAGGATTCGTCCATCACCGATCCCGGCGTCGACCCATCGCGGCGACCCGAGCCGATCCGTCACGATCTGGCTCACTGCGTCACGCATTCTGATCGCGACGGTTTCGTCGAGTGGGGCGCCGATCAAGCCCGAGAGTCGGGCGGGTGTGAGTAGATCACGGAAGCCATCGGTGGACTCGAGCAGGGCGAGGTTCGAGCCCGAAATGTTGAGACCGAAGCCGGTCTTGCCCGGGGTGCCTCGGGGCCAGCCGAAACCGCCGCCGCCGTACAGGCCGACCTGGTCATCGACCAGTACCACGTAGCGGATGCTGAGGTTGGTCGACTCCGCGCTGACCGGTGTCCGGCCAGCTCGTGGTTTCCAGAGCATCTCCACGTGGACGACCTGGGCTTCTTCAAAGTCCCCGGACGCCAGCGTCTCCAGGGGGATCGTGCTGAGAATGATGGACACCTTCGATGGATCGACGGTGTACGCGCCGAAACCGAACGACCCGGTGAGTTGGACGGGTTTCGCGGTGCGGGAGGTGACGGTGACCAGGCCGGACGGCGAAATCGGGGCGCAGGAGGTGGTCGCGATCGCCATCAGAATGACGATCGCGGTCTTCCATGTCGAGGTTCGTCGGCCGGACGGTTCAGGCACCCGTCGGTTCACCGGTGGCTCCCGTCGGAGTCGTCGTGGCTGGGGCGACTTCAGGTGAAGTTCCGCGTCCGCCGGCGATCGGAATCCCGAGCGTGGTCGCGACGTCTCGTTCGACGATCGATCGCAACTGGCTTCGGGGGATCCCGGGGAGCTGCGTGCCCTGGCTGAAGGCGTTGATCGAATAGATGGTCTCGATCGCCTTGGCCGGAGTTTCGGTGGGCCATCCGCTCGCGAAGAGGAGCTTGTCGACGATGTCCATGCTCGCGGCACCAAGGAGCGCCTGGAAGAGTTGCCAGGGGCGATGCACGAGGCCGGCGGTGTCGGCGAAGAGTCGGCGATGCTTCTGGAGCAGCACCAGAGTCTCCTCGACCCAGGGGGCGCCGATTCCGCTCAGGACGACCGAAAGGTTGGGAAGCGATCTGGCGACTTCATCCCAGGCCAGCGGGCGATCGAATTCGAGGATCGCGCCGGGGCCGACGGGGCCGGGTCGTGAGACGAACACGGGAAGTCCGAGCTCCTGGCATCGTTCCCACAGCCGCATCGCGGTCGAGTGCGTCGGATGGAACCCCTGGTCGGACGGGCAGACGGTGATACCGACGAAACCCATTTCGACGGCTCGGTCGAGTTCGCCGAAGACATCGGGGGCCAGCGGGTCGATGCCGGCCACGCCCATCAGGACTCCGCGGCTCTTGGAGGCGATTTCCGCGACCCATTCGTTGGGAATGCAGGCATCCTGTCGGTCGGCCCGGTAGGCGAAGACCAGGGCGGCATCGACGCATTCCAGGCTGGCTTGCAGTTGCTCGGGCTCGGCCGACTCTTTGATCCAGCGATCGGCTCGAGCTCTCCGAAGGATCTCGGAGGTCTCTCGTCCCAGTCTTTCGACCGAGGGCCAGATTCTGGTCTGTGCGTCAATCACCATTGTTGATTACTCATCCCCGATGGAAGACAGGACGATCGGGTCGTCTGGACCAATCCGGTCCGTGTGATGGGCATGGTACTCGACCACTCCCGGTTCAATCGAATCTTCTGCGTCTGGCGGGGCGATTTAGCGTCCGAAAACCCCGTTCCTGACCTTTCCATCGGCGAAATGGTCGCCGGGCCTATACTCCGGCCATGCCCGACACGTCTTCGAATTCGCAGCCACGGGATCCCATCGCCTGGAATCCCGCTGAATTGGCCGAGAACCCCCATCAATCGGCGGAGAAGGCCGGCAAGGTTCGATCGATGTTTGCATCGATCGCAGGATCCTACGACCTCAACAATCGCCTTCATTCCTTCGGTCTGGATCAGTCCTGGCGGAAGCGCACGGTGGCGTTGGCGGGGGTTCGGAAGGGTGACGCGGTTCTCGACATGGCCTGCGGCACGGGCGACCTGACCGAGGCGTTCTTGCAGACCGAGGCCGCGGAAGTGGTGGGCGGCGACTTCACGCCCGAAATGCTCGATCAGGCTCGTCGGAAGGCGGCGCGACTCCCGGAAGGGGCTCGTCCGGTCTACGAGCATGCCGACGCCATGAACCTCGAATACGAGGACCAGCGTTTCGACGTCGTGACCATCGCCTTCGGCATTCGCAACGTCACGGATCCCGCCGCGGCGATCAAGGAGTTCGCACGCGTCCTGCGGCCGGGTGGTCGTCTGGTGATTCTCGAATTCGCCGAACCCCGGAATCCGATCGTTCGATGGGGGAACCGTTTCTACACCACGCGGGTCATGCCCTGGACCGCGTCGATGGTCGCTCGCGACGGTTCCGGCGCCTACCGATATCTGCCTCGGTCGATCGAGACGTTCCTCGATCCGCAGCAACTCGCGGCGCTGATGCGTGGGGCGGGGCTCGTGGTGGAACGGCAGATCCCGCTGACCTTCGGGGTGTGCGTGGCGTCGCTGGCCGTCCGGGAATCCTGAGCTTCCCGGCCCGCAGACGAGTGGCGTGTCGATTTTGCAGGGATCGATTGGGGCGTACACCCCCAAAGTGATCCCTTGTGAAACGAAAGGGTCCGGTCATCGATTCTTCAGGTGCCCCCCTCGACGGTGGATACCGTCGCTCGCGACCCAGGCGCCTGGCCGGAGGATCCGACCCCCCGCGCTGCTTGTGGAGTGAACACATGTCCCACGACACGGATGTCGAACGTCTTCTCGAACTCGCCCTGCGGGGTGAGCGGGTGGTGCTCCGGCGCTATCTCGACGAATGCCTTGATCGGCAGAACCTCGAACCCGGAGAGTTTCTCTCCGAGGTCGTCTCACCGGCGCTCTCACGCATCGAACGCTGTCGGCGGGAGGATCGCATCACGGCTGCGGCGATCTCGATCGTCATGGGCTCGTTGCGGCTCGCCGCCGGACGGGTGATCGAACGAATGGCCGACGTGTCCCACGTCGATTCAGGTCATGGTCGCAGAATTCTGCTGTTCTGCGGTCATGGCGCGGCGGAACAACTTGATGCGGAGATCATGGCTGCGGAACTGGAGCTCGACGGACACGAGGTTCGCTTCGGCGGAGACGGTGTTCCGAGTGACGAGATCCTGGCCGATGTCGGTCAGTGGTCGCCGGATGTGCTTCTCCTGTACGCGTCGTGCCCAAGCGACACGCCGGGTATTCGAGAACTCATCGATACGATTCGCGACATCGATTCGTGTCCGAATCTGCAGATCGCGGTGGGGGGCGGCGTCTTCGCTCGTGCCCCTGGTCTCGCCGAAGAGATCGGAGCCGATCTCTGGGCCGATGACGCGGCGGACCTTCGCGAGGCGATCATCGATGATGCGGAGCGTCGGGCGATTCCCGAGCAGCGGACGGTGGGGCGTGGAAGGCGGACGCCCAAGGCCGCCTGAGGGCCGACGACCGAGGATGAACGGGGCATCCCGTGGTTCGGCGAGCATCTGGAGTGCCGTCGGAGCTCGGGGTGTTCTCTTTCACCGCATCGCGATCAGCCTGGATGCGGGTGCTTCCAGGCTGATTCTTGGGAAACAAGCCCGTTTGCGGATACACTTTCGAGCCATGGAGCGGAACTTCGAACTCGGTTTGATTCGAAAAGCGAAACGCGGCGATGCCGCCGCGCTCGAGGCCTTGATCGACGGCCATCGGCGTTCGCTCCACCATTTTCTTCTTCGCCTGACCCGGCGTGAAGACGTCGCGGAGGACATCGCCCAGGAGGCGTTCGTCCGGGTGTTGCGGAACCTCGATCGATTCGACGAACGATTTCGATTCAGTACCTGGCTCTTCACGATCGCGCGGCGGCTGTGGATCAATCACATCCAGAAGTTCCGCCCGGTTCCCGACACCGACACGGTGGGTGGTCGTGCGAGTGGAGGCGAGGGCCCGAGGGACGTCGCCGAGATGGAGGAGCGACGAGGTCGCGCGTCCGAGGCGGTGGCTCATGCGCTGGACGCGCTGAACCCGCGTCAGCGTGAGATCGTGGAACTGTTCCATGGACGCCAGTTGGCGATTCAAGAGATCGCGTTCCGGTTGGGACTCCCGCTTGGAACCGTCAAGAGTCACTTGTTCCGGGCCCGACGACGCATGGGGGCCGCCTTGATCGAAGATGGTCGGTTCGGTGACGAGGCGGCCATCCTCGGAGTGGAACAGCCCGAAGAGGTGGGCCAATGACTCGTCGGCCGGAAGAAACGGAATCGTTCGCCGCGGCCGTGATGGCTCGATTGGACGGTGTGGAGTCGAAGGACCGGAAGAGGTGGCTTGATCGGGACGCCCGGCATGGGTTGTGGGCCGTCGGATGTCTCTTCGCCGTGGCCGTCTTCTTTGCGGGTGTGAGTTGGATGGCCTGGTCCCCCGTGGCCACGGAGGGGCCATCGGCGTCATCGCCTCCGCCGGCGGTTCAGGACGCCTTTCGGAGGCTGTCCGTCGACCCTGTGGCGGTTCCCGGTTCCGCCGACGAACCGCTCGAGAATTCCGACGGATCGGCAACTTCGGAGCAGTCTGACCGGTATGAATCGACGGTGGCCGCCGGCCCCGGTCGATCGACCTGACTCGGGGACCGGAACCCTGCGTTCTTCAGTCCTCTCCGCCTTCCACGTCCACGGTAGTCCCGCTCCGAACTCACCCGTGACTCACACTTCGCCCTTCATCAACTCGATCACCGTCCTGTCCCGAGTACGCCGGGTGCTTCTGGCGTCGGTCGTGGCCCTGAGCCCGATTGCCGTGATCGGTGCCTTGCCGGGGGAGGCTCAAGCCACTCTGGGGGAGGACGCCCACGCGGCCGCGGGGCTCGCGCCGGACGATGCGGTTGCGGTCGTTCGGATCCGTGCTGGAACCGCGGACCGGGACCGCTGGTCCGCGGTCATCCTGGATGCGATCGGGATGGGTGCCGTCGACACGCTGCGGAACTGGAACACGGCCGCCGGAATCACCCGTCAGTTGGTGGATCGCGAAGCCGAATCGATTCACGCCGTCGATGCGTCCGGAGGAAACTGGTTGCATGCGGTTCGATGGGCCGACCCGAGGTCGCTTGAAGGTCGCATGCAGCGTCTTGGACCACGTCCGCTCGGGCGGGGGCGATTCCGCTTCGTCGATTCCTCGATCGACCTGGTGATCGCGGGGCCCTGGCTGGTCCTCGCCCCGGTGGGATCCGCATGGCTCGACCAGGCGATGGAGCGGGCACGGGTCGACGACTTCGGTTCGACAAGGCCCCGAAAAGAAAACGAGATCGATGACGTGCCATCGGCGCCGATCGAAGTCCTGCTTCGTCATGCGGCGCCCACCGGCGGTGAGACGCTCGTCAGCCTGTCGCCGGACGGCCCGAGTGAGGCGACGGTCGAACTCGCCGGTCGGTACGCCGCGAGCCCGCTTCCGAGTCGGCCTCGAGGCCGGTTCGCCGCGCGATTGATTCCTTCGTTGCAGGGACGGGTGGCTTTGGCGGTGCTCGAATCGGGCGTCGGGGTGCTTGACCCCATGCTGATTCGGATGTCCGCGGATCTTCCGGCGATCATGCCCGCGGCCGATGTCCGTCGGGTACTCGCCAGCCGCCGTTTGCTGGTCCTTGACGGCGAGACCATCAGGATTCCGCGGGTGGGTCTTGTCGATGTCCCGGCGGTCTGCATCGCGATTCCCTGTCGAGATGCGGTTGGATCGGAGGCGATCACCGCGTTGGTTCACGAGCAGGCGATTCATGACTGGTTGACCGACGCGGGCCTCGCGGTTCGAGCCGGCTTCACCGCGTCGAACCAGAAGATGTCGAGCCCGCCGACACCAGCGGGAAATCGCCCGGCGATCGAGATCGCTCGAGATGGGATCCGTCACCTCGAGTTCGGGCCGGAGTTCACCGCGTCGATGGGCGGGCATCCCGCCTCGCTGGCTGCGAGTCTGAACTGGACGATTCGACGGATCGGAGACGAGGGTACGGAAGAGGTGGATCGGTCTTCGATGTCCGGAGCCTGGATGTTGGTCGGAAGCTCCCCGGGGATCGTTCGGCGAGTCGGCGATGCGATCCAGCGTTCGGAGGCGGCGGGACTCGAGCAGCCGATCTGCATGCAGGGTGTGGCGAGTCCCGCAAGACTGGGACTTCAATTCGCGGACCTCGCATCGCTTCGCGCCGATGGCGGCGATCAGGATGCCCCGGCGGACGCGCAGGTCCTCGAGCGGCTGTCGCGACTTCTCCGGCGACTGGACCGAGTTGAATGGTCGACGTCGCTTCAGACCGAGGACGCCGTTCGAGGTTCGGGCCGGATCACCCTGATTCCGGATTCCGTCGACCCGCAGGTCCGCCAGGTGGATCGCCAGGAAGTCGAGCACGCAAGGACGGACCAGTGACCGGTCATCCGGAGGACGTCTTGGATCGGTCGAGAATCGAGTTGGTGGCTTCTCGGTCCTCTTTGGCGGAATTGCTTGATCGAAGGCTCGAGCATCATGGGCTTCATGATGCGTGTCCGGTATTGGTGGCGGTCAGCGGCGGCGTGGATTCGACGGCGCTGCTCGCGGTCGCTGCGGCCATCTCCCGTCGGCGCGATCCAGCCCGGATCCGACCCATCGTCGCTCATGTCGATCATGCTCTTCGACCGGAATCGGCCGATGACGCGACGGCGGTGGCTCGACTCGCCGAGGTTCTGGAACTTCCGTTCATGCAGGTTCGAATCGACTGGTCAGCCATCGAGAGCGCGGGTGATTCACCCTCGTCGGCGGACGCTCGCGACGCGCGTTGGGACGCCTTGGCATCCATGGCCGAGACGGCGCGCGCGAGGGTCGTTCTCGCCGGGCATCATGGAGACGATCAGGCGGAGACGGTGCTTCTCAGGCTCGCTCGTGGCGTGGGGCTCGACGGCCTCTCGGGTATTCCCGAGCAACGCATGCTCGGTGATGCGTGCCAGGTGATCCGGCCTTTTCTGACCAGTCGGCGCGCCGAGTTGGCGGCGTTGGTCGAGGAAGCGGGCATCGGCTTCCGTCATGATCCGACCAATGATCGACGAGATCGGGCTCGGGAGATGATTCGGCACGAGATCCTCCCCCGGCTGGAGTCCATTCATCCCGGGGCGGCCGGACGAATCGCGGCGCTGGCCGCCGAGTCCAACGAGCGTCCGGAGGTCGGCGGCATCCTGCCGCCGCCATGGGATCGCGGCATCTTCCGGTCGTTCGATGAATCCATGGTGATGACCCTGCTCCGAACCGCGGTGAGCCGCGTGGATCCGGCGGTGGCGGAGGTCGCTCGCAGTCAATGGCGAACCGCCGCCCGCATGATCATCGATCCGGATCCCGCTCCCCGCCGACTAAGGCTCACGGATCGAACTGAATTGAAGGTGAACAAGGGGCTCGTCGATCTCGAAGTCGACTCGCCGGTCCCCGGGGTCACCGCGAGTTCATGAAACCTCGCCCGAAGAGGAGCGTGGATCCGCGGGTCGGCCTACGCTGTGTCCACGACCCCGGAAGACCGCGGCTCGGTTCCCCTTGTGTTCTTCAGGACTTTTCAGAAACTCGGAGTTGACGACGAATGACCACCACCGATTCCACGCCGAGCCCTGCGACGACCGTCTTGCTCGTCGGGCATTGCACGCCGGACAACTGGATGCTCCGAACCGCCGTCGCCCGAGTGCTCCCCGACGCGGTCTTCGAATCCGTCAACGACGAGGAGTCCTTGAAGGAACGTTTGCGAGCGCCCGCGGGATCGGTGGTGATGCTGGTGAACCGGCTGCTCGATGGCCGGTTTCCGCACGCGGATGGAATCCGGCTTCTCGAACATCATGCGTCTTCCCCGGCGGTCGGAATGTTGATTTCGAATCTCGCCGATGCACAGGATTCGGCACGAGGGATCGGTGCGGTCGATGGCTTCGGAAAGACGGCCCTGAATGACGACGAGACGGCGGTTCGTCTTCGGAATGCCGACGCGGCGGCGCAGCGGATTCGTGCCGAGGGCGATGGTTCCTGACCGAGAGGACGGCCCCCATCTGGATCGGTCGTTCAGTCCGACTCCATGATCCGGGCTTCCTCTTCGGCGAACTGCGCCGTGGCTCTGGCTGATGCGTCTTCGATGCAGGTTTGAAAATCCTCCGTCGAGACGCAGGCGACCTTGCCGTCGATGAATCCGACGAGCAGAGGGGATTCCGTGAGCCAGACGGGGCCTTGGGGAAGTTCCAATTTCACGCAGTCGGCGCAGTAGACGTCTTCCGGGAGGTCGCTCTCCGTGAGTTCGACACCGTCTGCGGGGGGGACTTGAACGGCGATCACCCGGGCGGGAAGCCGCTCTCCGAAGTAACCGTCGAAGAGGTCGTGGCACGCGCCGCAATTCTGGCGATAGAACGCGACCAGGGTCGGCTGATCAAGGACCAGGGCACGAAGTTGCGGAAGGTACTCGAGAACATCGGTCTCTTCGATGGGGAGTCCCTCCCAGCTTTCCCACAATGATGCCGTGAGGTCGTTCACGATGAAGCGGCCGTCCGCATCGCGTCCGGCCTGGAGCTGCTGGACATCGACCGCGACCTCGACGTTGGCGGCGATGGCGGATCCGAGGGCGAGTGACACGATCACGCCGAAGCCCGCCATGAGCGGATGCCGGAGGCGTTTGGGGTCGGCTTCCGTCCGAAGGAGGGTCACGAGGATCCCGAGGCCGACCACGATCTGCACGGATGGTCGGATGAACCTCGCCGCGCCTTCCCCCAGTGAGAACGACGCGGAGAGGTCGGCCACGCCGGAGAAGAGAACGAGGCCGGCGACCAGGATCGCCGGCACCCGGCCTCGTCGACCGAGGGCGAGCAGGATGCCCGCGAGCGCCGCCGACAACCCCACCGTGATTCGCGCGCCGAACTCTGGGACGAACCCGGCCTTGATCGAAAGACCGATGATCCAGGCGGGCATCGCGGCCTCGCCGGCCATGGCGATGGTGAATGCGGCGGCCACGAGGAGGATGGCGAGCGTGATTCGGGCGACGTTGGTCATTCGGGCGAAATCCAGGGGTGATCGTCGGTCTGGTGCAGGCAACGAGTTCCGAGGGGACGGTCAGTTCTCGTTCGAGGCGATGCACGCCTCCACGGAGGCCACGTCATCGGGGTCGCTCGCGAAGCCGGTGACCACGCCGTCCTTGACCGCGAACAGCGCCGGAGTCTGGATGACGTAGTCGGGTCCGCGGGGAAGGGCCTTCCGCTCGACGATCGTGCTCGGGAACGGCATCGCGTTCGCCGGATCGGTGTCGTCGACGAGGACGGCCACGGTCGGGGCGGGAACCGATTCGGTGAACCATTGTTCGAGCATGTGGTGGCAGTGTTCGCAGTCCGATCGGAAGAACATGACGAATCCTCGGCCGGTCTTCAGGGCTTCGGGGATCGGGCGATTGATCAGCCGTGCGAGTTCCTGATCGGCGAGCGGCTTGCCCACCCATTGGTCGAAGTCCGTGAAGTAGAAGGGGTTCACCTGTGTCGGCATCTCGCCCCAGGCGTCACCGGTGGTGGCGACCGGGGTGGCGTCGGTGTTCTTTTCACCGCCGTCATCGGTGGCGGGATCGCATCCGAGGATCAGGCCGAGGGTGGTCGAAGTCAGGAGGAGAACGAGGATTCGGGCGTGGGTCTTCATGAGGTGGTCATCCGTCGACGGAGTGGGATTCGGGTACGGATCGATCGGATCGGTCGTCCGGGTGCGGGAAGGTGAGTCTTCTGGGCTGATTCAGGGGCGGGAGTCCGGTGGGTTGGTGGCCGCGAGCGTCGCGACGACCAGAGCCTGGTCTTCGGAGTCTTCGCAGACGGCGAGCACCGTTCCACCTTCCACGGTCAGTAGGATGGGCGTCGCAAGAACGTACTGAGGCCCTTCGGGAAGGGTGTGCAGCACGCATTCCTCGCACGGCATCGCCATCGCGTTGGCGGGGTCGATGTCGGGAATGGCGACTGCGATCGCCTTGGTGTCGAGCGGGCCGAAGAAGAAGTCTTCGAGCAGCGTATGGCAATGCTCGCAGTCCTCCCGGTAGAGGATCAGATGGAACCGATCGGAATCGATCCAGTCGGGGAGCGGCCTCGAGATCAACCTTGCCAGCGCGTGTGACGCGAGCGGCGTTCCCACCCAGTTCTCGAAATCAGCGACGTAGAAGGACTCGAGGGTCGTGGGCATGGCACCCCAGCCGGTCTCGGCCGGCGGAGTCGCCGTCGTCGTCGGGTCGGCCGGGCTGGGTTGGACGGGCGTGATGGTGAT
Organism: Phycisphaera sp. TMED9; assembly: GCA_002167845.2. GTDB lineage: Bacteria > Planctomycetota > Phycisphaerae > Phycisphaerales > SM1A02 > UBA12014. The sequence goes on along the minus strand of NHBO02000093.1, from coordinate 36,596 downwards.
CTTCGGGGAGGGCATGCTGAAGGCGAGGCCGAAACCGATCGCGGTGGCGGCCAGAACCGAGCCGATCCGGCCGGGAGGGTTCGCCTCGCGGATCGGTCGAAAGAAGATCACGCCGAGGAGCAGGATGCCGTCGATCGCGAACATTCCGAGCGGTGGGGGGCTCACCGAACCGAAGCATCCGCAACTGCCACTCCAGATCGCACTGATGCCGTCGCGTCTGGCCGCCATGGCCATGGTCGCGACGAGTACCGCAAGGAAGATCGTCAGGATGAAGGACGCGGCGAATCGGGCCAGGCGAGGGGCGGAAATCATCACCAGCGCGAGCATGATCTCCACCGCGATCATCGTGCGGAGCGAGGTTCCGAGCCACCAGCTGAGATTCTCGATTCCAAAGATCCGAGCCGAATCGCGCACCACCAGGAGCACCGGTTCGGGAAGGAGCTTCGGATTGAGGGTGTAGAGCTTCACGCTCGCCCCGGCCAGAAGCCAGAGTGGGACCACCAGACGAACCAGCACGGTTCCGATCAGCGAGCCTTTGCAGGGAGAGGAGGTTTCGGTCATCGGTCGAGTCGTCATCGGGTTTCAGCGTCCGGTTCAAGCATTTCACAGCAGGCATGCATCAGGAATTGATGGACTTCCTGGATCGCGGCGGAGTCGTCTCCCGGAATCACCACGGCGGCTCGACAGCGACGTTTCGCGTCGCCGCCGTCACCCCCCAGGAATCCGATGGTGGTGGCCCCTCGGTCGGTCGCGACCTCGAGGGCCTTGAGTATGTTGGGGCTTCGTCCGGACGTCGAGAAGACCACCAGCGCGTCGTGTTCGGTGAGCATCGCCTCGCACTGACGGCTGAAGATCGACTCGAAGCCGTAGTCGTTGGCGATACAGGTGATGGCGGTCGGGTCCGCGTTGAAACAGGCGCTCCGGATGGGGGCTCGATCGGACCGAAAACGTCCCACGAGTTCCTCGGCGAAGTGGAGGGCTTCGGCCGCGGAGCCGCCGTTGCCGCAGGTGTAGATGGTCCCGCCCGAGGCGATGGTGTCCCGGACCGCCTTCATCACGCCGACGGCGCTGTTGGTCTCGGCTTCCAGGGCATCCAGGGCGGAATCGAGCTTCTGGCGGCGTTCGGCCAGGAGCGTCCGGATCAGGTTCTCAGAAGACGTGGCAGGCATGGGTTGAATGGTAGGTGCTGAAGGTCGAGTGGGGGTCGTTGGAGCCCCCGAGATGGCGTTTCCTGAGACACTGCGTCCGATCGTCCGTGGAGGACGAATCGATATCGGCTGTTTCGATGGTGATGAACCCGTAATCCGATAGGAAGACAGAACGACGATGCCCGAAACCTCGATTCATGGGACCAGTGGGTCCTCCCGAACCTTTGCTCACGAGAGCGTCATGCCGGTTCCCAGTGCGGATCTGGCGGCGTGGCACTTCCGCTCCGGGGCGCTCGATCGCCTCTTGCCTCCTTGGCAGGATGTCCGCGTGATCGAGGATTCCGGGCCGCTTCGGGAGGGCGCGGAAACCGTGCTCTCGGTGCCCCTCGCCCCGGGTGTTCGAAAACGATGGCACGCCCGGATTGATGAAGCGGTCCCGGGCAAGCGATTCGTGGATGTGCAGGTCACCGGTCCGTTCGGGGCGTGGCGACATGAGCACGCCTTCCTTGACGAGGCGGAGCCCGACGCCAGCCGGCTCCGAGATTCGATCGAGTATCGGATCCCGTTCGGTCCGCTGGGCGCGCTTGGGGCGGGGTACATCCGAAAGGACCTCGAGAAGCTTTTTCGATATCGGCACTTCCGGACCGCGAGTGATCTTCGGCGCCATGCCCAGGAGGGACCGGGTCGACCGCTCACGGTGGTGATCACGGGCGCCAGCGGACTGGTCGGAACACAGTTGACCGCGTTCCTGGAGACCGGCGGACACACGGTGCGTCGTCTGGTTCGCAGGACACCCGACCCCGCGGGTGGCGAGTATCGCTGGAACCCCGACTCCGGCGAGGTCGACTCGGCGGTCTTCGAAGGCGCGGACGCCGTCGTGCATCTCGCCGGCGCCGGTATCGCCGATCGGCGTTGGTCGGACGAGCGGATGGCCTTGATCCGAGAGTCACGGACCCGGGGCACCCGGGTGATCGCCGAAGCGATGGCCGCCTGTTCATCGCCACCCGGCGTGCTGGTCTCCGCGAGCGCCGTTGGTTTCTACGGCGATCGCACCGAGCCGGTGGATGACTCCTCGCCCGCCGGCGAGGGCTTTCTGTCGGAGGTGTCGATGGCCTGGGAAGAGGCGGCGGACGCCGCCCGCGCCGCGGGCATCCGTGTGGTTCATCCGCGGATCGGGATCGTGCTCACACCAAAGGGCGGCGCTCTGGGCAAGATGTTGCTTCCCTTCAAGCTCGGGGCCGGTGGACCGATCGGGTCCGGGCGTCAAGGGATGAGTTGGATCGGTCTGGACGATCTGATCGCCGTGCTGCACCGGGTCATGGTCGATGATCGCTTCGAGGGCGCCCTCAACGCGACGGCGCCCGAGCCGGTTTCACAGCGAACCTTCGCCAAGACGCTTGGTGCCGTGCTGCATCGACCGGCCATCGCGCCGATGCCCGCCTTTGCGGCGAAGATCCTGCTCGGGCGGATGGCCGAGCCGCTCCTTCTCCAGGGTGTGGAAGCGGTGCCCTCGACGCTCAACGATGCCGACTTCCGTTTCGAGGCATCGAACCTCGAGACCTGTCTTCGCATGTTGCTGGATGGAACGCCGCCGGCGGCGGAGTGAGCGGGCGCGAACTCGAACATCTGGTCATTCGTTTCGGCGTCGCGACCGGAGGTAGGGGCGGATCGCCGGCCAGGCGGTGAGGGCGGGGAGCGTCAGACTGGCGGCGATGATCGCGCCGCCACCGCCGATGACCACGCCGAGCAAGGCCGCCGCGGGACCGATGCCGTATCCAACCCCGATCAACCCTTCGTGGGTGCTGGCGGCGTCGACGTCCGCATCGCCCACCCGCATCACGTAGTACATCGCGGCGTAGTACACGACCGCCTGTCCGAGTCCGAAGACGATCAAAGCCACGACGATCGAAGTGATGTTCGGCGCCGCGACCACCGCCACGAATCCGCCGACCAGCAGAACTCCGCCGAGCAGGGTCGCCGCCCATCGTCCGTGCCACCATGACCAGCGACGCAGGATCGCGATGCCGGCGACGCGGGCGAACATCCAGGTCGCGGTGAGTGGGGTCTGCCAGGCGAGCGGCGCTTCCAGGTCTTCCAGGAGATACGGCATGAGCGGGCTCAGGGCGCCGATCAGTGCGTAGGCGAGTGGAAGCAGGGCGCGATTGCTCGCCAGCAGATCGGCATAGGTCTTCGGCGCGGCATGGTCCGGATGGTGGTCGTGGTGTTTCGCGACCCGCGCCGGCACGCCGAGATACAAGACGACGACGCACGCGAGATTGATCGGTCCGAGACTGGCGATCGCCCAGACCGCATGTCCGGCTGCGAGCAGGGGGGCCATCGAGACCAGAGCCAGCCCGAGCGCGAGCATCCAGACCGTGTTCCACCAGCCGATGGCATTTCGCATCGCGCGGGGTTCCCGGCCGGCGGAGACGAACGCCTCGATCACCGGCCAGAAGAATGCCGCAAGGAAGGACATGCATCCGGCGACCACGAAGAGCACCACCGGCGAATCCGAGATGAGAATCGCCGGGCAGATCAGCACCTGAAGAATGAACACCAGTGCGACCACGGTTCGGGGTGCGATGCGGGCGGAGAGCCGACGAAGGATGGGGGCGCTGGCGAAGGCGGCAATCGCGTAGATGCCGCCATTGGAGATGGCGAGCAGGAGGTTCCAGGTCTCGTCGAACCCGTAGCCATCGCGGGCGACGAAGGCGAGTCCGTTCCAGAGCACGGCGGTCCCGAACGTGGCCAGGAATGACAGCAAGAGCAGCGGCCCGACCGCGGCGGGAGTCGAATTCGAGTCGGTGGGGCTGGCGACGGGAAGGGGCATTGCGGGAATGATCGCAGGAGTCGACTCGTCGTGTCATCGCCGGCTCCGATTCCCGCGGATATCATGCACGCCGCGTTCGGGCGTTTAGCTCAGTTGGCTAGAGCGTCCCCTTTACACGGGGAAGGTCGCTGGTTCGAGTCCAGTATCGCCCACTTGTCACACCGGTCTCTGCGGGCATGCAGAGACCGTTCGGAAGTTCAGGGCTGGCGAGGACTTCCCTCGCATTCCGCTCCACGGTTGGAGTGTGCGGCTTCTTCTTCATGCCTCGCCCTGATTCCTCGTGATCACCTGATCCGCCTGATCCGGCGGAACGGCAGGTCGCCACGCTGCGGTCTTGCCGGAATCACTCGATCGTGATCGACATCAGGTTGATCCCGCCGCCGCTGACCACTTTGAGCTGATGGCGGCCCTCCGTGAGTTCGATGCCGTCACGACGCACGTCCACGAATGAACGCCAGCCACCGGTATGCGAGCGCTCGATCCGGCCGGTCAAGTTTCTTCCGTCGATCTCGACGTGCAGGCTGCCGGGATCGCCGCCGACGGCGAGTCGGAAGATGAAGTCGTAGGTCCCGGTTCGCTCGACGTCGACTGTGTAGGTGAGCCATTCGCCGCCGGTGAACCAGCCGATGAACGGTCGCCCGTCGTCGGTGAGCTCGATGTCGGCGCCATCGTCGCGGCGATGCATGTCTCCGATGTCGTCGCCATCGGAATCGTTGATCGCGACCCCTTCGCCGCCGTGGTCGAAGTCGACGGCCCGAATCGGCGTGGTGCCGGGGACCTTCGGGACTCGATTGTTGAATGCCACGATCGGTTCCGGCAGGTACGTCGGATCTGGATCGGTCACCACGAGGAACGTCGCATCGCCGTTGACCAGCGCGCCGTGCCGACACGCGGAGACCCGACCTTCCGAGGGGCCGGTCTTGAGCACGCCGAGCAGATGTCCGTTCGCGTTCCAGGGCCGCAACGCGACGTCGCCAGTCGGGAGTTGGAGCCATTCGAACTTTTCGGTCTCGCTGATCCGGCGTCGGGTGGCGACGATCGGCTTCCCCTCCGATTGAACGCTCAGGTAGCGTCCGGTACTGGTTCNAATCGCGACCAGGCCGTCGTCGAGCGTCTCGACGGTGAAGAACTCACGCTGGTCGCCCTTGACCTCCTCGAGGTCGACGTCGGCGACCAGTTCCTGGTCCGCGATTCGGAGATACCGGCCCTTGTCGCGATTGAGGAGGCTGAATTCAACGTCGGGGCCCGGGATGTCCGGGGTGCCGAGGGTCGGCCAGATCGCTTTCGGTGAATCCGGGCGCCAGATCGTTCCGGACTTGTCGGCTCGACCTCGGAACCCGATCAGATTGTGGTCACTCTCGAACCATTCGAACTGCAGCCAGCCGATGTGATGGGACTCGCATCGGCTGTTGAAGTCGCGAGCGGTGTCGTATTGGTTGAACTCGGTGCAGAAGAGCGCCGGATGTCTCGGGTGCGATTGAAAGGCGGCGATGGTGCGTTCGATCCGCATTGGATCCCAGTAACCGTGGAACGCGAGCGCGCAGTTGTTCCATCGCACGCCTTTCGATGCGAGGTAGTCGGTCCCCTCGGTGTCCTTGCCGTCTGGGTGATGGAAGGACATGAATGACCCGAGCAGGATCATGGACCTGGGGGCGAGGCGACGAATGTGCCGGTAGAGCTCGGCCTGCTTGTCCCAGTCCTCTCTGGTGGCATTGTCGAGAGTGAGATGCACCGGTTCGTTGTGGGCCTCGAAGACGACGTGGGTTTCGTCCTGATATCGATCGGCGTACAGACTCCAGAAGTCGAGCGCCTTCTGCATCGAGTGGATCGAGCCGTTCTCGCCGTTGCATCCGATCGTGATCACCAGATAGAGACCGGTCTGGCGGGTGATCTCGACGAGCTTGTCGGCGATCGCGAGGTTGTGACCTGCGGGCTCCGGATTGTCGCTTGCGTTTCCCTCGAGGTAGACGTGCACGGCATTCATCCCGTAGACGGTCTTGAGCTTCTCGAAGGACTCGATCGGGGGAATGGTCTTNTCTCTCGCGCCGTACGGATCCCCTCCGTCGAAGGACAGGGCGACACCACGGAGCAGCGTCCCGCGATCGGAGAGGAGAATCCGGTATCCCAGGGAGTCGTCGATGCGGGGTCGGCCGCGGGCGGCGTCTTCAGAGGGAGGGCGGGCCGCAGAGGCTTCCGATTGATGGCCGCCGACTCCGACCATGATGGCGATGACGGCCATGAATGCGGGAGCGACGTACCGGTGGATCAAGCGAGCGACGGAGTGAGGAGACAAGGTTCTGGTTCGCCGGGAGGAGTTGGAGAAGAAGGGTGTCCGGACATACAGATTAGCCGTCCAGCCGACCGCAGTCATCGAAAATGAGCGGCCGGGAAGGAGGATTGGTCGGTGATGGCGAGGCTAGAATGCGGCCTCGGTTCTCTCTACGCACATGGCCACTCCTTCCTTCGAGCACCAATCCGGCCCGTCAGGGGCTGATGAACCCGCGGCGACGCCGCGTGGTTCGGATGCCAAACGCCAGCCTCGACGGCGGCGACGAAAGGGCGGTGGCGAGCGGAATTCCTCATCGAAGGAAGTGAATAAAAAACGATCGCTTGGCCACGATGACGAGAAGGCCATGGACTCGGTGGTCGGCCTTCTGGGAGGGGTGCCGAGTGTGCCCGCCAGGTCCATTCGTCGGCGTTTGTCCGGCATCCGAAGATCAGCCGANCAAGGACGGGGGATCTCGGGCGCGATCGCGGCGGTTCGGCGCGATTGCCAGAAGATGCTCGAACTCCAAGATGCTCGGAAGAACCGAGCGCTCGAAGTCTCCTATCCGGCGGACCTGCCGATCTCGATCGCGCGAGCGGAAATCGCCGCGGCGATCCGCGATCACCAGGTGGTGGTGGTCTGCGGCGAGACCGGCTCGGGCAAGACCACGCAGCTGCCGAAGATCTGCCTTGAACTCGGCCGCGGACTCGACGGTGTCATCGGTCANACGCANCCTCGGCGGGTCGCCGCCCGCAGCGTCGCGGCGCGAATCGCGGAAGAACTCAACACGCCGCTGGGAACCGGAGTGGGCTACGCGGTCCGGTTCAACGACCGGACCGCCAAGGACACCCGGGTCAAGTTGATGACCGATGGGATCCTGCTCGCGGAGACCCAGCGAGATCGCGATCTGCTGGCCTACGACACGATCATCATCGATGAAGCCCACGAGCGGAGTCTCAACATCGACTTCCTGTTGGGCTATTTGAAGCGACTGCTTCCTCGGCGGCCGGATCTGAAGGTGGTGATCACCAGTGCCACCATCGACCCGGAACGATTCAGCGATCATTTCGACGGGGCGCCGATCATCCGGGTCGACGGAAGAATGCATCCGGTCGAGATTCGATATCGACCGATCGATGCGGGACTCGAAGAAGCCGATTCCGATGAGGCGATGATGGCCACGGTGGTGGCGGCCGTGGAAGAGATCGATGCCGCCGATCTGGCGGCGGATGAACCCTCCGGGCTGCCGGACATTCTGGTGTTCCTTCCCGGTGAACGGGAGATTCACGACGTCGCTTCCGCGCTCGAGCGATCGCTGGCCGCGGATGCCGAGATCCTGCCCCTTTACTCACGTCTCTCCAATGATCAGCAGGATCAGGTCTTCCACCCGGGGAGCCGGCGCCGAATCGTGCTGGCGACCAACGTGGCGGAGACATCGCTCACGGTGCCGCGGATCCGCGGGGTCGTGGATGTCGGAACGGCCCGGATCGCCCGGTACTCGCCACGAAGCCGAGTCCAGCGTCTGCCCGTGGAGCCGATCGCGCAGTCGAGCGCGAACCAGCGGAGCGGTCGATGCGGTCGCATCGCGCCCGGGCTGTGCATTCGATTGTGCGATGCCGAGGAGTTCGCCAAACGTCCGGAGTTCACCCCGCCCGAGATTCTCCGGTCGAATCTCGCGAGTGTGATTCTGCAGATGGCGTCACTGCGACTCGGCACGCCCGACTCCTTCCCCTTCGTCGAGCAGCCGTCGGCGAAGCTCGTTCGTGACGGATACGAGACGCTTCGGGAACTGGGGGCCGTGACCCGGAATGGTGAACTCACCAAGGTCGGGCGGTCGCTGGCCTCGATGCCGATCGACCCACGGCTCGGACGCGTGGTGCTGGCCTCCGTCGAGGAATCCTGCCTCCCCGAGATTCTGGCGATCGTGGCGGCCCTTTCGGTGCAGGATCCGCGTGATCGATCGACCGCCGGGCGAGGCGCCGCCGATCTCGCACATGCGGCGTTTCGGGATCCCGGAAGTGACTTCCTCTCCTTCCTCCGTCTCTGGAGGGCCTGGAGGAAGGCGAAGAAGGAGAAGGGGAGTTCCGCGCTTCGGAGTTGGTGCCGACGGAACCATCTCTCCTTCATGCGGATGCGGGAGTGGCAGGATGTGCATGGGCAGCTCGAGGAACTCGCCGCGGGCCTCTTGATGGAAGACGATCGGGGGCGACGCGGCTCCAGGGGGAGGTCAGGGCGGGCATCGCTTCCGGAGGTCCGAGACGATCCGCCGAGTGGTGCGGTGCATCGGTCCATTCTCGCGGGCTTCGTTTCCAACATCGGCCGACGCACCGAGACCGGGGAGTACCGGGGGATCACCGGTACCACCTTTGCGATCTTTCCCGGCAGCGTNCTTCGTCGTCAGGAGGCGCCATGGATCATGGCCGCCGAGATCGTCGAGACCTCGAGGCGATGGGCGCGGACCGTCGCCCGGATTCGTGCGGACTGGGTCGAGCGGGTCGCGCCCCATCTGGTTCGGAAGAGTCACTACGAACCTCACTTCGATCCGGAGACCGGCTACGTCTCCGCCTACGAGCGAGTGGTCTTCGGAGATCTCGACGTGATCGAGAAACGGAACGTTCCGTTCGCCCCGATCGATGGGGTGGGGGCGCGGGAGGTCTTCATCCAGCAGGCACTGGTCGGGGAGCGGCTCCCCGGTGAGGTGGCGTTTCTTGCTCGGAACCGTGAACTTCGCGAGAAACTGCAGCGGCTTGGCGATCGGGGCCGTGAACAAGGACTGTTGGCCGACGATGCCGACCAGTTCGCCTTCTACGATTCTCGACTTCCTGCGGAGATCCACAACGCGGCCGCGCTCGGTTCGTGGCGTCGAAAGGCCGAACGACGCGACCCTCGCATTCTCGAGATGCAGGAGTCGGATCTCATGGCGTTCGGGCACGACCGACCGGATGCCACCGCCTATCCAGACCGATACACGATCGGCGGAATGGATCTGGCGTTGCGATATCGGCACGAGCCGGGTGCCGACGATGACGGCGTCACCGCGACCATTCCTCTGGAACTTCTCGGGCGACTTGATGCGGGCCGATTCGAGTGGTTGGTGCCCGGGCTCCTGGTGGACAAGATCGAATCGATGATCAGGAGTCTTCCCCGCCGGATGCGGACGCGGTTCATGCCCATTCGGGAGACGGCGACGGGTGCCGCCGAACATCTTCGTTTCGGTGAGCGGTCTCTGTTCGAAGCCCTCTCGGGATACCTCGAAGCGATCGGAGGCGCCGCGGTTCGCCGTGAGGACTATCGCCTCGACATGCTCGAAGCCCATCACTTCATGCGATTCGAACTCGTCGATGCAGACGGGAAGTCCCTCGCGGTCACCCGGAACTTCGCCGCGCTGGTCACGTCTCATCGCGATCATGCCCGAGACGCCTTCGAAGCATCGATGGCGTCCGTGGACGAAGGAGACGACGAGGCGGCGACCCTGGCCGCGATCCGCGACCGCGACGACTGGGACTTCGGTCCATTGCCCCGTTCGGTGATCGTTGAGCGGGGAAACCACCGGCTGACCGCGTTTCCCGCGGTGAGCGATGAAGGGACATCGGCTCGGATTCGGGTCACCGACGACGCGGCCACCGCGGAATCGGTCCATGCCGCCGGAGTGCGTCGTCTTCTCGCGCTGCAGGTCCGAGACGCTTTGAAACATCATCTCGATCACCTGACCGAATTGGAAGGACTCTCGCTGCTTCACGCCCCGTTGGGCGATGCCGCGGGGCTCGCTCGTGATCTGGGAGATCTTGCCATCGCGATCGCGGTCGAGCAGGGAGTCGGCGTCGGGGCTGCGGCATCGGCGCGTGATCGATCGTCGTTCCTGGTCCTTGATGACGCGGTGCGCCGCGATCTCTGGCCCGCCCTCGAACGGGCGTGCGACCTCGCCGAACCGATTCTGATGGCGCGGCAGTCGATGTTGGAGCTGCTTGATCGGCCGACGCCCGAGGATTGGAAGGCGATTCGGGACGATGAAAGACGACATCTCGATCGGCTCGTGCGTCCCGGATTCCTCGGCCGGATTCCTCCCGCCCGTCTGGCGGATGTTCCTCGCTACCTCGAGGCCGGACGCCGGCGGCTCGATCGCCTGCGGGGGAGCGGTCTGGCGCGGGATGGAGAGCGTCGGTCGGAACTGGAAGGCTGGATCAGGCTCTGGAAGGGGCGTCGGCGTCAGCTCGAGCAGGTCGGCCGCATCGATCCTCGGCTCGAAGAATTCGGGTGGTTGGTGGAGGACTACCGGGTCTCATTGTTCGCCCAGGAACTTCGTTCCGCCACGCGAATCTCGCCGAGCGTGCTCAAGGCGGCTTGGGCCTCCATGACAAGTTGACAAGTTGACAAGCTGGCAAGCTGACAGGCTGGCAAGCTGACAAGCTTGCGGGTTGACGGTCGACGAATCCGGCGCTCAATCTTCCCGGGCGGTCAGGGCTCGGCCCACCGCGGCCACGAATGCTTCGCTCGGGAGGCCCCATGGACGGAACTTCTCCATCGTTCCCTTCTCTTCGCTGAAGAGAAGGCCGCGGTTGTTTCCCAGCATGCTGGCGGCTGGCGAATCGATCAGCGTGCTGGAGTCGGCGGAACCGACCTGGAACATCGCCCGTTGATCGAAGCCCCGCATCGCCTGGCGATCGACACACCGTTCGAGTGTGGCGACGGTGTCGGCCCAGGTGTAGACGAAGATGCCGTGCTCGGGTCCGTCCTTCAGAAGGGCTGCGAAGACCTTGTCCGGCGTCGGCGGTGCATCATCGTCCGTCGAGAAGCCGAAGTCGTCTTCGGCTCGTCTCAGCGATCGGAAACGCTGCAGGCCGTGTACCAGCAGGAGCCTCGTCGGCCCGTCGGTCGTTCCAGACTCGATGCGACGGGCGAGTTCCGCACCCAGGGCGAGCACTGCGTCGCTGCTCTCGCGGAACCCGGGAACCTCGATCTGGTTCGGCATCGCCTTGGCGACTGTTTCCAGATAGCCGGCGTTGGGATCGTCCGCGGTACATCCATCCAGCACCACCGCCGAGAACTCGCTGCTCCGGTGCTGGGCGCACCCCGCGAGAATCACCGCGGCGGAGATCGCCATGGCCGGTTCGTCCTGCTGTCCGATCAAGGCGAGGTTCGATCCGGCCTGCCGCCGGAACACGCCCGCGGTGGGCTCCTTGATCGCCACCGCGTCGCCGAGCCAGAGTTGGAATGACGTTGGTCTGGTGTCGGGAGTCGCGTCGATCGCCCGGCGGAGCGGGGCGTTGGAGGCCAGCGATGCCGGCGCGTTTCCTTCGAACACGATGCAGGAACGTCGGCCTGCGTCCGATCGCTTCGAGGCCAGTTCCGCGACGCGTTCGAGGTATCCCTCGCGAACCGAATCGGGGAGCCAGCAGACCTGGAAGGGGCTGTTTCCGTCGACGAGTCCGCCCTGATCGTTGTAGATCGCCTCGCCCGGGCGGGCCAGCAGGCGTGCCGCCACGTTGTCGTCGGAGAGGATCATCATCGAATCCTGCTCGTTGCACTGCAAAGCGATGCGGACGCCCATCTGCCCCATCGTCGATCGATGGAGGGAGAACGCGCCGCCGAGGGTCTGTGAACCGAGCAGCACGTGCATGCCGAATGCTCGGCCTTGGCGAACGAGGCGATCGAGCAGCAGTCCCGCCTCCTGACTCACTCGATCGTCATCGACGAAGAGTTCCTGGAACTCATCGATGACCAGGAGTACCCGCGGCATCGGATCATTCGGTCGCTTCTGTCGCCAGCCGGCCAGATCCTGAACCCCTTCGGCCCGGTAGGACTCGCCGCGGCTCTTGAGTTCCTCGTCGAGGCCCTGCAGGACGGAGAGTCCGAATTCGCGATCACTTTCGACCGCGACCGCCCTGGCATGCGGGAGCTTGTGCGTGGCATAGGTCTTGAATTCGACGCCCTTCTTGAAGTCGACCAGATAGAACTCGACTTCGTCTGGCGAGTACCAGCATGCGAGATTGGTGATGAACGCATGGAGGAGCGTCGACTTGCCGGAGCCGGTCTTGCCTGCCACGAGGGCGTGCTGCGCCGTGCCGACGCCGAGGTCGATGTGTTGCAGTCTGGTGGCGCCGGCCCGACCGAGTGCGATCGAGACCTTCTTCTCCGTCGATCCGGTCCAGAATTCCTCCGGCTTCGGAGCGATGGTCTCGAACGGGACTTCGACCTTTCCGGCTTCGACCGCGGCATGTCCGACCCGTCGAGCCATTTCGATCAAGAGATCGTCGGGCGGGCCCGCGGTCGGTGTGAACTCGAGGTCATCCATTCCTTCGGCGTCGAAGATCATTCCATGGTCGTTGGATCGCACGGTGACCATGGAGCGATCGAGGTCGGCGGCGTCGAACTTCTCCGGCATTTCACCCCGGCGATCGCGGAGCAGCAGGGTGAAGACGCCGCATCGCGGTCCGCTCTGCAGGATGCTGGCGAGTCGTCGGGCGGCTTCCTCGGTGAAGTTCGAGGGGAAATCCGCGATGACCAGGAATCTGTAGGGTTCGGCGATCTCACCCGCGGCCACGTTGTACGCGTCGATCGAGGTGAATTCGTTTCGGAGGTACTTCTGGATCACCGTTTCCATGTGCTCGGTGATGTCGGTGAGCTTCTGTTCGATCTGGCGAGGTTCCGTCCAGATGCGTTCTCCGACCAGGCCGGGCATCTCGTCCTCGAGATGCATGAAGCCGGCGAAGTTCTGGCCGAGTCCCACGGGGTCCATGATCGTGAACCGTGCCTTCCCCGGGGGGATCGTGGTGAGGATTCGCAGCATGGTGGCTCGGAGGAGTTCCATGCCGCGGTCGCGATGCTCCGGGTCCACGTCGATCTGGAGGCTTGATCGTGTGGGTAGGGCGATCATCGCCGGGAGTTCAAGGCTCGTCGTTCGGTCCGTGGTCAATCGAGGATCGGTCGGGGGACCACCGTCGACGGAGGTTCGGTCGTACACGACCTGGCCGAGTGCGATCGCGGGTGGGGCGATCGTGGGTGGTTGCCAGGATTTCCAGATCGGATCGGTGAAGTCGATGAACCGACGGGAGATGTCGTCGCGAATCGACTCGAGCAGAGTGACGTCGGCGTCGAGCCCGTCGAACCATCTCTTCTCCAGGGCCGCCCATCTGGCATCGCGTTCGCGAGTGTTCTCCGCGACTTGTTCTTCGTGTCGAATGCGCTCGGCNTCGACCGCTGCGGCGTGAGCGGCGATGGCCGCCGTCTCGGCCGATTCGGCGTCTGCATCGACGACCGCGATGCGTTCAATGCAGTGTTCCTCGGCCTCGGCCTTGTGAATCGGGACGCGGCGTTCCAATTCGGCGACGCGCTCACGGGCTTTCTCGATGTTCTCGGCGATGATCGGATTGAACTTGGCGTTCGCCGCCTCGATGTCGCGATCTCGGGTCGCTGCAAGCTGTGCTTCAAGCGCCGTCCGCTCTGTCTCCGACGCTTTCGTCGAGAGCTCGGCCGCGCGGCGAATCAGGTTCGCGGAACGGAAGAAGGGGCGCCAGGCTCGGACCACCTGTCGACGAGCCAGGATGAAGAGCACGATCAGAGCCGGGAGAAACGCCGCCAGACCGATGGCCCCGCCCGACATGAGTCGGCTTTGTTCGGTGTCGCCGGTCATCGCGGCGATGCCGGCGCCCGCGCCGACGAAAAGGGCGGCAGGGAGCACCATGATCGGGCCACGGAAGAGTTTCGGGATCCCCAGTCGTCGAAACGAGTCGGCCGCGGTGGTGGCGCCGCCGAGCTCGAGTCGGAGCGTGACCTTCGGATTTCGATCGATTCCGGACAGTTCTTCCTCGGATGGTGCGGTGCTTCTGGGGACCGGCTGCTTGTAACGCCGTGTCTCGCGGATCATGTTCGACTCGAGTTCGTCGAGTCGGTTCAGGTCTTCCTCGATCTCCTTGCGACGTTCCTCGAACTCATCCCGTGGCCGGTTTTCGTTGGCTTCAAAGACGGTTTCGGCCAACCAGATGGCTTCTTCAAGAGCGTCCTTGGCCTTCTTGTCGTTCTCGTGCGCTTTTCTCCGAATTCGGATCGACATCGCTTCGGAGTCCTCGTCGATCTCCTGCAGTCGGTCCGTTCGAGTCTGCTGTGCCGAGGCCGTCTCGGTGGCGCGATCTCGTGCGGCGGTCTCGATTCCCTGGTCACGAGTTCCGTCGATGTCCGCGGCGTTCTCCACATGTCGCCGCCGTTCCGTCTCTTCGGCGGCGTCGCCCTCGGTGGTCGCAGCGAGGCTCTCCGCGGTGGTCTCCCGGGTGAGGTCGTCGAGACGACGTCGAGCGGCACCCATGCTCCCCAACAGATCGGGAGGCGAGGTCGATTCGGCTTCGAGTGAGGTGACGGTGTCGGTCATCGGTCAGTCGTCTCCGCAGTCGCGTCGGGCTTGTGCCAGTTCGCCTTCGAGTTGCTCCATCGCGGAGGCCGCCGATCGAATGCGTCGCTCGATCGGCTGGATGCGTTTTTCGTGGAATGCCCGGCTCACCGGATCACGCCACGTCTCGTTGACGAGACGCCAGGCGAGCACGAGCTCCTTGTATTCGCTCTGCATTCTCATTCGGGCTGAGGTGACGCTCATGACTGGTTCTCCGTCGGTCGCTCGTCCTCGGGCTTTGATTCAGGGGTCTCTTCGCCGGTGCGACGCATCGATGCCTCTTCGCCCGCAGGCTCCTCCGGGGCGATCAGGCGGTGCAGGTCGGGTGGCGAGAGGTTCAGATACGACTCCAGATTCTCGGTGATCTTCTTGAGCAGGCCGACGGCATGAGGCAGGTCGTGGTCGACGGTCACGCTGAATCCGGACATCGACGCCTTGAAAGTGATGCGCTGCTGCTCGAGTCTTCTGGCCCATCTTCGCGTCGCCTTGAATTTCGTCTCGGCCTCCTCGAGCCGGCGCATGGCTCGCTGAAGCGCGACCTTCTCGTCCACCACGCTGGCTCGTCCGTCCTTGGCGCTCGCTTGCATCTGTTTTCGATACAGATCGCTCTTCGCTCGGGTCACCAGTTCCTGGCGTTTTCGAATCTGCCGTGTCCAGTACGGTGCCTGTTCTCGCTCGAGCCAGATGATGTTGCGATCGAGATCGCTGTCGGCCTCGGTGATGGAGACTCGTCCGGCATCGATGAACTCCACGACCGAGACGCGGAAGCGATCGATCGCATCGATGGATCTGACATCGGCCCGTTCGTTGCTCATGTCTGGAGGGGGGTTCGCAAGGAGGTCGTCATGGGTTCGTCAGAGGTTCGCGGCGAACGATCGGGCCAACTCAGGTGAATCAGGCTCGGGTCGCGAGCCTGGGGGCATCATCGCTGCTGGAGATACTCCTCGATTCGCTGAGCCTTCCGGAGCAGGAACGGGATATGGACGTCGGACGCCTTGATGAAGCGATGCAGAGTCTTGATGGTGGCGTCGAACTCCTCTTCGAACTTGGCCTGTTCCTGGTCGCGCCAGCTCTGTGAAAGGGTGCCCATCCGGGCCTGGACGCTCTGCATGTTCGCCTGAAGTTCGGTGTTGAACCGCTTGAGTTCCTGTGCGAATCGACGAAGTTCCGCCGGGTCGGCGACTGCCTTGGCCATGACATGCCTCCTGAGGGTTTCGGGAAGGTCTGAGTGTACCGGGAAGGAGGTGGTTACTCTTCCGGGAAGGGCGATCTCAACCCATGAAAAGGAGATCCAGATGACGGAAACCAATCTGATCGACGGGCGATGGGTGGGGGCCGATTCCGGAGCCTCCTTCGAGGTCCATGATCCAGCCACCGATCGCGTGGTGGGACGGGTCCCGAATGCGGGCGCGGTGGAGGCGCGGCGAGCGGTGGATGCGGCCTTCGGCGCCTTTTCGGCGTGGGCGGCGAGGCCGGCGGTCGAACGTGCGGAGGTGCTCCGGGTACTGGCCGCACGACTCGGTTCGGATCGTGACGAACTCGCGGCGCTGTTGACCGAGGAGCAGGGCAAGCCGCGCTCCGAGGCTCGGGCGGAAATCGACTACGCCCGGAGTTTCTTCGAAGTCTCTTCAGATGCATGCCTTTCGATTCGTGACGAATCACCGTCGGTTCCCGGGAAGAAGGTCAGCGTCCACCGGAGACCCGTCGGCGTGGCCGCGGCGATCACCCCCTGGAACTTCCCGATCGCGATGCTCGCCAAGAAGATGGCCCCGGCGATGGCGGTCGGTTGCACCCAGGTGCTCAAGCCGGCGGAGCAGACGCCGCTCTCGGCAATCGCGCTGCTCGAGCGGGCCATGGACTCGGGGGTTCCGTCCGGAGTCCTCAATCTCGTCACCGGCGATCCCGCCGAGATCGGCGCTGCGTGGCTCGAAGATTCCCGGGTTCGGAAGTTCTCCTTCACCGGAAGCACCGAGGTGGGACGGCTGTTGATGCAAGGGGCGGCGACGAATCTGCAACGTCTCTCCCTGGAGCTTGGCGGCCATGCCCCGATGATCGTCTTTGAAGACGCCTCGGTCGATCGAGCGGTGGACATCGCGATGGCGGCGAAGTACCGAAACGGCGGCCAGACGTGCATCTGTCCGAATCGCTTCCTGGTTCACCGGGATCTGCATGATCAGTTCGTTTCCCGACTTGCGAGCCGTTCCGCGGCGCTGGTGTCGGGACGGGGGGACCAGCCGGGCGTGGATCTCGGCCCGATGATCGACGACGAGGCGGTCCGCAAGGTCGAAGCCCATGTGGCGGATGCCGTCGATCGGGGCGCCGGCGTGGTCACGGGTGGAGAGCGGCGTCGGGTCGATGGTCTCGCGGATCGCTTCTTCGCCCCGACCGTGCTCACCGGATGTACCCCCGAGATGCGGTGCTGGACTGAAGAGACTTTCGGGCCGGTCTGTCCGGTCCGCATGTTCGATGGCGACGAAGAGGCGATGGCGATGGCCAACGACTCGGAGTTCGGACTGGCGTCCTATGTGGTGACCAATGATCAGGAGCGGATCCGTCGGCTCGGCGATGACTTGCATACGGGCATCATCGGGGTCAATGATCCGGGGCCTGCGATCGCGAGCGTCCCGTTCGGAGGCGTGAAACACTCGGGCTTCGGCCGCGAAGGCGGACGATGGGGGTTGGAGGAATACCTTGAGTTGGTCACGGTCTCGACCATCGAGTCGCCGTCCGCTTGAGTCTTCCGTGCGACGAAAAACGAGGCCGCGAGCGGATGCTCGCGGCCTCGTGTCATTCAATGATCCGGGGTCAGGATCAGCTTCCGGCGGTCTTGATTCACTCGTCGCCGTTGAGGAAGTTGGAGAGCCGCTGTCGGCGGATCGGATGCTGCAACTTCCGAATCGCCTTGCTCTCGACCTGACGGACCCGCTCCCGCGTGACCTTGAAGATCCGGCCGACTTCTTCGAGGGTGTAGGTATACCCGTCGCCGATGCCGTAGCGGAGCTTGAGAATCTCTCGCTCGCGATAGGTGAGCGTTCGAAGCACGTCGTTGATCCGCTGGCGAAGCATGTCGCTGGTCGCGGAATCCGACGGCGACTCCTGCCGCTCGTCCTCGATGAAGTCGCCGAAGTGCGAATCCTCGCTCTCGCCGACGGGTCGGTCGAGACTGATCGGATGCCGCGAGATCTTCATGACCCGACGGGTCTCTTCGATCGGCATCTTCGCCTTCATGGCGATCTCTTCGACGGTGGGTTCGCGTCCGAGTTCCTGAAGAAGAACCTTCTGGATGTTTCGAAGCTTGGACATCGTCTCGATCATGTGCACGGGGACCCGGATGGTTCGCGCGTGGTCGGCGATGGCTCGAGTGATCGCCTGGCGAATCCACCAGGTGGCATACGTGGAGAACTTGTATCCACGCTTGTACTCGTACTTGTCGACGGCACGCATGAGTCCGGTGTTGCCTTCCTGGATGATGTCGAGGAAGGGCAGGCCGCGGTTTCGGTACTTCTTGGCGATCGAGACCACCAGCCGAAGATTTCCTCCCGAGAGGTCTCGCTTGGCCTGCTCGTACTCCTCGAAGACCTTCTCGATCTCGCGGACGCGGGTCGAGAGTTCACCGGGTTCCTCGAGCACCAGGCCGCGAAGGCCCGATCGTTCCTCCCGCATGACGAAGACGTCCTCGGGGTCGTAGCGGTCGGGATACTTCTCGGCCTTCTCGATCCGCTTGGCGAGATCCTTGAGCTTCTTGTTGACCGCCTGGAGCTTTCGCATGAGGGGCTGGATCCGGCCGGTCCGGAGGCAGCACTCTTCGAGAAGGGTCGCGATCCTCCGACGACGATCCTCCATCTCGACGCGGAGCGTGGCTTGCTTCGCCGGGGTGCAGTTCGGATGGTCGATCTGATCCCAGCCATTCTCGTTGAGGTCGATCAGTCGTCGAACCGTCGCCGAGTTGTAGGGGATCCGAGTCGCGACCTTCTCCTTCGCGTTCTCTTCGGCGGTGGAGATCCGCATCGTCCGATCGAAGGGAAGCTGTCCGTCGTGGACCTGTTGAAGGGTCTCGATGGCCTGGCGGGCGGCGTAGTCGCTCTCCAGGGTGAGTCGCCGGAAGAACATCCGGGTCGTCTCGATCTTCTTCGCCAGCCGGATCTCCTGCTCGCGGGTCAGCAGCGGGATGGTTCCCATCTGCGTGAGGTACATCCGGATCGGATCATCGATTCGCTTCGAGCCCTGCTCGGCGATGGCCTGTTCGACCGCGGCCTGAGTCTCGGCGTCGTCCAGAATCTCCGGTTCGTCGGTCGCCGCCGCCTTGGCGGCGGGGGCGGCGGTCTCACCGAGTTCTTCGCCATCGTCGATGTGGACGGGGTTCGGCGAGGACTCGCCGTCTTCATCCATCATCTGAACCTTCGGCGTCCGAGTCGCCTTGCGGGCGTTGTCCCGCTGGAACTTCAGGTCGGTCTGCAGGGCGGCGTCGATCTGCTCGAGGCCGCGACGGCGACGTTCGATCTCGTCGATCAGCTCGATGCCTTCAAGCCGTGCCAGCGTCGTGAACGCATCGATCGCGTCAGGATCGACGTAGCAGTCGGGAAGGCAGGTGTTGATCTCCTCGTAACAGATCCAGCCGCGTTTGCGACCGGCTTCGACGAGTTCGGTGAGAGCGGGATATGGACTCAGTAGCAAAGGCAGCACGTTGATCTCCTGGAGAGAGGCTGGAGGTGGGCACTCGCTCACTCGTGTGGGCCGGCGTCGATCGACGTCGGCATCGATGGATCACTGGTGGATCCATCTGTGAACCTTCCGCCGACGCGACCGACGCGTCGACGACCAATGGCGGCCGGATCCGATCCGGACGCCCTTATTCTGTTGATGGCGGCGACGGCCTCGTCCGCAGACGCGACCGGTCGCGATGCCAGATCCGAGCGATCCGCGAGACGGCCGTCGCGTTCGATCGCGGCCTGGAGCGTCTCCGCCGCCTGTTGCAGCAGATCCGACGTGTCGACGTCGGGGACGGAGACTTCTCGAAGTCCCTCGACGAAGAGCGCGGAGACGATGCATCCGATGCCCTCGTCCTCGATCGCCGCGATGAGGTCCGGTCCTTCCGGAACCGATCCCGCGGATGCGGTCGCTTCGATGATCCGCCAGGCTTCGCGGCAAGGGGGGTCTTCGAAGCGGGCGTGTTCGAACTGCTCGAGGAGAGTCCGGTCGCCGGTTTCCATCGAAATGGTGCGGGTGAGCAGCGCGGTGTCCGCCAAAGCGAGTCGCACCACTGATTCCTCGGCCTGACGTCGTCCACCGGCGGCCCGAATCATCACCGCGAGTTCTTCGGCGTCCGTCGGTTCGGCGGCTTCGGCGGGGCGAGGGGTGTATCGCCGACTTCCCTGGTCCAGCATCGACGCGGTCACGCCGAGAATGCCGGCGATCTGATCGATGATGAACGATCGACGCACCCCGGCGACGCCGTCGAGGCCGAGGCCGTTCAAGCGATTGATGACGTCGTCGACGATGCGTTGGCGACCGCTGACCCCACCTGCGGCATCCAACGCCTTTCGGAAATCCGCGAGCAGCGCAACCGGCGCATCGATCGCGGACGAGATGGCCTTCTCGAACTCCTCGGGGCCGCCTTCTCGGCGGAGCAGTTCATCCGGGTCGAGTCCGTCGGGGAGGGTGCAGAGCTTCACGTCGACGGTCGAGGCGAAGAAGACCTCGACGGCTCGATCCGCGGCCCGCTGGCCGGCCAGATCGCCATCGAAGAGGAGAACGACCGTGTCGCAGAAGCGGCCGAGGCGGTCGGCGTGGTGGCGGGTGAGCGCGGTGCCGAGCGTGGCGACCACGTTCTCGAATCCGGCGGCGTGCAGCGCGATGACGTCGGTGTAGCCCTCGCAGATGATCGCGGTTCGACTCTTGGCGATCGACTTCGCGGCCAGATCGAGACCGTACATCGTTCCACCTTTGTGGAAGACGTCGCTCTCGGGGCTGTTGAGGTACTTCGGCTCGTCTTCGGGATCGATCTTGCGAGCCCCGAAGGCGATGGGACGGCCGAGCTCGTCGCGGATCGCGAAGATGAGGCGATTTCGGAAGGCGTCGATCATCGTGCCACGCTTCGAGGGGCGGACGAGGCCAGCGGCCTCGAAGACTTCGAGATCCGGAACCTCATCGCCATCGACCTTGGTGCCGTCACGTCGGAACGCCTCGACGCGGTCGACGAGGGTGCTCCAGGCATCCGGCGCGATTCCCAGGCCGAACTTCTCGGCGGTCGATCCGTCGATTCCCCGGGCTTCGAGGATCGAACGCCCAAGGCGACCGGCATCGCCGTCTTCATCGGTGAGCATCCGGCTGAAGAACTTCGCCGCCAGGGCGTTGGCTCGAAGGAGAAGCGTTCGTCGTCCGGCGGAGGCGCGTCCATCAGCGCCTCCGGTTCGAGTCAGTTCGATGCCTGCTCGCCCGGCCAGCGTCTCCAATGCTTCAAGGAACTCCATGCGATGGAAGTTCACGAGGAAGTCGATGGCATTGCCGTGGGCGCCGCACGCGAAGCAGTGATAGAAGCCCTTCCTCGGGACGACGTACATCGACGGCTTGGAGTCCTCGTGGAACGGACAGAGACCGACGAACTCGTCACCCTTGGGGTCGAGCCGAATCTGTTCGGCGACCAGGGAGACGATGTCGGTGGCCTCGAGGACCCGGTCGCGGTCGTTTGTTCCAGAGGGAGTGGACACGATGGGGAGGGAATCCGAAACGGGGAGGGGGAAGAGCGGCGCGCAGGAACGGAAGCCGGTTCATCACTAGAAATTCATGCGACAAACAGACACGCGAGTTTCCGTTCTCGATGTGGAAATCGGAAAAACGTCACGAATCGACGGGGCTTCCGCACGGCGGAAGGCGTCAGTTGGGATTTCGGAGCGGTGCGAAAGCGGATCGGGCCGGCCTTCAGTCCACTGGTGAGAGGAGGACCTGAACGGGCGGTGTGTCGAAACGCTGTTCCACGTGGGAGGAGGATTTCGGCCAGCCTGCGGTTCTGGGGGGAAGAGGCTTGGCCGCTGGTTTTCCCAACGTCGAACGGTGAACAATAGCTCTCAGGACACCGGAATCAAGTTTCCGGGGAAGATATCAGGCAAATCACGGTCAGACCGGAGCCTCAGAAAATCAGGCTTCTGCAGCGGCCTTCTGCTCTCTCGTGTACGTGTACTTTCGACGGGAAGGCTTGACGACCAGGCCCATCCGAATGGCCTTGGTGGAGGCAAGAACACGCACTGGAGCACCGTCGATCACGCATCGAACCTTCTGAAGGTTCGGCTTGAAGGTCCGCTTGGTCTTCGAGGTGATCTTGATTCCGACGCCGCCAAGGTACTTGGCGCGGCCGCGATAGGTCTTCTTGTGTCCGGATCGGGTTCCGGTTCCGAGGAAGTGGCAACGGCGAGGCATCGGTCGAGCTCCAAAGTGAAGGATCGAAGAGTATACCGGCTTCCTGTGGGACGGCAAGGGGGGCGGGCCGTTCAATCGGGGCTGATTTCCCTCGAATCATCGGCCGAATGCCCGGCGGTGAAGTCGCTTTTCAAGGCGAGGCCAGCGATTTCCAGCGCCTCCCGGAGGCAGCGGTCATCAAGGTCCGAGAACGCGCCGACTTGAAAGCTGTCGAGATCCAGCACTCGGCACGCCGGCCGTCCGGGGAGAGTCGGGGCGTCGATCGGGATGACGATCTCCGATCGGTCGCGCGGATCGCAGGCGACGTAATCCTCGCCAAGCGCTGCGACGTCCTCGATGATCTTCGTTCGGCCGGTCTTCGCAGCCTGGCCGCAGACGCCGTGCATTCCAATGGGGGAGCAGGCCGGACGGTCACGGCACTGCTCGAGCAGCATCGATCGTTCGTCGTCGGCCGTTCGATAGAAGCCGATCCAGCTCACACCGGTTGGTTCCAGGGCGGACCAGGCGATATCCAGGAACGCCTCCGGATCGCCGCGAGGGGCGCTTCGGAGGCGTTCGGTGAGTTGCGTGTACGCGTCTCTTCTGGCCGAATCGGGCGAACTCACGCCGATTCCTTGTTCCTTCGGGCCATGCGTTCCAACGAAGGGCCGTTGTCGACCGCGTCGCCATCGACGACGTAGGTGACACCGTCGTTGTCCTGGTCCGGAAGATCGTAGAGGAGATCGACCATCAGTTCGTCCATCACCGCGCGAAGCCCTCGGGCTCCGGTTGCTCGTTCCATCGCCCGTTCCGCGATCTTGTTCAGTGCGTCCATCGAGAATTCGAGGGTGGCCGATTCAAGCTTGAAGAGATGCTCGTACTGTCGGACGATCGCATTCTTCGGCTCGGTGAGGATGCGGACCATGGCCGCACGATCCAGCGGCTCGAGAGGGCAGACGATCGGGAGCCGGCCCACCAGTTCAGGGATCAGGCCGAACTCGAGAATGTCGCCGGGAACGACCTTCGCGAGCACGGGGTCCTTCTCGCTGATCTTGGTGACGCCACCGCCGGCGAATCCGATCCGGCTTCCGCCCAGTCGCTTGCGGATGATGTCTTCGAGACCCACGAAAGAGCCTCCGCAGATGAACAGGACGTTGGTGGTGTCCAGCTGTATGTACTGCTGTTCCGGGTGCTTGCGTCCGCCCTGGGGCGGAACGTTGGCCACGGTTCC
Source organism: Phycisphaera sp. TMED9 (assembly GCA_002167845.2). Classification (GTDB taxonomy): domain Bacteria; phylum Planctomycetota; class Phycisphaerae; order Phycisphaerales; family SM1A02; genus UBA12014. The sequence continues at coordinate 13,349 of NHBO02000093.1, read as the reverse complement.
CTCGAGCATCTTCAGAAGGGATTGCTGGACGCCTTCGCCCGAGACGTCGCGGGTGATCGAGACGTTGTTGCTGGTCTTCCCGATCTTGTCGATCTCGTCGATGTAGATGATGCCGCGCTGGGCGGTCTCGAGATCGTAGTCGGCGGCCTGGAGAAGCTTGAGCAGGAGATTCTCGACGTCTTCGCCGACGTAGCCTGCTTCGGTGAGCGTGGTCGCGTCGCCGATTGCGAAGGGAACATTGAGAATCCGAGCGAGCGTGCGGGCGAGCAGCGTCTTGCCCGTGCCGGTGTGTCCGATGAGTAGGACGTTGGACTTGTCGAGTTCGACTTCGGATTCCTCGTTCTCGACGTGCATCAACCGCTTGTAGTGCGTGTGTACCGCAACGGCGAGCGATCGCTTGGCGCGTTCCTGCCCGATCACGTACTGATCAAGGAAGTCGCGGATGTGGCGAGGCGTCGGGATCGAACTGAACAGTGGTTGGCCACGGTCGACTCGTCGACGTTCCTGACGGAAGATGTTCTGGCAGAGGTCGGTGCAGTTCGTGCAGATGTAGACGTCGCCCGGGCCTTCGACCATCGGGCCGACTTCTCGGGAAGTCTTCCCACAGAAGGAACAGGTCGTGATCTTCCGGCCTCGGAATCCACCACCGCCACCACCGCCGCCGGAACCGCCTCCGCCAGTGGGCGGGGGATTCTCGGTGTTCGTCGAGCCAGCAGGTCCCGTGTTCCCGTCTCCGTGATCCGAGTCAGCCGAATTCCGCACGATGGGCGGCGTCGCTCGTGGGCTGAGGTGAGCAGAAGAAAGGGGCGGCTTGGGGTTCTCGGCCTGAGCGGCCGTCGGCAAACTGCGATGCATGCGAGTTCCAGAAGGGAGGGCACGAAATCCGCGAAAAAGCGGGGACTTCATTGTATCGGGGACCGATGGTCGAGGCTTCACTCGTTTCGCCATGATCCGTCGCGCTGGCGCGATTCGGCTGGAAAAACGGACCCAATGTGGGTGATGCGGGGGGGAGTCTGCCCGGCCGGCCTCGAGGCGCCGAGGGATTTTCGGACACCCGAGGCGATCAGGCACGATCGAACTCGAGTCATGGGCTCGAATCGGTCGACGGACTCGGCCCGGGATCAATCGGGTTTCGGCCTTCTCCGGGGGGGAACACTCGGGGTGATCCGATCGGGACTTCTCGAAGCGGAGGCTCGGTCCGTGGCGTCTTCGGCGTCATCAGTGCGAGGCTTCGTGGAAGCGCTCATGCTCGTGATCATCCTGGCTTTCGCGTTCTCGAACTCCTCGGGCGAGATGTCTCCGCGATCTCGCATCTCGCGGAGGTCGGCGAGGATGAACCCGGCGGAGGAATCGTCGGCATTGACCGCCATCCGCTTCCGAAGCCACACGGCGATGCCGCCGCCAAGGATGATCAGAATCGCCAGAATCCCGATCCATGGGAGGATCTGGACGAAGAGCTGGTCCGCCGCCTGCCCGCCTTGGGACAGCAGGACGATCACGCCTTCGCAGCCGCCTTGGCGTCCACCAATTTGTTCCAGTCGTCGGCGGGCATTTCCGTCACCTTGGCGGTGTCGACGATGCGGTCCGCGGACTTGGAGTGCTGGATGGACATGCTGACCTCGCGGATCTGGCCGGACTTGGCAAGCTCCGCTCGGACGGCTTCAGGGCGGGCGCCGCGTGATGCGGCCATCTCGCTGATCCGGGCGTTGACCTCGGTCTCGCTCACTTCGATTCCGAAGTGCTTGCTGAGCTTCGCCATGATGAACATGAGGCGAAGTCGGTTTCGAGATGCCTTCTCGCTCTCGCCTCGGATCTTGGCGAGCTGAAGCTCGATGGTGTCCTCGTCGAGGCCCCGGTGCGCCATCTCCATCCGCTGCTGCTGGATCATCCCGGAAGCCTGAGCCTCGGAGATCTTGGGAGGCAGCTCGAATTCGATGTTCTCGAGAAGCCACTCGTAGACCTGTTCTCGTTCCGCATTTCGTTGTTCCGAATCGCGGCGAGCTTCCAGGGAGAGCCTGATCTGGCCTTGAAGCCCGGATTCGTCATCGAGTCCGAACTGTTCGACCATCTCCTTGACCTCCAGTGGTGCGACGCGTTCGGCGTCCGTGACCTGGAAGAAGATCTTGAGCTTCTTGCCTCTGATGTCCTCGCGTTCGTGTGACTCGGGGCCGAGGGTTTCAAAGGTGATCTCGTCACCCACGTTCTTGCCCGCAAGATGGTCGGAAAGGTCTTCGACCAGGAGCCCGAGGAACTGCCCCTTGCCTTCGTCCTCGACGGCAGGAACGACGGCGACGGCTCGGTCGTTCTCGAAGAAGGGTTCTTCGGCGTCTTCGAGGTGAATCTTGACGCTGCCCACCATGCGGTCGAGGGCCTCGAACGGTCCGGTGATCTGCGACGGCGTGCCGAAGCGATACCGCGTTCGGAGAATCTCGCCGTCAACGTGTTCGTCGGTGACTTCCATGATCGGCTTCGTGACGGGGACGCCATCGAGTTCGGGAAGTTCGAAGTCCGGGACGATCTCGAGGGAGACGGAGAAGACGTAGTCCTTGCCCGGCTCGAGGTCCTTGATCGACTCCATGTCGCCGAAGTCGGGATCGCCGATCACCTGGAGTTCGGAGGACGCCAGGGCCTTCTCATACGCGGAGGAGACGATCTGTCCGCGGGTCTCGCTGCGGACGTCGGCGCCGAAGCGCCTCTCAAGAAGCTTCCGTGGCACTCGGCCCTTTCGGAAGCCGGGGAGCGCCGCTTCCGACACCAGCGTGCCGAGCTGCATCTCAAGCCGCTCGTCGACGACCGAGGCAGGGATGGTGATGGTGAGGGTCCGGCTGCAAGGGCCGGTTTCAGCGATGTCCACGGTCGGTTCGAACGAGTCGCCGCCGTCGAGAGAGAAGTCATCCATGGGCTTCGGGGTCCGGTTTCGTTGATCAGGCCTGTAGGCGATTGGGAGAAACATCGAAAGATACCCGCGCCCGGACTTCACAGCCAGTCCCCGAGAGGCAGAAACGCCCTCCGGCCATCAGGCGGAAGGGCGTTCCTGGCGATTTCATGGTCTTGGCTCGAGGTTGGGTCGGATCAGCGTCCCACCAGCAGCATCTGGGCGTAGGTCGGCATCGGCCACAATTCGGCGGGAATCCGGCCTTCGATTCGGTCACAGGCGATTCGAGTCCGTTCCATGGCCGGGACGAGCGTGTTGCGAAGCTGCTTGGCATGCTTTTCAGGATCATCATTCGAATCCTTCATCGCCGCTTCGACTTCCAGAATTCCGCTCCGCATTTCTGAGATGTCCCCGACCAGAGTCCGAAGATCCTCCTCGGTGTCCGGGCATTCGACGCCGGCGACCTGGGTGGCCCCGACGACGTCGGCGAGCTCTGCCTGTGCCCGGAGGGCGGCGGGAAGAACCTGCGTCTTGATGATGGTGGAGAGCGTTCGTCCTTCGATCTCAAGCTTGGTGCAGTACTGCTCGAGAAGGACCTCGCCCCGGGCCTTGAGTTCGCGGGCCGAGAGCACGCCATACTTCGAGAAGAGCGAGGTCGCGGCTCGGGACTTGAGCGTCGGCAGGGAATCGGCGGAGTTCCGGATGTTGGGGAGGCCTCGCTTGGCGGCTTCCTTCGGCCAGTCTTCGCTGTAGCCGTCCCCATCGAAACAGACTCTTCGATGTTCCTTGATGATGTCCTTCAGAACCGCTCTGGTCGCAGACTCGAGCTTGGCGGGCGTCGGCTTCTTGCCGGCGGTCTTCTCGATCTTGCTGGTCATGTAGTCGAGGCTCTCGGCGACCATGGTGTTCAACACCGTCGTGGGCCACGCGACCGTCGCGGTCGAACCGACCGCTCGGAACTCGAACTTGTTCCCCGTGAAGGCGAACGGGCTGGTTCTGTTTCGATCTCCGGCGTGCCGGGGAACGTTCGAGAGTGATTCGCCGTTGAGGTCGAGCGTTCCGCCCTTCACGGTCTTTCGCGGCTTTCCGGCTTCGAGCTGGTCGATGATGTCGGTCAGCATCTCGCCGAGGAAGATGGACATGATGGCCGGGGGAGCTTCATTGGCCCCGAGCCGGTGGTCATTGCCTGCCGATGCGATCGAGGCTCGAAGAAGTTCGGCATGCTTGTCGACCGCGCGGATCACGGCGCAGAGGAAGACCAGGAACTGCATGTTGGTGTGCGTTTCGGCCTTCGGATCGAGGAGGTTGATCCCCGTGTTGGTCGAGAGGGACCAGTTGTTGTGCTTGCCCGAGCCGTTGACGTCCGCAAAAGGCTTCTCGTGGATGAGGCACTCGAAGCCATGCTTTCTCGCCACATCCTTGAGAATGTGCATCGTGAGCATCTGATGGTCCACGGCGACGTTGGTCTTCTCGAAGGTGGGTGCCAGTTCGTACTGCCCGGGAGCCACCTCGTTGTGCCGCGTCTTGACTGGAATGCCCAGTTCGAAGAGCCGGCTCTCGACCTCGGTCATGTAGCTCAGGACTCGCGAGGGGATCGCGCCGAAGTAATGGTCGTCGAGCTGGTGGCCTTTCGGAGGGGTCGCGCCGACCAGAGTTCGTCCGCAGATCACCAGGTCGAGCCGGTCTCGGAAGAGTTCCTGGTCGATCAGGAAGTACTCCTGCTCGCAGCCAAGGGTTCCGACGACCTGATCGACGCCCTTGTCGGCGCCGAAGAGACGCAGGACTCGGGAGGCTTGCTTGGCCACCGCCTGCGCTGAACGGATCAGCGGCGTCTTCATGTCGAGCGCTTCGCCGGTGTAACTCGCGAACGCGGTCGGGATGCACAGGGTGGTGACGCCGTCGGTCGTGGTGAGGAGGAACGCAGGGCTGTTCGCATCCCAGGCGGTGTAGCCGCGGGCCTCGTAGGTGTCTCGAATGCCGCCGGAAGGGAACGAACTGGCGTCGGGTTCGCCGACGATGAGCGCGTTGCCGGAGAATTTCTCGATCGCGACGCCGTCGCCGTTCACGGAGAGGAAGGCGTCGTGCTTCTCAGCGGTCGAGCCGGTGAGTGGATGGAACCAGTGGCAGAAGTGGGTGGCCCCGTTCTCGATCGCCCAGTCCTTCATCGCGGCCGCGACGGTGTTGGCGACCTTCGGGTCCAACGGGTGGCCCTTCATGATGGTGCCTGCGAGGCTCATGGCGACGTCCGGGGGCAGTCGCTTGAGCATGACGTCGCCGCTGAAGGTCAAACGTCCGAAATAGTCGGATGCCGGTGTGTTCGTCTCGGTCACCTCCACGGTGGCTCCTTCTTCGAAGATGAGTGAATCGATGTTGCGAGGGCTCGCCATGTGCATTCCTTTGCGTGTCGTCGAACGGGGCTTCCTGCCGGAACGGTGAGTACGGGGGGTCTCTGCGATCCATCGAACGGAGGGGGTGGTCGGGTCGCCTCCGATCCTCCATCTCTCGGCCGCCCTCGTTTGGGGAGCGCGGGGCGGTACGAACTCGACAGGCCAATCTCGGAAAGGAGAAACTCTGGGGACCGCAACCTCTTTCGAGGTTCCGTTCCATCAGTCCCAAGCAGTCTCCAAGGATCTTCGGTGATCGAAAACCTGCCTGTCCGCCGAATTCTGACGTGTTCCCGGAGTCGCCAGAACCGGCGACCGAGTATCGGCTGCCAGCGGACGATCGGCAATCCCCATTCACCTCCGAAGCGAAGATTCCTCGGGATTTTCAGCGTCTTTTTTCCGTCGCGTCTTTCAAATGCCTCGTGGAACTCGGATTCCAGATTCCGGGGACGCGGACTTCGTGCTCGCGATTCGGGAACTCAGCCGTTGACGGTTCGCCGCTGGCGGGCGAGATAGTCCCAGATGACGAATCGATCCAGGTCGCCGCCGGAGGTGAAGATCACCCGGCCGTTCGCCGATTCGGCGATGCGGTGCGCGAAACGAACATCCTCTTCGCTCTGACTCCAGCTGGGCACCAGGAAGACGTTGAGAATGCCTCCTTCCCGACCGAGCAGCGAGGCTTCGCGAAGGGTGGCTTCCTCCGTCCGTGGGTCCGGTGGGTAGAGGAGGAAGAGGTCCTCGTCCTCGAAGTGCGCCGTCGGAAGGCCGTCGGTGATGAGGACCACCTGCCGGTTGGGCGTGTCGGAGTTGGCCAGGAGCCGTCTCGAGAGCCGAAGAGCGTGCTGGATGTTGGTGAAATGGGGGGGGAGATCCTGCTCCGTGATGTCGGGATCGGACATGTCCGCCCGCAAGCGGACCACCGGATCACGGATCGTCACGGGCTTGGGCAGGAGTTCGACGAGGTCCCCGCGAGCCACGACCCGGGCGACGCTGTACATCTCCATGAAGTGGAGGCGATCTCCCGGATACTCCCGCCGAACGAGACCCTCGAGGGCGAGGGCCATCTTCTTGACTGCCACGTACTGCCCGCCCCAGCGCATCGATCCGGACATGTCCATCACCACGACCGTGGCGCATTTCGTGGTCGCCCTGGTCTGGTGGACCTCGAGATCTTCGGACCGGAGCCGTGGCCGCCGAGGATCTCCATCTTCACTGGTGGCCTCCCGGGCGACGCAGTTCAGGATCGAGGCCGGCAGGTCGAGCCCCGACGACGGATCGCCGAAAGACCAGGGGCGGGTCGATGGGAGTTCATGGGCGCCGTCGTCATGATCGACCGGGGCATGTCGCCCATGCCGGCCGCCTTGCATGGAATCGAAGACCGAGGCGAGCAGGGTCTGTTGATAGCGTCGCATGGCGTTGGGGCCGAGGGACCAGCCTTCCCCGTCCTGCACCATTCCTTCCTGTTCCGCAGCCTGCTTGAGAAGTTCTTCCGCTCGTTGACGGATCTCGGCGAACTCGGAAAGGTCGGCTTCTTCGACGAAGTCTCGAAGTTCGTCCAGGTCGACGATCGCCGGCTTGGCGTTCTTCATCGCCTCTTCGAGTTGTTCGAGCAGTCGATCGATCGCTTCGAGTTCCTCGCGGAGTTCCAGCGCTTCCTCGATGCTCGGGACCCGTCGGCCGTGAAACGGCCAGCCGTCTCTCAGTCCTTCGATTCGGTCGAGGGAAGCCACGGACTCCACGAGCGCCGGCATCTTTCGCTTGAGCGGTGAGTCCTCTTCCAGGAGATACCAGAGCCGTTCGAGACCGTGGATCTGCCGTTCTCGAACTTCGCGGTGGAGTCGCTCCACGGCCCACTCTGGAGCGTCCGGCATCGAAAGCAGCGGCGCCGCCAGGTCCGTGACCGCGTCGGCGGCCTCAGTCGCGGTCGGCGCAGGATTCCAAGTCGCCAGGATCTTGGCCTTTCTCGATTCGAGCTTCGCGAGAATCGCGTCGATCGACGGTCCGAGCCCCGCGAGCGCCTCGGGCGGGAGTCGGATCGCGTCAGCGAGTTCCTCCGGGGTGAATCGTCGGCGTCCGCCCCAGGCGAGCATCTGGTCACCGAGTCCCTGCAGGCCTTCCGAAGGCGGTGCGGCCGGCGGAGGGAATGCGACGGGGTCGTATCCGCGGTACGTGTGGAGGATGCCGCCGAGCTTCGAGGTGGGTGGGGGCTCGGATCGTTCGGGGCCGCTCATGCTTCCGACTCGTAGATGGTCCGACCGAATCGCTCGCTTCGCGAGATCCGATCGGTTGCGTGAAGTCCCGCGAGCACGAATTCGACGCAGGATGCTCGGACTGCGGGATCATCGGCGCGATTGACTTCCATCGCCTTGGTCCAGGCGTCCGGGACTCGTTCGAGCAGCCCGGCGTACGAGGTGGAGGGCAGTAGATCGCCGACCTCGATCCGAACACCCTTTCCGAAGATCGATGCGATGTCGTCGAGGCCTTCGTCGTCGACGTATTCCTGGAAGACCGTCGAGACCGCCTCCGCGACGATCGCGTCGAGGACGCGGCGCTCGTCGAGTTGATGACTGCCCATCAGGTCGAGCTCGAGTTTTCCAGCCGCGGTGGCGTGAAGGTGGGCGAGGTCGCAGATCCGTGGAACCGCGGGTGCCTCGCCGAGCATGATTCCTCGTCGCCGGGCGGAGGCGACCATCGCTCGCCAGTTGGCCACCGCGAACCGGGCGGAGACGCCGCTTTCGTGATCGACGTAGGGGGACTTCCGGGCGGAGAGGGAGATCTCTTCGATGATCGCGTCCATGAAGGGGGGGACGCGGACCGGGTGGGCGCCACCCAGGTCGAGGGCCGCTTCCTGCCGGGTGATCGCGATGCCGCTCGCTCGATCAGCGGGGTAATGCGTCCGAACCGTCGAGCCGATTCGATCCTTGAGCTGCGGGATGACCTTGCCCGAGCGATTGAAGGTCGAAGGGTTGGCGCTGAACACCAGGGTCACGTCCAGTTCGAAGCTGACCGGAAAACCCCGGATCTGCACGTCTCTCTCTTCAAGGATGTTGAACAGTCCGGTCTGCACCAGTTCATCCAGATCAGGCAGCTCGTTCATCGCGAAGATGCCACGGTGCATCCGAGGGACGAGGCCGAAGTGAATCGCCTCTTCAGCGCCCAGGCTGGCGCCGCCGACGATGCGTGCGGGGTCGATCTCGCCGATCAGATCGGCGAACTTGGTTCCCGGGGCGAGTCGCTCCGCATATCGATCATCTCGATGCCACCAGGCGATCGGCACGTCTTCGGGGTTTCGATCGGCGATCGCCCGCCGACCGGGTCCGGTGATCGGAGATTCCGGGTCTTCATGGACGGGCGATTCCGGTTCGTCGATGTACGGGAGCCACTCGTCGAGGAAGCGAGGCAGCATCCGCATGAGCCGGCTCTTGGCCTGCCCCTTCTCGCCGAGGAAGAGCAGGTCGTGCCCCGCGAGAATCGCCAGCACGATCTCCGGGATGACCGTGTCGTCGAAGCCGATGACGCCCGGGAAGAGATCTTCGCCCCGCTCCAACGCCGAGGTGAGATTCGCCCTGAGTTCCTCCTTCACGTTTCTTGATGCCCAACCCGAGGCCCGGAGGTCGGCGAGGTTGCGAGGAAGATCGACGGGCGTGGTCGGGGTGTCGGCGGTGATCACTGGCATGAAGTGGTTCTTTCGCGAGGTTCGGAAGTCGGAGGCTGGGAATTGAATTCTGACCTGAATCGGGACTGCGTCGGGCGAACCGATCGGATCTTCACGGTTCACCCTCCGAAGACTAGCCAGCCCGCGACGAGAAGGATGAACATTCTGGCTGTCCAGGCGATGGTTCTGATCCAGTTGCTTCGAACCAGTCGCTGGTGAATCTCGGGATCGAACCCGGCGGCGAGGCGAGTGTGGCAGGGGATCTGGACCAGGGCGGTGGAGAGCCAGATCACGATCACCATCGCGAGGCCGGCCCAGGGAATCCACTCGGGGACGCTCGTCGGTCGGAGGCCGACCAGCAAGACCGCGGTGGCGGCTTCCACGAGCATGAGGGGTCCCACCACGATGGTGATTCGTTTCGAGTGTTGCTGCTGATAGCTGACGAATTCCGCGTCGCCGACGGCGGCGAACAGCGGATAGTGCACGATCTGAATCGTCCAGATCAAACCGGTGAGAACCCCGGTCGAAGCGATCTGGGCGAGCAGGACGACATCTGGCATGGCAGGGGCTTCGACGCAGGGGGCTGGCGGGATTCGATGGCGGCCGATCGATCAGCGGGGAAGCTCGATGATCGAGAAACGGCCGGTCGCGGGATCGAGCGTCGCCACGGACCAGACGGCAGCCCGATGCACGGCGCCCGGGTTCAGAAAGCGGATGCCGTCGAGCGTCTCGTCGCGGATCACATGCGAGTGGCCGTGGATGATGAAATCCGGTCGCTCTTCGACGGCTTGGACGAGTTCCGACTCGAGGTGGCCATGCGTCGCGATGATTCGTCGGCCGCCGATCGAGAGCCGCATGGTCGGATGATCGACCACGAGATCGAGACGGCGCGCGTACCTCGAGAACGCCCGTTCCTCGTCGACGTTGCCGAAGACCAGGCGAACCGGGAGTCCGGCCAGCCGATCCATGATCTGCTCGCTCCCCAGATCGCCCAGATGAAGAATCGTGGTGGCACCGGCTTCGAGCAGCCGTTCGAGGGCCAATTCGGTCCGATCGACGACGGCGTGCGTGTCGCTCAGGAGGCCGATGCGATCGTCTTCCAGCGTGGTCCAACCCGACATGGGGTCATTCTGACGGCAATCGGCGGCGGTGTCGCCCCTCGGATCGAACCAGAATGCGAATCTGACGGGTATTCTGTCCCGCCGCGCCGCATGTTCGGTTCGGCGCACGCCTCTTTGACCTCACCTTGCCCGGAATTCCAAGATGACCGTCGTCACTCGCTTCGCGCCCAGTCCGTCCGGAAATCTGCACGTGGGTGGTGCTCGCACGGCCTTGTACTGCTGGGCGTTCGCCCGAGGCCGTGACGGCCGGCTCGTCCTGCGGATCGAAGACACCGATCGAAAACGGAGTTCCGATGCGGCCAGTCTCGGTTTCATGACCGATCTCGACTGGCTCGGAATCGACTGGGACGAAGGTCCGGTTCAGGGTGAACGGGGCGGCGGATCGCACGGGCCGTATTTTCAGAGTGAGCGACTGCCCATCTACACCGAGCACCTCGAGAGGTTGGTCGCGGAAGGAAAGGCGTACCACGCCTTCGACACTCCGGAGGAGTTGGACGCCAAGCGGAAGGCGGCGCGTCAGGCGAAGGAAGCCTACCGGTACGATCGCGCCGCCTTGGAGTTGTCGGCGGAGGAAGTCGAAGCCAGGCTCGCGGCCGGCGAACCTTCGGTGATTCGATTTCGAACGCCGGATGCGGCGATCACCATCGTGGACGAAGTGCTGGGCGAGGCGACGCTTCCCGCCGGCGAGGTCGACGATTTCGTGATCCGGAAGGCGGACGGGTATCCGACCTATCACTTCGCGGTCGTGATCGATGACGCGATGATGGAAGTGTCGCACGTGCTTCGCGCCCAGGAACATTTCAACAACACCGCCAAGCACATGGTTCTTCAGGATGCCCTCGGTCTTCCGCGGCCGGTGTACGGCCATCTGTCATTGATCTTCAATCCGGATGGGTCGAAGATGAGCAAGCGGGACAAGGACAAGGTGCTGCGGGCCGCGGTCAAGGAGCGGTCGATCGAAGACGCTCCGAACGATTCGAACGGTGAGCCACTGGTCGCCGCCGATGTCTGGTCGACCTGGCGAGGTGACAAGTCCGTCCAGCTCGACCTCGACACGCTCGAACAGGTCGCGGCGGCCCTCGACGTGTCGCTTCCCGAAATCAACGTGGCCGACTTTCGGCGGTCCGGCTATCTCCCGGAGGTGCTCTGCAATTTTCTGGCCCTCAACGGGTGGAGCGCCGGAGACGATCTGGAGAAGTTCGACAACGCGTTCCTCGCCGAGCGATTCGATCTCGATCGAGTTCAGAAGACGCCGGCCAAGTTTGATCGTGACAAGCTGCTCGCATTCAATCTCGATGCCATCCAGGGGATGTCACCTGAGACGTTTCATGGTCTCGCGCGGGCCCATGCCGCGGAATTTCGTCCTGAGTTCATCGAACGCCTGGACGAGTCGCAGTTCCGAACCCTGTGTGACGCGAGTCTCGAACGAAGCAAGACCCTGGACGAGCCGTTCTCCGTGAATCGCTTTCTCGTCGCCGCGGATGATGAGATCGATTGGGTGGTCACCAAGCCGGTGCGCAAGGCGATGTTCAAGGGTGAGCCGACCGGTCTGGAACTGCTCGCGAAGGTGCGTCCGGTGCTCGAGGGACTTTCCGGCTTCGATGCGGCTTCGATCGAGACCGCGATCACCGGCTTCGTGGAAGAGCATGCGGAGGGGAATCTGGGTCGAATCGCGCAGCCTCTTCGTGTCGCGGTGAGCGGCGGGCCGATCAGCCCGCCGATCTTCGACACGCTGGCGATTCTCGGTCAGAGAGCGGTCCTGGCGCGGATCGATCGTTGTCTCGAGGTGTTGTCCGAGAGCTCGCCGGCCGGTTGAACGGCCCCGGCCGAGTTCAGAATTGGCCTTTGGTCCCCGTCACCGTCTTGGAGGTGATGGCCGATCGATCGTCGTATCGCTGCACTTCGAGGGAATACTCGGGCTGCGTCCAGTCGCCACTGATGGCGTATTCGATGCCGGCTTCGAACGACGCGGTGACGGTCGTCCTGGTCCGCCATTCCGCGTTGGTCATGCCCAGCATCTGGCGGGTCTGGCGACCGGCCTGATTCATGGATTGCATCGAACAGGGGCCGAGTTCGATGGTGAGGGTTCGTTCGCCGGGGAGCAACGACAGATCGATCTGGCTGTTGACCTCGAAGCCGTCGACCGCCGTGACCGTGACCAGGATGTCGCTCCAGAATGGATTGGCGCGGAGCGTCGCCACATCCGCGGCTGGTCGAGTGTCGCCGGCGTATCCCTTGACCGGGCCGCAGGAGGCGAGGTTCAGCAGGAAGGTCCCCGCGAGGAGAATCATGGCGATAGTGCTGATTGCGATTCGGTTGGTCATGAGTGGAGCCCGGGGGTGTGGGGGCGGCGGATCGAGGGTTCGAAGAGGGAAGATACCGCCCCGGAGCATGAAGGCCGGTCAGACGGCGGCCTTGAAGAGCGATCAGCCCGGGCTCTGATCGGTGGCGTTGGGGCTGATGGAGCGTGGGTGGGCTGCAACCCTCTTTCCCGAGCTCGTCTGAACGAGTGTTTCGGCCCGGCTCCTTGCTCTGGCTCCTTGTTCTGGCTCCTTCTTCGGGTTCCTTGTCCGTCAGTATTCCCGGAAAGTGGGGAAGCGGCCTTTTCGTGGCCCCTCCGGGGCCTGTCGGGCCGTCTCGTGAAGACTTTCTCCCCTTGATTGCCGTTCCGGGCCGATTTGATGGGGGTGGCTCCGGCTGGTGCCGGAATTCCACGTTTCTTTGCTGGATCAGAATTGGAGCCTTCTCTTGAGAAGCCTTGAAAGCCATGTCGGTCGTCTTGAATCCTCGAACCGCCGCTATCGCCTTGGGATGGTGGTCATCGCCGTCGCTGCGGTCGGATCGGTCATGCTCGCCATGCGGCAGCCCGAGCCTCGGGATCCGTTCGTGTCGCTCGAGTTGGGGCAGGGCGGCCAGTACATGTACGGCCTGACCATGAGCGGGCAGCTTTATCAGATGGATCGGACGACCGCGGTTGGAACCGGTGTGGCGCCGCGGCGCTGGTTCAAGGTCGGAGACCGTTGAGACCTTCGGTCGGTGACTCGCGGCCGCCAGGCTGAGCCTCCCGGCGGTTCGTGAGGAGTTCCTCGGGCTCCTTGGATCCGCGGTGTCATTCATGGCTCTGCGTGGCGGTATTCCAAGATCCGTCTGAGTGTTGCTCCGGAGGCTCCGGGTGGGTATCTTGTGACTTCGCTCTTCGCGGAGCGATCAGGACGGGCCATTGGCGCAGTTGGCTAGCGCGCTTGTATGACACACAAGAGGTCACTGGTTCAAATCCAGTATGGCCCACTTCTTGAAAACATCGAACCCTGCTT
>NHBO02000092.1 GCA_002167845.2 Phycisphaera sp. TMED9 | reverse complement strand
TTGAGAAAGCCCCTGTCCCATCTTCTTGCAGGCACCTTGGGCCTGACTTGAAGCGGCTTGCGCCTGCTGAAGCATCTGTTGCATCTGTTCCAGTTCACTCAGCGTCTGCTGGCCTGGCTCTCCATTCTCTCCTTGCTGTCCTTGCTGTCCTTGCTGAGCCATCTGCTGCATGGTCTTGCTCAGTCCCTGAAGCGCCTCCGACGCTCCCTGCTGAGCGGCAGCAGCCTCTTGCAATGCCTGTTTCTGAGACTCATTGAGATTGCCGGCATTCTGGATGGCCTGCTTCATCGCCTCCGGATTTCGTGCCAGTTCCGGATCGAGACCTGCATTCTTCAAGGCCTGCTCCATGGCAGCCTGCTTCTCGGCGAGCCCGTCCAACTGATCGGCGATGTCCTGCAGCTGGTCCTTGACCGCCGCCGCCTGCTCCGGATCGAGTTCTCCCGCCTTCAGACGATCGGCAAGACGTTCGAAGGCCTCGTTGGCCGACTTGAAGTCGCCCTTCGCCAGGCTCTCGGCCAGGGCTTCAGCGTCTTCGTCTCCCTGATTGGAGACCTGCAGGTTCGCCAACGCATCCCGCAGTGCCGCGTCCATCTTCGCCTTGTCACCATCGAGGATCTCGTCCAGCCGATCTTGCAGACCGGAGACCTTGCGAATCGCTTCGCGACGAACCTCTTCCGGGGTTTCCTCGGCTTTCTCGTCGTTCGCGATCTCCTGATCCTCGATCATCTGATCGATCGCGCCTTCCATTTCCGCCGCAAGCATCTCGTTCTCTTCGATCATGGCGACGAGGTCTTCGACTTCTTCATTCGCCTGCTCGTCCGCCTTGGCAAGCATGACTCCGTCCTCCGACGTCGCTGGCGCGAACAGGTTTCCTTGCGGCACCAGAGTCCAGACGCCGATCGCGAAGAAAAGCAGCAACGGCGACACCCACCAACCGGTCGGCGCCTGCGGCTGAAATGCGGCTCGTACGGAAGTGCGGATTCCCGGTCGAGCCGCCACCGCCGCGGCATCGGCGACCGCGGCGACCGCGAAAGGGTCGTCGCGGCGATCGATCTGAACCGCCGTGCTGAGTCGATCACGAAGGCCGAGCCGTTCGTCGATGGCGACCGCCACGGACACCGCATCTCGTCCCGAACCGAAGCTTCGAAGAACAGCGGCGACAAGCACGGTCGCCGCGACGATCGAAGCGGGAATCCACCAGGGGAATACCAGCGAGGGCACCGCCTTGGACACCAGAACCCAGAGCAAGAGCACGGCCAGCCCGAGAACCGCACCGTTGGCGAGGGTCTCCAGAAAACGGGCCAGCATGAGCCGTCTGGTGGCGAGTCGAATGAGGTTCTGGATCTCGATCACGAGGAATTCCTTCGAGCGGGGAACGGAAGGGGCGACGATCTGACCTGTCCACCGATAAGGATAGCACCCTGTTCGTCGGCTCAGAGCGATCGTTCTCACCTACAAGTACCGGAACCGGCTGAAGATGCGAAGCAATTCGGGCCGATTTCCAAACCGGGGGACCGTGATATCGGTACCAAGAAGCCCCTGATCATTCGTTCTTCCTCCTGGAGCCCCGAAATGCCGATTTCATGCCGCAGAACGCCCTCCGCGATCGTTGCCATCCTGGCACTCGTGGCGCTGTCGACCCCCGGGCAGGCCCAGGCTCCGGAAACCGATCTCGCCCGCGAGAACGAGCGACTCTCCGCTCAGGTTCGCGATCTTGAGGCGACACTCAAGGCGGCCCTCGCTCGCATCGCCGAGCTCGAAAAATCTCTCGCGGCCGCCGGGAGTTCCGGAACAACACCGGGCACCACGGCCGCTCCCCGATCGATCGCCGCATCCAACCTCAGCCCCGCCGGCCTGACCACCGCCATTCGAGCCGATTTCAAAGCCGAGTTTGAAGCCTCCGGACTTCCCGTCCTCACCGACACCTCGACCGAAGAGGATCGAATTCGATATGAACGATGGCTGAAGAAATGGGTCGCCGCCCGGAATCGCCAGTTCCGCGAACGGGTCTCCTGGCCCGTCGCGATCAAAGGTGCAGAGGCCGTCTCGACCAATGAGACACTCGTGAACTTCCAGCCTTGGGACATCAAAGACGCCACCGCAGTCGGCAAGACGTTCGAACTCGTGATTCCCACGAGATCGTATGCTCGGGCGACTCGTCGACGAAATGCGAACATGGATGATGACATCGGCCGACTCGACGGCGTCTTCGTTCCTCGGATTCGATTCAATTCCGCGCGGATGGAACCCGGCCCGTTCGACAATCCCCCGTACCTCGGGCCGATGGCCGAGCTCTTCTGGAGCTTCGATTTCAAGGCTCTCTCCGCCCAGATCACGGACGCCGACGCGACGCCGGCCGATGCTTCCGGCACGAAACCCTGACCCTGCGGTCCAAGTTGAAAGACTCGCCGAACCCTTTCGATCGCATGGAGACTTCAGCACATGGATCCGGACGACCAGGTCTGCCTCTGCTTTCGAGTCAGCCTTCGAAAAGTCAGGACGTTCCTCAACCGTGAGGATCCGCCGGTCGCCAGCCAGCTCGCAGACTGCCTTGGCGCCGGGACCGGATGCCAATGGTGCGTTCCGTTCCTGAAGAAGCTCCATGCCAGAAAACAGGCCGGCGAAGAGATCGACCTCCCCGTCTCTCCGGTCGAGTACGCCGCGCTTCGAGCCACCTATCGCCGGACCGGGGAGCGCCCGACGAATGGCGATTCCGGCCAACCGCCGACCTCCACCGACCCCCCGACGTGACCGGCCACACAGGGGATTCGACGTCTTTTGAACCCACCGAACCCACCGAACCAACCGACACTCCGGAAGCCCGCTTCCGGGACCGTCTTCCTGACGACGCCGACCAGCCCCACCCGCTTCGATTCGGACCGCCACGATCAGTGAGCGGATCCGCCTCGACGACCTCGAGAATCGTCGAATTGGCCGGTCCGGATCGATCTCCCGCGGGGTCGTCCGAACCGATATCGTGCCGCTCCCGGAATCATGCCGGGTGAAACACCAACGAGGGCCAGCAGCATGAACGTCGGCATCAATGGGTTCGGAAGAATCGGACGACTCGCGGTCCGAGCCATGCGCGAGCATCCGGAACTTCGACTCACTCACGTCAATGAGATCAAAGGCGGCATCGAGTGCGCCGCACACCTTCTCGATTTCGACACGGTCCACGGTCGATTCCCGGGAGAGGTCGGGATCGAGGACGGAGCCCTGCGAGTCGACGACCACGACGCAACCTTCTCGGAGCATGAAAATCCCGGCGACATCCCATGGGCCGAATCCGACGTGGACATCGTCCTCGAATGCAGTGGCCGCTGGCGCACGACCGAGACGCTCGAACCACATCTCGCCGCCGGCGCCCGACGCGTCATCGTCGCGGCCCCCGTGAAGGATGGCGTCCCGAACATCGTGATGGGATGCAACGAGGAAGCCTACGACCCGGTCGCAGATCAAATCCTCACCGCTGCCTCCTGCACCACGAATTGCCTGGCTCCGGTGGTCAAGGTCATTCACGAGTCCTTCGGCATCGAGCATGGCGTGATCACGACCATTCATGACGTCACCAACACCCAGGTGGTCGTCGATGCACCGCACCGGGATCTCCGTCGAGCTCGAAGCGCCCTGAATGCGTTGATCCCCACCAGCACGGGGTCGGCGACGGCGATCACCATGATCTACCCGGAGCTCGCAGGCCGACTGGATGGCATCGCGGTCCGAGTCCCCCTGCTCAATGCGTCACTCGTCGACGCGGTCTTCACCTGCGAGAAGTCCGTGACGGTGGAGTCGGTCAACAACGCGCTCCGCGACGCCAGCGAGGGACACCTCGAAGGGATTCTCGGGTTCGAGACCCGCCCGCTGGTCTCGACGGACTTCGTGAACGATCCTCGGTCGGGCGTGATCGACGCTCCGAGCACGATGGTCGTCGGCGATCGAATGGTCAAGATTCTCGCGTGGTACGACAACGAGTACGGATATGCATTCCGTCTCGTCGACCTCGCTTCACGGATCGCAAGACAGCTGGATCGGGCCGACGGATGAACCTGCGAGGCTACGCACTGGTCACGAGCGCCTACTGGGCCCTGACGATCACCGATGGTGCGATGCGGATGCTGGTCCTCCTTCATTTCCACGCGCTGGGCTACGGACCGGTGACCCTCGGGTTCCTCTTCGTCGCCTACGAAGCGTGCGGGATCGTCACGAATCTGCTCGGCGGGCGGCTCGGCCAGAGATACGGCCTGGACCGGACCTTGCACCTCGGACTCTGGCTGCAGGTCGCCGCGCTCTTCGCGCTTTCCATGACCGAACCGACCTGGGCGGAAGCGGTCTCGATCGCGTGGGTGATGGGATGCCAGGGACTTTCCGGGGTCGCCAAGGACCTCACGAAGATGAGTTCCAAGAGCGCCGTGAAACTGATCGTCAAGGAGGAACGCGACGGAAGCCATCGATCCGCCCTTCTCCGTCTCGTCGCCTTGCTCACAGGATCGAAGAACGCGCTCAAGGGAGCGGGATTCTTCGTCGGCGGGGCGCTGTTGACCTGGATCGGTTTCGGTCCTGCACTGCTCGCGTTGGCTGGGATGCTCGCGGCGACGTCCATCGCCACGCTGATCGGCTTGCGTACCTCCCTCCCTCCAGCCAAGACCGGCTCCAAGGCGGCCCCGCATTGGTCACGCTCACCCGCGGTCAATCGACTCTCCGTGGCCCGCGTCTTCTTGTTCGGGGCCCGGGATCTGTGGTTCGTGGTCGGGCTCCCGATCTTCCTCGCGGAAGAAGCCGAATGGTCGGCCGAAGGCATCGGCTCCTTCATGGCGATCTGGGTGATCGGGTACGGCCTGGTGCAGGCCGCCGCCCCGTGGCTCCAATCGAAGTTCGTCTTCGGCGATCGGAACTCCGACGAGTCGGCGCTCGCCCGCCGTTGGATGCTCGCGCTGATCTCCATCACCCTCGGAATCGCAGCCGTGCTTCACTTCGGCGCCATGGAGGCCGCCGTTCCCGCCGTCGTCATCGGACTCCTCGTGTTCGGCATCGCTTTCGCCATCGAGTCGGCCCTGCATTCCTACCTCATCCTCGCGTTCGCTTCCAAAGCGGACGTGGCCCAGGACGTCGGCTTCTACTACGCGGCCAACGCCACCGGGCGGCTCTTCGGAACCCTCCTCTCAGGCATCTGCTTCCTGATCGGGGGGCTGACCATGTGCCTTCTGGTCTCCGCCGGATTCCTGATCATCTCGACGCTGGCCGCCTGGAAACTCCCCGCCGCCCGGGCCATGACGACAGACGAGCCCCCCCAGGGCGACTGATCCCCTCGGAATCGTGATTTCTCCGTCCCCGGATCGGCTTCGAACCGACAAAAGCCATTGTCCAAACGTCCCGATGGAGATTCCGAATCGCCACCTCACCCGCCGACAGCAAGGCCTTCTCGATCCTGATTCGCGAGCACACGCCCATGTTGCTCGCGATGCTCCGGTCGATGGTGTTCGACAAGTCCGCCGTGGACGATCTCTATCAGGAGACGATGATCACCGCCTGGCGAACGCTCGATCGATACGACGAGGAACGTCCTTTCGGGCCTTGGCTGAGAGGAATCGCCAGATTCCAGACCCTGGCCTACTATCGAAAGACCAAGAGACTCCCCACGTTCGACCACGATCGCGTCATCGCCCATATCGAGAATCGACTTGATGAGATCGCGACACGCCCCGGCGACACCTGGGACGAGAAGATCGAAGCGCTCGACGACTGCCTTGAAAGACTTCCCGTTGATGCCCGCAACGTCGTGGCCCTTCATTACGAACAATCCCTCACCACTGAAGTGATCGCACATCGACTTCGAACCAGCCGAGAAGCGATCAAGAAGAGGCTTCAACGCGCCCGGGTGAGGCTCACCGACTGTTTCGAGAGAAAGGGTCTTTTTCTTCGACTGGAGACCGAATCGTGATCAGCGACGAAGACCAGAGCGATGCGAAGACCGACCGGGAACTGGCCGACGACCTCCTGATGGACGCCATTCTTGAAGGTCACCATCAGGATGAAAGGCACGCCGTCGACGCCCGAGTCCGACGTGTGATGCTCGACGTGAACGCCCTCCCGGACCGATCCGGAGAACCAGCGACGAAACAAGCCCACCTCTCCCATCGACTGGCGAGAAGGGGCTGGGGGGTGGCGATCGCCGCCGCCGTCCTGATGGCCGCGGGTCTGACCACGATGCTCATGATCTCGACCACCCCGACCGCGGTCGCGGGTCTCGACCAGACCCTTCGTCTCATGGAACGCGGAGATCTCACGTTTCGTCTTGAACTCACACGTGAGAAGAAGGCCGGCCTGAGCGCCGTCGATCGACGATTCCCACAGCAGCGGGACAGGCCTCCACGACACCTCGGACGCTCCGGACCACCCCTCGAACAATTCAATGGCGCCGCCCTCCACATCCGTGGCCCGAAGTATGTGCTCCTGGGAGACCGTGATCGCGCCAGCGGACTTGCCAAGGGATTCGATGGGACGACCCACTGGACCAACGGGCCGAAGCAAGCACCCCGCGACGAGAACCCTCGAAGCCGAGGTCCCCTGCTCGACGAGTTCTTCGAGTTCACCACCCTCGACGTGCCTGAACTCATCCGTGATCTTCGCCGCAGTTACGACGTCGAGATCATCGAAATCGAATCAACCCCCAGTCCCGATGGATTTGATCGGAACCTCGTGCATTACCGCGCCGACCGACGCGAGGGAACGAGAGCCGGACTTCCCGTGCAGATCGATCTCTGGACGGATGCCGATACCGGAAGACTGGAAGCGATGGATTGCAGTGGCGTCCAGCTTCGTGGCCCGGAATCCACCTACGAGGTTTCGCTCACGCTCCAAAGCGACGCTCAGCTCCCGGAAGAATGGTTCGATCGAGACAGCCATCTTCCCGAACACAATCGAGGCGGCCATCGACCGCGTGATCTGGACAAGCCCGGATTCCATGTTCCATTCCCACCGCCACACCGAAACGAGGAGAAGGGCGGCCGACCGCCTCGCCGTCCGGACCGCAACCGCTGATCGGATCATGCGATCCCGACTTGAAGCTCTCTCCGGGCGATGGATGCCACTCCGCCCGACGAGCCGGGCATCAGGCGACCAGGCATTGCGGGCCGCGTCGCTTCAACTTCCGCCGGGCGCCACCTTGATGATTCGCCCCGCTTCGACGTCTTGAAGCCGACGACTTGTTCCATCCGGCCACACGATCTCGATCCCAGGAACCACGGCGAGATCACCAAGTCCGGCGTGCACGCGATGATCCTGGGCGGTCAGATAGCTCGAGTCGGTCCGAACCCATCGCGTCAGAGTTTGATCGCCGAGTTCGACCCGCACTCTGGCTCCGATCGCCGGAGCGCCCAGGCGATCTCGAACATCGACCACCAACCAGTTTCCACGATTCGGAACCACGTTCAGAAGAAGGCGCGCCGAGGTCCCGAGGTCCTGAACCACGACGTCCTGCCCGCCATCGTTGTCGAAGTCCGCGAAGATCGCTCCTCGACTGGTCCGAGCGGGCGCCGATGTGACACCTCCGGCCGGCGCCACGACTTGAAACCTGCTTCCATCGCCCCGGAGGAGAATGTCCGGCTCGGCATAAGGATCCGCGGCGTCAGTATCGTCACTCGCACCGACGCGACCATTCGCGGCATAGAGGTCAAGCCGTCCATCATTGTCGAAGTCGACGAACCCGAGCCCGAATCGCGTGAAGTGCCGACTCGCCGAACCAAGGCCGGCCCGATTCGTCGCATCGAGAAAACGTGAGCCGTCGTTCAAGTAGAAGGAATCGGACTCCCCGCCGAGATTGCAGACGATGAGATCGGGATCACCATCATCATCGACGTCTTCGGAGGAGACTCCCATGCCGGCCTTGGCGACGCCGCTCAGATCACGATCACAACCAAGCCGCATGGCTTGTTCTTCAAATCGCAAGTCCCCCTGGTTCATCCAGAGGTGGTCCGGCATTCCATCGTTGGCCACGAAGACGTCCACCATCCCGTCACCATTGAAGTCCCGCGCGACGACGCCGAGACCGGTACCGGAACCGGCTGCGATTCCGCTTGAGATCGAGACATCCGTGAAGGTTCCATTTCCGTCGTTGCGATACAGGACGTCCGAGGTCGGCGCGTCGTATCGGGCGGGCGGGCAGTAATCGAGCCGGCCGGTCCGATTTCGACATTCAAGCTCGATCGGCTCGGACCAGTCGACGTAGTTGGTGACGAACAGATCAAGATCGCCGTCACCGTCGCCATCGAAGAACGCGGCGCTTGCTCCGAACCCGGGATGACCGACCCCCGCCGATGCGGTGACATCGGTGAATCGCCCCCCGCCTTCGTTTCTGAAGAGGCGGTCCGGACCGAAGTGACTCACGAACAGATCCACATCGCCGTCCTGGTCGTAGTCCGCCGTCGCGGCGCCCATGCCAAATCCGATCGCCTCCAGTCCGCTTCCGGGCGAGACGTCCTCGAATCGCCCGTTCCCGAGATTTCGAAACAACCGGCTGCCACCCTCACCGGTCGCCTGCAAGAGGACGAGGTCCATCCATCCGTCGTCATCGAAGTCGAGTGCGGCGCCTCCGCCGGGAACGATCTCGGGCAGCCTCGGAGTCTCGGCAAGCGACGCTTCCAGTTTGAATCGCAGACCTCTCTTCAAGGCCTCTTCCTGGAACCAGGGAGGCTCCCCGGAAGAATCCGCGATGCTGGATGCCGAACCTGATCGCCTTCCCTCGGCGGCCGTGGATTCGACCTCGGGCTCACCGCATCCTGACCCGACCAGGGACAGAGACAACCCACAGGAACAGAGAAGAGGTCTTGTGAACCGGTTGGCGATCATGGCAGCCCCCCGAGGGCCCGCGCGGTCCGCGGAAGATCCGGATGGTCCGGCATCGCCCGACGACATTGTGCAAGCAGCGCCTTCGCCTCGTCCATGCGACCGAATGCCGCGAGGGCTCGAACCCGCACGAGCCCCGCATCGACCGACCGGCCGAATTCCGCATCCATCCGATCGACCTGCCTGATCGCCGCCATCGGATCGCCCGACTCGACCAATGCATCGCCGAGTTGCACCTGGTGACGAGCGACAAGCGGCGCCAGTTCGATGCACTTCGAGAAGGATGCGGCCGCCTCGTTCCATCTTCCAAGGCCGCCGAGACTCCGACCGAGCAATTCATGCCCTTCGACCGCCGCGGGCGCCGACGCGATTCCGGCCTTCGCCGCATCAACGGCCTGTTCGACCAGATCGACACCCGCAGGATCACTCGCTCCAGCCAGCACCAGGAGGCACTGCGCCTCCCGGAATCGGGGAAGCGCCCATCCCGGATCGGATTCCGCCAATCTTCGACTCAGATCCAGCGCAGCGCGGAAGTCCTCTCGATTCACCAGGACCACCACATCCGCGTAGTCGATCTCTCGCAACTCGCCGTATTGAGTGCGGAGCTGATCCACGGCCAACGCAGCGTCATCGTGCCGTTTCGCTCGAGACAGCGCTTCGACCGCGAGCAGTCGGGCTGCCAGATCCGACCGCCGGCTCATCGCCTCGTTCAACCAAGGATCTCCAAAGGTCGAGCGAGCGTCGCCGGCGATTCGAAGGTGCCTGGCGGCCTCATCGCCGCGGCCGAGCATCTGCTTCGCCCGCCCGACGACGTAATGAGAGCCTCGATCTCCAGGCTGGATCTTCAAGACCGGTTCGAGAAGACGAACGGTCTCATCAGCGCGTCCCTCCTCGAGGCGAATCTTGGCGAGCATTCGAACGGCATTCAAATCGACCTCGGGTGGAATGATCGATGACTGAGCCATGGAGACCGCGGCATCGAGGTCGCCTTCTTCGGCCATCCAACCCGCCGCCCGCCACTTCAAGTGGGTGGTGGCTGGGTCCAATTCCAATGCTCGCTCGATGTCGGATCGAGCGTTCTTGAGATCTCCCAGATCGTGATGAGCCCAGGCTCTCAGATACACGGGCCGAACCCGGTCGGCATCAAGTTCAAGACTCCCGGTGTAGCACTCGATCGCCAGGCCGGGCCGATCATGGGCGAGATAGAGGTCTCCAAGTCGCTCCCATGCCACGGGATCCTCGGCCGCCTCCTGCAGGAGAACCAGCTCTGCTTCGATCGCCGCTTTCACTCCAACGTCGTAGTCATCCAGATCGCTGGGCAGTGGAAGCCCGACCACCGGTTGATCTTGATTTGAGTTCGTCGAGACCGAGCCATCACATCCCCCGATCAGAAGCTGGGCCGACGCGATCAGGATCAGCGTGGCGACCTTCGGAACAACGGCCCTGAGATCTCTGGACGACGGAAGCAGCGCAGGCATCTGGAGATTCATGAGGGCTTCGAGACTCCACGATTCGACTTGATCTGATCCATTTCGCCGGCGGACTCGCCGCATCCCCGGAAGGTATCCTACGCGTCCGACGTCGCTGTTCGACGCCAAATCGATCCCCGGACACGCCGAAAACCTCCTCGAGCCTCCCAGACATGTCTCAACGCCGACGATACCGAAAATCCATCATCTGGCTCTCTCTCCTCGCCGCAGGTGGCGGCATTCTGGCCCTCACGAGTTGCTCGTCGCCCATTCCCAATCGGGATCCGATCGGCGATTCCTTCCCGGTCGTCCGCGGAGAATCCTTGAACGGCGATGCCGTGGAGCTTCCCTCGGCGGTCGCGGGCGAACCGGCCATTCTGATGGTCGGCTACGTACAAGCAACCCAATTCGACCTCGATCGATGGACCCTCGGATTCGCCCAGGCGGAGGCGAAGATCAAGGTCGTTGAAGTTCCCGCCGTCGTGGGATGGTTCCCCGACACCTTCCTGCAGGGGACGATCGACAACGGAATGCGGGCCGGAATCCCGGCCGAAGACTGGGGTGCCGTCGTCACGCTCTACGGAAGCGATGCCACACGGGTTCAAGAACTCACCGGGAACGAGAACCCCCGAAACGGACGGATTCTCCTGCTCGACGACCGGGGCGTGATCCGCTGGTTCTGGGATCAGGGCTATTCCTCGACTCGACTTCTGGAGTTGCTGAAACTCGCGAAGGGGCTGCCCGCCGCGACGGCGGGCGAGGAAAAGGAGCGTTCCGATTGATCGCCGACGCCGTGGCCTCGAAATCCTCTCCTATACTGGTGATCCCATGAGCAAGCACGAACCATTCAACGGCGTCGAGATTCTGACTGCATCACCCCAGCGGGTGCACGAATTCCTGGTCAACCTGGAAGAACTCGTGAAGATCGTCCCCGGCCTCGTGAAGAGCGAACGGACCGACGACTCGACCGTCAAGACGACCATCCGACCGGGGTTCAGTTTCATCCGAACGAACCTCAAGCAGGACTTCACACTCGTCGAACACACCCCTCATGAGAAGGTCGTGATCGACGTGCACGCCAAAGGCATCGGCACCGCCTTCAGCGTGAAGTCGACGATGGACCTCTCCCCCCACGAGGATGGTGAATCCACCAAGCTGGAATGGCAGGCCGAGATCATGCAGATGACCGGCCTCGTCGCGGCACTCGGCACGACCATCATCCGCTCCGCCGCGGATCAGGTGATCAAGCAGGGATTCGACGCGATGCGGACGACCATCGAGGCCCAGAACAAGAACAACGACTGAGCGAACCGGCCTGCCGGTCCGCCAGAAACAAGAAAGGACTCCGTCGATCGACGGAGTCCTTTCTTGATTCTCTGTTTGCTTGTGGCCCTCGCACGAGTCGAGCGGTGGCCGACCAAAGTCATCCGAACGCCGCGAATTCCTTCCCGAGGAGAGAACTGGCGATCTTGAGCTGCATGATCTCATCGGTTCCCTCGTAGATTCGGCAGACCCGGACGTCCTGAAGATGCCGGAACGGACGATAGAGCTCACTCCAACCACGCCCACCGAAGATCTGCACGGCCCGATCGACGGCTTCCCAGGCGGCATTGCTCGCCCAGTACTTGGCTTCGGCGATGGCGAAGTCCGCACGAGCGAGTTCTTCCTTGTCGCCCGGAGCGCGATCCGACTTTTCCTTGGCGATGGCGGCACGCTCGACGAGGGCATCCGACGTGGAACGCATCATTTCGATCCGAGCGATGTGCGCCTGGACGAGCTGGTGCTTCCCGATGGGCTTTCCATGCTGCTCACGCTCCCGGGCGTATCGAAGCGATTCCTCNAGGCAGTCCTCGATCGTGCCCAGACAGCCCGAGGCGACGGAGAGTCGGCCGGAGACCAACGTATGCATCGCGATGCGGAAACCGCCGCCCTCTTCACCAAGCATGTTGTCGCCGCTGATCGGATGATCGGTCATCTCGAACATGGCGGTATCCGACGTGTACATTCCAGGCTTGGCGTGCAAGGCCTCGGCCTCGAAGGTGTCTCCGGCGGTATCCACGATGAACGCGCTCATGCGCCGATCCTTGCCGGTCGAGCCTTCGGGGAACGCGAACACGATCACCGCGTCTGCGATCGAACCGTTCGAGATGAGATACTTGACCCCGTTGAGGATGAACTTGTCACCCTCTCGACGATACGTGCAGGTTCCTTCGAGCGGATTNGATCCGGCATCGGGTTCGGTCAGGCCGAACGCGAGCGTGCATTCGCCACGGCAGGAGGCCGGGAGATAACGCTGCTTCTGTTCTTCGGTGCCGTACTTGAGAATCGGATACTGCCCGATCGACGTGTGACCGGAGAAGAAGGTTCGAACTCCGGTGCCTTCACGATTGATGCGAACCAGTGCCCGGGCATACGTCAGGCTGTCCATGGCCCGACCGCCATACTCCTTCGGCATGGCCATCCCGAGAAGATTGTGCTTCTTCGCCAGTTCGCCGATGGCGGGATTCGGCTCGTGCTCGAGGTAACAGATCTCCTCGATTGGACGAATCTCCTGGCAATAGGCTTCGACATCGGCGACGAGTTGATCTCGTTCCGCTTGAGTGACCGACCCCAGAGCGGCATCGCTGACGGACGGGTTGGCCACGGTATCGACGTGATTCACGGAAAACTCCTCTGATGGACCTTCGGAGGTCGAGGGGCGACCCCGACCGAATCGTCTACGATAGCACTCAGACCATCTTGATCGGTGTTTCCACCGACTTCACCGCGAAAAAAGGGTCGTCCCCCGGGGGCCGGAGCTCACCCGGAGAATCCCAGATTTTCGAGCATTCCCAGCTTTAGGCCTCGTAGGCTCGGCTGGGCCCCCATCTTCGCAAGATCAGGCCCCGAATTATCGAACACTCCGAGACATCCGGGTTCTGGACGAACCTCCCGTCCAGAACCATCGAAATGATCGTTTCAAGATGAATTTCGATGACCTTCGGCCCTTGGATTGACGATGACAGACGGCGGATCAAGCCGATCGTGGCTCTTCCTCACCATCACCATTTCCCATCGAGAAATTCCGTGACTCAAACCGCCACCTCCTCCAGCACTCACGACGACCTCGCCTCGAAGATCGCAGACAACTCGGCGACCATCGGCGTCATCGGACTCGGCTACGTCGGCCTTCCTCTGGCTCACGCACTGCACCGAGGCGGTCTGGCCGCCATCGGCTTCGACGTGGACCAGCGCAAGATCGACGCGATCGCCGCCAAGGAGAATTATCTCCGCCACCTCGGCGATGAGATGATCGTTGATCTCGCCGACAGCGACCGGTTCGAGGCCACCACCGATTTTGAGAAGCTCGGCGAATGCGATGTGATCATCATCGCGGTCCCGACGCCGCTCGGGCGACACCAGGAACCGGACCTCTCCTACATCACCGATACCGCCAAGCGGATCGGGAAGACCCTCCGCGCAGGCCAACTGGTCATCCTGGAGTCGACGACCTACCCCAGAACCACCCGAGATGAAATGCTCCCGGTCATGATGGCGAACGCGCCTGCCGCGGCGAAGAATCTGGTGGTGGGCGAGGACCTCTTCGTGGCGTTCAGCCCCGAGCGCGAAGATCCCGGTCGCAAGGACCATTCGACGAGTTCCATTCCGAAGCTCGTCGGCGGACTCGAGGCCAACTCGACCGCTCTCGCCGCGGCGGTCTACCGGAAGGGCATCGCGGAAGTCGTCGAAGTGGCCTCCGCGGAAATCGCCGAAAGCGCCAAACTTCTCGAGAACATCTTCCGAGCGGTGAACATCGCCTTGGTCAACGAGATGAAGACGGTGCTCACCGAGATGGACATCGACGTCTGGGAGGTCGTGCGTGCCGCAAGCACGAAGCCCTTCGGATTCATGCCCTTCTATCCCGGCCCCGGACTCGGAGGCCACTGCATTCCGATCGATCCGTTCTACCTCACCTGGAAAGCCAAGGAAGTGGGCTGCACGACTCGTTTCATCGAACTTGCCGGCCAGGTGAACACCGCGATGCCGGAGTACGTGATCGACCGCTGCGCCGCCGCCCTGAACGAACACTCGAAACCGATCAAGGGATCGAAGATCCTGGTCCTCGGACTTGCGTACAAGCCCGACGTCGACGACACGCGTGAGAGCCCGTCGTTCGAGTTGATCAAGATTCTCGAAGACCGGGGCGCTCTGGTCGAATACAGCGATCCTCACATCGCCGAGACTCCGCGGGTCCGCAAGCACGACCTGAAGATGACGAGCATCGAACTGACGCCCGCGAACATCAAGGCTTTCGACTGCGTCCTCGTCGCGACCAACCATGCCGCGTTCGACTACGGCACGGTCGCCGCGAATGCGAAGCTGATCGTCGATACCCGTGATGCCATGCGGGCTTTCCATGACGAACTCGGCGATCGCCTGGTCCTCGCCTGATTCAAGTTCTGACACACCCGGATGACTTTCGGACGCTCGAGACGGCTCATGCCCCTCGAGCGTTCTGTCAATGGACGGTCGAAACTCTCACGATCTGCGAGATGTTTCGGCCTCGCGCCACTTCAGGNGCATGGCTCAACCGGCACGCCTTGCTCCCGCTTCGACCTTGCCCTTGTNGAAGGAGCATCCTTTCGAGGATGGCAGCCGATCCGGACGGAGCCGTCCGCTGACGGGAGAGATCCGACGCCCGCCGAGCCGTGCACCGCCCGCCAGAGTCGCCTCTCAATGGTTGGATTCCACAAGCAGGCTCGATTCGGCCTCTTCGCCGCCCCTTTGATGGGTCCGATGACTCGTACCGCACTGCCGCCGGATTCCCTAGAATCATCGTCCGCGCGATCCCATCGGGGACCGCGTTCCGTCCCAGCGCCCCCCGGAAGCAAGAGATGCCAGCCCCCACCATCATCTACACCCACACCGACGAAGCACCCGCCCTCGCGACCCATTCGTTCCTTCCGATTCTTCGGACCTTCGCGAACGCCGCCGGTATCGAGATCGCGACCCGGGACATCTCCCTCGCCGGCCGAATCATCAGCCGCTTCCCCGAGTGGCTCGAACCCGAACAACGCATCGAGGACCACCTCGCCGAACTTGGAACGCTGGCGTCATCGCCGGATGCCAACATCATCAAGCTTCCCAACATCAGCGCCTCGATGCCGCAGCTCAAGGCCGCGATCGNGGAACTCCAGAAGCAGGGTTTCGCCCTGCCCGACTATCCCGAAGCACCAGGGACCGACGAAGAGCGTGACGTGAAGACCCGCTACGACTCGATCAAGGGCAGCGCCGTGAATCCGGTTCTCCGGGAAGGCAACTCCGATCGCCGCGCTCCTCGGGCCGTGAAGGAATACGCCCGGGCGAACCCCCATCGAATGGGTGCCTGGAGCTCCGATTCGAAGTCCCACGTCTCATCCATGAGCACCGGGGACTTCTTCGGCAATGAACGATCCACCACGATCGAGGCCGCCACGACGGTGCGGATCGAACATCATTCCACGAACGGGGAATTGACGGTGTTGAAGGACGAAATCGCCCTGCTCCCCGGCGAGATCATCGATTCCACCTTCATGAGCCGGAATGCCCTGGTCGANTTCCTGNCCCGCGAGATCGCCGANGCGAAGAAGACCGGCGTCCTCTTCTCGGTNCACTTGAAGGCGACGATGATGAAGGTGTCGGATCCGATCATCTTCGGACATGCGGTCTCCGCATTCTTCGCCCCGGTATTCAAGAAGCACGCCGCACTCTTCGAACGAATCGGAGTCAACANGCGGAACGGATTCGGAGACGTGGTCGCCAGAATCGCCGGTCTTCCCCCCGAGGAACGAGCCGGTATCGAAGCCGATATCGCCACCGCACTCGCCGACGCGCCCGCGATCGCGATGGTCGATTCAGACCGAGGAATCACCAATCTGCATGTGCCAAGCGATGTGATCATCGACGCGTCCATGCCCGCCATGATTCGCGAGTCCGGTCGCATGTGGAACGCCGAAGGCGAGACCCAGGATGCGAAGGCGGTCATCCCCGACCGCTCCTACGCCGGGGTGTATCAGGCGGTGATCGACGATTGCATCACACATGGCGCCTTCGATCCGACCACCATGGGCAGCGTCCCGAACGTTGGCCTCATGGCCCAGAAGGCCGAAGAGTACGGCTCTCATGACAAGACCTTCGAGATCAGCGAGCCCGGCACGATGCGTGTCGTCGATTCGGCGGGGAAGACGCTGCTCGAACACGACGTCGAAAGCGGCGACATCTGGCGAATGTGCCAGGTCAAGGATGCGCCGATACAGGACTGGGTGAAACTGGCGGTGTCCAGAGCCCGGGCAACCGGAGCGCCGGCCGTGTTCTGGCTCGATCGATCCAGAGCCCACGACGCCCAGCTCATCAAGAAGGTCGACCAGTATCTCGAGGCACACGACACCGACGGGCTTGAATTCCACATCATGGCTCCCGCCGACGCCTGCCGCTTCAGTCTCGATCGCATTCGACGCGGCGAGGACACCATCTCCGTCACCGGCAACGTGCTTCGTGACTATCTCACCGATCTCTTTCCGATCCTCGAGGTCGGAACCAGCGCCAAGATGCTCTCGATCGTCCCGTTGATGAACGGCGGCGGGCTCTTCGAAACCGGCGCCGGCGGCTCCGCTCCGAAGCACGTCCAGCAGTTCGAGAAGGAGAACCATCTCCGCTGGGACTCCCTCGGCGAGTTCCTCGCCCTCGCGGCGAGCTTCGAGCATCTCGCGTCGACGACTGGAAACCAGTCCGCCGGCGTCCTCTCCAGGACCCTCGACGAAGCAACCACCCGGTACCTGATGGAGAACCGCTCCCCCAGCCGCAAGGCGGGTGAACTCGACAATCGCGGGACGCACTTCTATCTCGCGATGTACTGGGCCCAGGCCCTCGCCGGACAGTCCGACGATCCAGCCCTCGCGGCCCGGTTCGCCCCGATGGCGGCGGCGATGGAGGATCGGGAGTCCGCGATCGTCGCGGAGCTGAACGACGTCCAGGGCGTCGCGATGGACGTCGGCGGGTACTACCAGCCGGACGCCACGAAGGCGTCCGCGGCGATGCGGCCGAGTGACACCTTCAACGCGATTCTCGAGGATCAGTTCGCCGGCGCCTGAAGACGGGCCGTCATGCCACTCGAATGCCATCCACGATTCTCTTTTCGTGGTGGTCACGGAATACGTCGATGTGACCGAGATCGGGAAGATCGCGCTGATGGACCTCTGGAGCATGATCGCGCCAGTGTTCCGCAGCGAGTGGCCCGAATCCAAGTCTCGCCCCGGACCGATAGAGCGAGATCGGATGTCGGATCATGCCGGTCTCGTGGATACCCAGCGCACGGAGTCGATCGAGGCCGATCCTGACCAGACGCCCCTCGATCCGGCCTCCGCGGTTCGCGTCACGAATGGCCTTCGCCATGCCGAGGACCCGTCGCATTCGAGATACATCACGGATGGACTCCGCCGGATGCCCGTCGAGGATGACGAGGCGTCCGGCCCGACCCTCGAACTGCTCGAGCATCGAGTGCCCGAGGATGCCACCGATGCAGAATCCGAACACGATCAGCGGCTCGTCTTTTCGAAGCCCCTGCTGGAGTTCGACCTCGAGCATCGAGGCCGCCATCTCGTCGATCCGCTTCGGACGCCTGCAGGACTCGTCCAGACCCAGATGATCCCACCCCACGATCGTCATTGATGTCGGGATCAGGCTCGCAAGACGAAAGAACGTCGCCGCCGTACCGTGGAGTCCCGGCAGGAGGAGAATCCGGCCCGAACCTTTCGGCCCATCACGGAACAGGAATCGTGGGCGAACCTCGTCGATCTGGGGCAGCGCCTGAATTCCACGCCCGATCTGCTCGATCGATGTGGATTCCGCACCGAGTTTCGAAACATCACGACCGAAGCGCCATCGCACCAGCTCGCGAAACCGCTCGAGCACGGCACGGTCGTCCCCGGGAGCGTGACGGCACTCGAACTCCGCGTGGTGTCTGAGCCACAGCAGGTTCCCACAGGTATGTCGGATCTCCGGGGAAAATCTCATCTCACGGAGGAGATAACCCGGTATCGAGGAAGGTCAAGCCGACCACGCGAACTGACCAAACATTCGTTTATTCCACCTTGTTATCGGACAATCAGCGACCCGGCGAGGCCTCCCGCACCCAGGCCCGGACCAGGTTCTCGAGATCCGATTCGCCGGTGGCGTCCGACGGCCCGAAGTAGCGCCGTTCGATCTCCGCAATCTCGGTTCGGAGCTCGATTCGCCGCGCCGGCGCCAGTCGATCACCGTATCGCTCGTCGATCCGCTTCAGCGCTGCGACCGATGCGAACGGCGACCACCGCGATGGAAGCAACGATTCGACGTCGTGGGTGGAGCCCCGGTCCGCTCGCCCTCGCCGCAGAAGCAGCAACGCGAGGGCGACGCAGATCGCCGTACCGGCCCCGAGGATCACCGCGAGCGCCCACGGACGAACGCCCCGGCGGAGCCGGACCGTGTCGCCTTTGGCGTTCACGAGATCCATGTCCTCGAACACCCGGACGGAGAGTTCACCGTCGACCCCCGCCGCCAACTGCGGAACGTCGAAGTCGCCCGACGTCGTCGCGCCGGCCTTCGGTTCGTAACGAATCGACCACCGGCGTTCGGTCATCTGACGCGGTACGCCGTCGGCGTCGGGATCGCGGAAGGTCTTCTCATCGTCCGCGTTCGACATGTAACGGAAGACGACCTCGTCGTCCATCGACGCCTCGACCATCGCGAGGGGGAACGCTTGGATTCCGTCATCCCCGACGTCGTACCCGACGATCGCATCCTCGACCCCCGTGAGGATCTCGCCGAGATCCCCCACGACCCCTCGGCCCCGGGCGGTGATCTCGAGCAGCACCGCGCCATCCGGATCACGGGCGTCGAGCACCTGGTCCACCGCGAGTTCCGAGAGCGGACGCTCCGGCGCGGCGGAGGCGGCGTCGATCGGCGGCGAGTTGGATTCCACCGCGAGGATCACCGGCCCGGTCTGGTCGATGAAGTCGAGATCCATGCGGATCGGCGGGATCCGCTCCAGACTGGGGTCGGTCGCCCGCAACACCAGGTAGGCGAGCGGCTTCTCCTGCCACCCCGCCTCGCCGTTCTCCCGGACTTCGACGGACGGATGCATCGAGTCGAAGAAACCGACGCCCTCGAGATCGAATCCATCCTTCAGTGAATCACGGATCGATCGCTCCAGCCGGTCCCGGTAGTTCACGGAGGTGCCGCGGTTTCCCAGATTGACGTAGACCCCGTTCTGGAGGTACTTCGCGAACCCGTCGGTCTCCCGGTCGACCGCGTTGGTGTACCGGAGCGCGAGCACCGCCGCGAACGGTTCGCCGGTTCCGGTTCGGTCCGGACCGTCGACGGTGAGCCGAAGGTGGATCTCGTCGTCGATGAGGTCCTCGTAGAGCGCGTTGATCCGTCGAAGCGGCGCGGCCGCGGGATGATCACCGACCACCCGCAGCGCGTGTCGGACGATTCGTGGCTTCACTTCCGGATTCAGTCCGTCGACCGCCGTGGCGAGATCGCTCGCGAGCAGGCCGAGGTGTGCCTCCGCGAGGCCCGGCTCCATTCCGAGCATCGCGTCGCGAATCCGCCCGATCTGTTGGTCGCGTTCGGATCCTTCGAGCAGGATGTTGTCCCGGGTGACCTCGGCGAGATCGGTCGCCCCGATCGCCGCGTTGAACCAGGCCCGGAAGACCGCCGGGGACGGCTTCTCCTCGCCCCGGCCGGCGGCGGCCGCATAGGCCAGCGCGGCGCGTTCGAACGCTTCGAAGCTCTCGCCCCGGATTCGCGCGTAGTCCGCGAGGTCGTCGTCGTTCATCGACCGGCGATGCTCGAGCCGCTCGAACGCGAGGGCCGCACGCCGCACCGCGTGCTGCCAGGAGTCCGGTTCGACTTCGAGAGCCCGATCGATGAGCCGCATCGCGAGACCGTATCCCGTCTCCACCACCTCCGCGATCTCCGCGCCGTTGCGCCGCATCCCGAACCGCTGCTGGACCTCCCGGGATCGCCAGCCACCGCTCAACCCCCCCTGCATCGCGGCGGCGAGCCGAGCCGCGGTCGTCGGCGGCAGTTCCTCGATCGGACCGAGGATTCGGACGATGTCCGCCTCGGTGTACGCCTCGGAGGCGCTGTGACATCCCTGGAACGCGTCGACGACGCCGCTGACCGCCCGGGGAT
Organism: Phycisphaera sp. TMED9; assembly: GCA_002167845.2. GTDB lineage: Bacteria > Planctomycetota > Phycisphaerae > Phycisphaerales > SM1A02 > UBA12014. Next base: position 155 of record NHBO02000092.1, on the reverse strand, counting down.
CGACGCCCCGCGCCGCCATGAGATCGAGCACGCGACGCAAGCGGTCGAGGTTCCTGGCCTGACGCCCGCGGGTGAGCGGTGCGGCGGCCATGCCGACCCGACCGCCGTACGCGAAGATCGCGGCGGAGATCGCGGCGTTCTGGCTGCTGCCCGCG
>NHBO02000091.1 GCA_002167845.2 Phycisphaera sp. TMED9 | reverse complement strand
CCAGACGAACAACGTACCAGACGAACAACGTACCAGACGAACAACGTACCAGACGAACAACGTACCAGACGAACAATGACAGTCTATCGGGGATGGCAAATCCCAGATGGACTTGAAAATCTCTTTGTTGTTGATGTTGTTGGCTCCACCCGACCGCGACGCTTCGAGACGACCCCGGACGTCGCCGCGGGCACCTCGCCCTCCAGCTTCACGCGAACATGGACGTCGAGGTCGACTTCCGGTCGCTTCGGATTCGCGACCTCGAGCCCGTGCCGGACGAAGCCCCCTCGATCGACGGCCCCTGAGGTCTGTTGGTGAAAACTCCGCCCGCTGCGATGAATCTCGCGGCAGAGTCCCGACGAATCCGAAGGCGGCTCCGGGATCACCGTACTCGAGGGATCCGCCCGCCCGATCGCCTCGGCTCAAATCACCAACATGCAGGAGACCAAGATGTCTGAAAATGAAACTCATACCTGGCCGGAACTGGCCATCGGCCTGTTCGAGCAGCTCACGGGCAAGAACGCCGAAATCATCTACTCGTTCGAGGATATGAGCATCCAGATTCCGAGCGGCACGGGTTCCTCCGCCAAGCTTGCTCCGTGGAAGCTGGACGGCACGATGCGAATTCGGACCAAGACGCACGAGAGTCAGTGATCCCATCCCTGCACATCGAGGCCGATGTCGTCGCATCCATCGGCGACGACGAAATCCGTATCCACGGCGAGCGGAATGAGTTCGTCGTGGATGCACCCTCGTGGGCTCCATTGATTCGACTTCGAAAGGTTCTGCCGAACCTCGGCGTCCGGGTATCCAATCCGCCCCCGTCAGCGACCGGGTCGGTGAACATCCGCGTCCGAGGATCGACCGTCGTGACCCTTCGAATAGAAGACGGGCGAACCCGACGTCGCCTTCATCCCATCGGGATCACCCGATCGCTGTTCGGTTGATGCGAAGCCGCGAGCAGGGGTGACCGCACGAGAAATCCCGTCTCGCGAACGCCCCACCCCTTGAGTTCAACGCGGGTCGGCGGGGGCGTCGCGCCAGGTCGGAGTCCTCGGGGCGATTTCGACACCTTCCCGCGCCGCCCGAGCCACCGAACGTCGACCATCCCGCTTGTCGAGCGTCAGGACGTCGAACAGTCGTCCGTCCTCGTCCATCGCCTGAAACTCCAGAATCCCGTCGTGGATACCGCCGTAGACGAAGTGATGGCGCCGTGCCTTACGATGTCCGAACGTGGTATTCGCAGGATCGAAGTCCTCGAGGTGGCCGCCGCCGCCGGCGGTCGTGACGTAGATCACACCACCCTCGTCCCAGGGCACCACGTCCTCCCCCACCATCGGGAACGTCCGCTCGTAGTCGTGGACGTGGCCGCTGAAACAGATGTCGACGCCGTGCTTCTCGAGTAGCGACGTGATGTTTCGGGCGTTCGGATCACCACGTTTGGAAGACGTCTTGTAGGTATCGCCGTAGTCGTTGGAATCACTGGTCCAGGGTGGCTGGTGAAGCACCGCGAACTTCCACTCCGCGTCGCTCTCCGCGAGTGCGGCTTCGAGCCACTCGAGCTGCGCAGACCGGTCCGCCAACGAGCGATTGCCGTCGATCATGAAGAAATCGGCGTCGCCGTAGCTGAACGAATACCAGCGTTCCGGATCGGGAAGACTCATGTAGTCGTAGTAGAGTTTCGCGTCCTGTTCGTGGTTCCCGAGCACGGGCATGATCGCCACACGCTCGATGAGTGGGCGCATGTTCGGGAAGAAGTGGTTCGTCCAGTGGCCCTTGTCGCCACCGGTGGTCACCAGATCACCGGCGTGGACGAGCAGGCTCGGCCGGGTCTCGAACGCGAGGTCGGCGATTCGTTTCACGACCGCGGGCTGCGACTGGGTGTCGCCGATCGCCACGAAAGTGAACGGATCGCCGCGGTCCGCCGCGGTCCTGAAGGTCTTCACGCCACCGGAGAGCGACGATTCGCCCGCATCGGCCACGACTTCGTAGAAGTACTTGGTGTTCGCCTCCAGACCGTCGATACGAAACTCGTGGATTCGAGCGGCCTGATCGTGTCGCCACGTCTGCTGAAAATCACCCGACTCGTCCCGGACCCGGACCTCCATCCCCGAGGGAGCGATGGTTTCGGCCACCACGCTCATCGCATCGGTCGTCGGCCAGACGAGGAACGGCTCGACCATCCATGCGAGCGTGGTGTCGATCTCGGGCGGCAGCGCCGCGAGCTCCGCGTGCCGGTCGAACCGGCGCCGGACCTCCTCGGCGGGAATCGCCTTCGGCAGGACCGAGACTTCCAGCAGGCGACCGTCGAGCCCTTGATCCTCGTTCCGGTCGAAGTATCCGCCGATCACCAGCGGTTCGTCACCACGAAATCGGATCGGGCCGGACTGGTCGGTGCTCTCGGCGACCTTCTCTCCGTCCATGTAGAGATTCATGGTCGTGCCGTCGTAGGTGCCGACGAAATGATGCCACTTGCCAATGGTGTAGGGCTTTGAAGACTCGAGATACGTGATTCTCCCGTCCTCGTCGTCGAGGCCCGTACTCGACACACCGAAGTAGGGCTTCTCGTAGCCGTAGCCGAGAATCATCCCGGTCTCCGCCGTGCCGTTGTCCTGGATCGCCCCGACGACGCCACCCCACTGCGTGGGCATGTCGATCGAGACCCACGCCTCGAGCGTCACCGCATCGGTCGCCAGTCCTCCGGGAATCCCGTCGACCCGCGGGGCGATGATGAACGGCGTGCCACGGCCTGACAGGGCGAGCCCCGACTCGATCTCCGATCTCGGTATCGGTCGGGTCTCGGCCACCGGAAGCGAATCGGCCGTCGCCTCCAGTTCGGTTCCGGAGGTCGTCCATCGCTGGGCCGCGACCTGGGCGTCGGCTGGTGCCGATGAAACGGCCAGAACTATTCCGAGAAGGGGGAACGCGACAAGTCGAGCGCGGTCGTTCATGGGAGCCTCCGACCCCGACCCTACCACCACCGCGAGAACTTCACTACGAACCCGACCAGGTTTTGATCTTTTCCGGCGAGAGAGACGCTTCGGCCTGCTCGAGCCGCCTCAGGCCTTTCGGCGGAGCCATCGCCGAAATCCAAGCATCACGATGAGATGAAGCCGGGCCTGGCTGCAAAGGTACACCGGCCACGGAAGACTCGGAGCGTACTCCTGCAGCACCGTGAGCAACATGCCGCCCTGCCTGATCGCCCGGAACTCGAGACGAGCGCCTCGCGGCGCGTCCCGACGCACCAGCATCCCACCCTCGATGGCCAGAACCTCGACATCATCGTCACATGCTTCAGTCCGCCGGGCCAGTTCCAACATGCGGAACTTCCCGAACAGACAAACGGACACGCGTTGCACGATGCCATCATCGCAGAGATCGGTTTTGATTCGCAGCAACGGGCGGAACACTCGACCCAGCCACTCCCAGTACTCACGGGCCATCTCGGAGGGGGTTCGATTCTCCGGCATCGGCATGCGCTGGATCGATCGAACGAGACTCCGTTCCTGAATGACCTTGCGATCACCTCGCCTCGTGACGCGGCGAGGATCATCGTCGGCACCGCCCCCTTCGATCGCGTCTCGAACCGACTCGTCGAAACCGACGAACGAATCACGACCCAGATGATCCAGAAGCGGATTCGATCTGGCGATCGTCGGCGTCTTGAGACTGGCAATGAGCGGAATGACCAGACTGCCCGGTTCCCCACTGAACAGCATGATCCAGAGGGTCGAGACTCTGGGTGAGGAAATCGGCACCGGTACGGTGAAGGGATCTCGCCCGAGCGCGACGCCTGCTCGATGAATCATCTGGCCGTAGGTCATTTCTTCATCAATGCCCAGATCGAATTCGCCTTCCCATTTTTCGGGGGCCTCGAGCACCGCTTCAAACGCCCGCTCGATGTCATTGATCGCCACGGGTTGCGTCGGGGTCGACGTCCACCGCGGAAGAACCATCACCGGCAGCCGACGGATCAGGCGGATCAGCATCCGAAAGGAGGAGCCACCTCGTCCGATGACCAGACCGGCGCGAAGTTCGGTCAAGCGGGCGTTTCCGCCCCCCAGCACCGCCCCGACCTCTTGCCGCGAAACCAGATGCCGGGAGAGTATCGAAGGGTCCTGGTCGGCACCGAGTCCACCGAGAAAGACGACATGTCGCGTGCCCGCGACATCCATCGCTCGGCGCATGTTGTCCGCCAGCAACAGATCGAGATCATCAAAACGAGCCTGCGTGAGCCTCGACTGAGGAGACATGGAATGGACGAGGTAGATCACCACGTCGGCCCCGGCAATCGCTTTTTCAATCGACTCGGGGTCGAAGAGGTCGCACTGTCTCCACTCCACACCGTCGGAATCCGGCTCGGTGGTGGCCGAACTCGATGGGCGACGGGTCAGACCGATCACTTCGAATCGTGCGGCTAACTTCTTCCGAAGGGCGCGACCGACGAAACCGCTGGCACCAGCGATGGCGACACGAAGTCTTGGGTGTTCAGAATCAGGCAAGGGGCCTCCATCCGGGTGCATCCTAAGCCATCCGAAAGTGTGCCCGGAACGGCTTCCCCGCGGGGCGACTCGCTTCGGTGTCCGTGGGAGCGATCACCGGCGATTCGTCACGGGGCTCAGCGAGATTCAGTCGCGGATGACCATCGGACGGACGCGAACGTCCCGCGATGTCCGAACCTGCGGTGAAGAAAAGGAACAGGGCCGCCCTTTCGGACGGCCCTGCAAATCGGGCTGACAGGATTTGAACCTGCGACCTCCACACCCCCAGTATGGCGCGCTACCAAGCTGCGCTACAGCCCGCGATCGAGTTGTCTGCCGAACCGTGCCGAGCTGCACGGGTCCGACCGGAAGCGGACAGGGTGGGATTCGAACCCACGGTACGGAAAATTCCGTACACGGCATTTCCAATGCCGCTCCTTCAGCCGCTCGGACACCTGTCCGGAACGCAGTAGTGTATCGGCATGACCGCCACCGACAAGCCTGAGAATGCCTCTTCCGTCCCCGAAGGTACGACTCGAGATGAGGATCCTGCCATCGCCGCCCGCAAGGACTCNCCGGGCGTCCGATACGAAGACCAGGACGCACCAGGACGGGCCAAGGGTGGAGGGCAGAANCGGAGAAAACCCCATGAGGGCCCCGTTCTGCCGCCGGGGTTGATCGTGGTCGACAAGCCCATCGGCATGACCTCGATGACGGTGGTGGCGATCGTCCGTCGGAAGGCCGGACTCAAGGCCGGCCATGCCGGAACCCTTGACCCTCTGGCCACTGGCGTGTTGGTGGTCGGCGTCGGTGCCGCCACGAAGTCACTNGAGCGATTCATGAAGACTCGAAAGGCCTACCGAACCGAGATCGACCTCTCCGGCTTCACCGCCACTGACGATCGAGAAGGGGAACTCGAGCTCGTCGAGATCGAATCACCACCATCCGCCGAAGAGATCCGGAGGATGCTGGACGAGCGCTTCACCGGTGTCTTCCCACAACTTCCACCGAACTTCAGTGCGAAGAAGGTCGAAGGTCGCCGAGCCTATGCCACCGCACGTCGCGGCGAGACTCCGAAGCTCGAGCCACGACCCGTTGAAGTCCACCAGATCGCACTCGTCGAATACCAGTGGCCGATCGCCGTCGTCGAAGTCGAGTGCGAGAAAGGTTTCTACGTTCGGAGCCTCGCCCGAGATCTCGGACGCGCCCTCGGTACCGGGGGCCACTGCGCCTCGATCAGAAGGACCGCCGTCGGGCCATTCACGATCGACGAAGCGACCGACCCCGACGAACTCGAAGACCCACTTCCAATCGACGCGGTTCTCCCACTCGCCGACGCGCTGGAACGGCTCGAACCGTGAGCCGAGCCTGGAAGGCTCAACTCATGTCGGAAGCATCGGATGAACTGACAGAGAGGGGGCTCTCTTCGCCCGAGGACTGTTCCTGCCTCTGCTTTCGATCCGCGACATGGACGTGAATCAAGAGCAGGGCCATGCCCAGCAGCAGGAGGGCGTCCGCGACGTTGAAGACCCAGGGAAAGACCTCGGTCGTTCCACCCGGCCAGGACAGTCCCAACGGCAACTCCCACCGAGGCATCATGTGCAGGAAATCCCGCACCGCCCCGATCACCACCCGATCGTAGAGATTGCCCAGCCCTCCGGCGAGGATCAGTCCGATCGCCACGTGCGCGAGGTGCGACCGTGCCTCGGTCCACCATCCGAACACGGCGACGGCCACGCCGACGGCGATCAAGGTGAATCCGACGAAGATCGCTCGTCGCCCCTGTCCGATTCCGAAGACGGCGCCACGATTGAGAACAAGGTGNAAATCAAGCAGGTCACCCGAGACCACTCGCTGACCTTCATGCCAGGGGATGGTGAATTCCCCGGTGACGACTTCGTCGTATTCGAGGATCACCGGTTCGCCGGCGACGGTGGCGAAAGACCAGGCCTTGCTCGACAGATCGAGCCAGAGCCCGACCGAAAGCACCAAGAGCAAGGTCGCCCAGGCGAGGACTGACCGCCGCGCGGGCTTGAGGGGCTCGTCATGGCATTCAGTGGTGGTCAAGGATCACTCGTCGTCAGGATATTGGCGTTCATTCGTCCGCCGTGGACCATCCGCGGCGACCCGACTCTCCGAAACGGCTCAANACCCGACTCGAGAGGCTGCTGGAAGCCGGAGGCATGATCCGAACTCGATTCTCCGATGGGAGATCGAGCGGAGCTCAATCCGCAGGCCGATTCCGCTCAGCGATCCGTGCCGCCTCGATGGTGTACTGCGCCCANGGCTTTGCCTGCAGGCGGGCCTTTGGAATCGGTTTTCCAGTCGACTGGCAGACTCCGTAGATCCGTTTCCCGATCCGCTCGAGTGCCGCATCGATTTCCACGATCAACTCGCGTTCCGTGGCGGCCATTCCGAGCGTGAAATCCTGCTCGAAGACGTCGGTCCCGACATCCGCCATGTGAATGGGCATGTTGGACAGATTGCCGCCGGAAGATCGGAGCGCCTCGGTCTCGAGACCTGAGACCATGCCGACGATGTGCCTTCTCTTCTCGAGCAGAAGCTTCTTGTAGGCCGTCAACTCACGCTTGGTGAGGTGGGTCTTGATCTTCGCGATATCGAGATCTTCGGTCGGCTTCGCCGGCACGGNGGCCNCCTTGGAACGAGTCTTCTTCTTGACTCCAGAACCCTTGGTGGAGATCGCTCGAACGCGACGACCGTTGATGACCACGTATCCATCAGAGTCCGTCTCGGAACTCGCCGCCGCCGCTGCCACGGAGCGTGGATTCGCGAAGTCGATCTTTCGTCTTGGCGTCTTCTTCCCGGAAGCATCGGCTTTCTTGGCCGTCTTCCGAGACGACACGACGGTGGGCGCCACCCGACGATCGGTCTTCTTCTTCTTCGCCGCCGACTTCGTACTCGCTCCCGGCGTGGGCTTCTTGACACCCGACTTCACCACCTTCTTGGNTGGNGCCTTCTTCTTGGCCGGAGCCTTCTTCTTGGCCGGAGCCTTCTTCTTGGCGGCAGCCTTCTTGACCGGAGCCTTCTTCTTGGCGGCAGCCTTCTTGACCGGGGCCTTCTTCTTGGCGGCAGCCTTCTTGGNTGGNGCCTTCTTCTTGGCGGCAGCCTTCTTGGNTGGNGCCTTCTTCTTCGCGGCAGCCTTCTTGGCTGGAGCCTTCTTCTTCGCGGCAGCCTTCTTGGCTGGAGCCTTCTTCTTGGAAGCGGCCTTCTTGGCCGGNGCCTTCTTCTTGGAAGCAGCCTTCTTGGCCGGAGCCTTCTTAGAAGCAGCCTTCTTGGAGGCAGCCTTCTTCGTCGACTTCGACTTGCTCGATGGAGTCTTTTTCGTAGCCACGTTCGCAGCATCCAGGCGAGAGGTCGAAGGACGAAAACCGGTCTGGCACGTCCGGAATCCCCCAAATCGGGTTGCGGAAGACTAGCGAAACCTCGGACCCGCCGCAACCTCCCGAAGGATTCGGAATCTCAGATTGACGGAAAACCGCCGNCTACTTCCGCGATCGTGCGTGGATCTTCGAGGATCGTCACCCTTCGATGGGTACCGGCATCTCCATGGAGACCACGGGACCGATCGATCGGAACTTCTCAAACCGCTGCCGGACCAGCGTCTCTGGCTGCAGGCGTGAGAGCTCTGCGAGCTGGTCGAGAATCCAACTNTGGAGCTGGGCGGAGGCTCCCTCGTGATCGCGATGCGCGCCCCCCTCNGGCTCTGGAATGATGGCATCCACCAGGCCGTGCTTGAGGTTGTCCTTGGCAGTGAGGTTCAACGCACGCGCCGCGACGGTGTTCGTCTCTTCGTTCGCTTCTTTCCAGAGAATGGCCGCACATCCTTCGGGACTGATCACCGAGTACCAGGCATGCTCGAGCATGGCGACTCGATCTCCGACCCCGATCCCCAACGCACCACCCGAACCGCCCTCTCCGATCACCACGCAGACGACCGGAGTCCGCAGTCGGCTCATTTCCAGAAGATTGCGAGCGATCGCCTCCGCCTGTCCTCGCTGCTCGCTCCCGACACCGGGATAGGCGCCGGGCGTGTCGATCAGCGTGACGATCGGCAAGCGGTACTTCTCGGCCAACTTCATCTTGAGCAATGCCTTCCGATAGCCCTCAGGGTGAGCGCATCCGAAGTGGCACTTGATCTTGTCCGCCGTCTCGTGGCCTTTCCGATGGCCGACCAGCATCACCTTTCGAGAGCCGATTCGGCCGAAACCACAGGTGATCGCGGGGTCGTCTCCGAAGTGCCGATCGCCATGCAGTTCGCAGAAATCCCGGCACATCATGCGAATGTAGTCATCCGAATGAGGACGAAGCGGGTGCCTCGCGACGCGCACCGTCTGCCACGGGGAGAGATCCCCGTAGATCTTTCGNAGNAGCTCGTTTCGAGTGCTNCGGAGGCTCTGNATCTCGGCTTCGAACCGAGCCGAGTCCTCCTTGGACTCGAGCGCATCGATCTGGCGATCGATCTCCTGGACGGCGGATTCGAAGTCGAGTTCGTAGTTCGGGCTGTAACCTGCAGCTGGCATGGGTCACGAGTATAGATGCTCGAGGCTCCGAGACAACGCTCAACCTGCGACACTGCGAATCATGACCCGATCGACCATCGATCCGAATCTTCAACTCGCCGTCTTCGGGCTCGGCAACATGGGCGGCGCTGTCCTTCAGGGCGGACTGGACAGCGGGATCCTCACCCCGGAAGCCGTCCTGATCTGCGATCCAGATCCNGCCAGACTGTCACCTTTCGCAGATCTGGGATGCCGAATCGGTGGTCCAGAGGAGGCGGCGTCCGTCCCCCGAGTCCTGCTGGCGGTCAAGCCCCAGATCTTNCCGGAGCTGGCGCCGACCTTCTCGGGTCGACCGCGAAACCGCACCGCGATCAGCGTCATGGCGGGAATCCAGGAGCGGCGCATCGCCGCNGCCATGGGCCCGGGCACCGCGGTGATCCGCGCCATGCCCAACATGCCGGCGTCGATCGGCCACGGGGTGACCGCGATCGCGTCATCTCCGGAAGTCCCGGACACGGAACAGGCGTTCGCCCGAGCGCTCTTCGCCGCGGTCGGCACGGTGGTCGAGGTCGAGGAGGAGATGATGTTCGCCGTCACGGCGACGAGCGGTTCAGGCCCCGCCTGGGTCTATCGCCTGGTCGAGGCGTGGATCAAGGCCGCCGAGGACCAGGGGCTGCCTCCGGAGACCGCCAGATCCCTCGTTCACGGAACGCTCCTGGGCGCCGCACAAGTGCTTCATCAGTCCGATCGATCTGCCGCGGAACTTCGAACCGCAGTCACCAGCAAGGGCGGAACCACCGCGGCCGGGCTGGAGGCCTTGGACGCGCATGGTTTCGACCTCGCCATCGCCGANGCGATCNCCGCCGCGACCCGAAGNGGCCGGNAACTCGACGAAGGAACTTGAATCTCCTCGAACGAGAAGTGATCAGAAATCACGACGCCGGAAGCGCCAGATCGCAAAGCCCAGAACCATCGCCTCGAATCCAAGGCTGGTCCCGAGAATCCAGACCGGCCCATGGGACGCATCGAGCTCGGCGTCGTATCGTTCCTCGAACTCGCCTCGGCCGACCATCTCCCCGAACTGCCGGACGGTGTCGTCCGCGGGAGGCGTCGGACGCACAAGACCGGCCTGATCCTCCAGCACTTGTTCGAGAAGATCGATGGTCTCACTTGTCTTCGGCAGGCAGGTGTTGGCGATATGGAACCAGTCGTTGATCGACCGGCTCAGCTCGAGCGTTTCGATCTCCTTCGCGAGTTCCTCATCGCTGTCCTTGAACCGATTCCGTCTGCTGTCAAGCTCTCGTTCGAGTTCCGGAATCTGCCCGGCAGCCTCCGAGTCACCGCCGTCCGCCGCGAGCTTGAGATCGACCAGTGCCGTCGATCGCTTCTCGATCCTGCTCTCCTGATCCTCAATCCGCGAGATCTTCCGCTCGACCGTGATCTCGTTGGTGACCCGCCACGCCAACGTGATGCCGTCTCCGGTCTGCACGAGCGAAACCACGAACCAGAACAGAAAGACCCCGATCACCGACGCGATGACCGAACCGGTGACCAGCCCGATCGCGGCCTGTACCGCGAAGAGATACGAATAGAAGATGAGCACCAGGGGCACCGCGACGAAGAGCCAGGGTTCCCAGTCACCCCCGCGGAGCCCGATCACCAGGAACGACGCGAGGGTGAACACCGTGACCTGCATCCCGGCGAACATGAGCCCGGTGAGGAACTTGGTGAAGAAGAGCCTCGCCCGACCGATGGGCTTCGAAAGCATGAGATCGATCGATCCACGGTCGACGAAGTCAGGGAAGATGCTCGCGGTGGAGACCAGCCCGATGATGGTCGCGATCCACGCGAGCCAGTAGCCGACGCCGAGCTGCGCGAATGTGAATTTGTAGAAATCGGCCTGAGGAATGAAGTTCGTGGAGAGGAACGGGAACGGAATCGACCAATGGAGGACCGTCAAGCCCTCTTCGTCGTTCCCGATGGCGGCGAACGCNGCGACCACCAGCCCGCTGAGCACGAGCGTGATCCAGAAGAGTCGCCGATGATTGAGTTCGCGGTAGGCGTCGACGAAGATCGCGATGGTCTGTCTCATGACGAAGCTCCCGATCGAGCGATCTTGCGTTTCGAAGCCCCTGGCGTCTTCGCTCGCCCCGTTTCGGGATCGTGCACGTATCGCATGAACAGATCCTCCAACGACTCACGAACCGGTCGAAGCGACACGATGGTCCGATTCTCGCGTCGGAGCTGATCGAGGATGTCCTGGATCTCGTCAGCCTCCGCGGTCAAGACCACCAGCGTGCTGGTCCCTTCGGTCTGACCCGCCTGGCTCGTGATGCTCAGCCCGTCCCGATCCGTCCAATCCGGCGGTGGACCCGAGACCGTGATCTCGTATCGACGACTGGCGGAAGTCAGCTCTTCGATGGTGCCCTGCGCGGCGACCTCGCCCTGCACGAGAATCGCGACACGGTCACACACCATCTCCAACTCACTCAGAAGATGGCTGTTCAGGAACACACAGGCCCCGCGATCCCGGATCTTGACCAGGACATCACGGATGTCCCGTCGCCCGACCGGGTCGACGCCGTCCGTCGGTTCATCAAGGACCACGAGATCCGGATCATTCACCATCGCCGCAGCGATACCGACCCGCTGCAACATTCCCTTGGAATAGGTCGAGACCTTCTTGTCGCCCCAATCGGNCATGCCGACCAGATCGAGCAGCTCGTCGGCCTTGCGGCGGCAGGTCTGGGGATCGACCTTGGACATCGCACCCGCGAATTCGATCGCCTGCCGCCCGGTCTGATAGACGGGGAAGCGGTGCTTTTCCGGCAGGTATCCGACTCTCTGCAGGGTGGATTGATGCCCGATCGGTCGGCCGAGAATGGTCCCGCGGGCCCGGGTGGGGCGGACCACCGTCAACATGATCTTCACCAGCGTGCTCTTGCCGGCGCCATTCGGACCGAGCAGGCCGAAGATCTCTCCTCGTCGCGCCTGCATCTCGATTCCGCGAAGGGCGTGGATTCGGCCACGGTAGCTCTTCCGTACATCATGCAGATCAACGGCGTACTCCGGGGCGTCTGCTGACGGCGGCGGTGCGGCGGGCGGGGTGGAGGTCTTCTCATCCATGTCCGACATCCTAGTGATTCGGAAGGCCACATCCCGGATTTCAAGAAGATGCCGATGGCAGAGAACGGTTTCCACTGCCGCATCCACCCGCCCAAGGGCATCGAACCGTTAGTCTGACCACGCCATGCCGGACCTTCGCACCTTCATCTCCACGCTCGAGTCGGACGGCGAACTGCATCGAGTCCGAACGCCGGTCTCTCCCATTCTGGAAGTGACCGAGATCGCAGATCGCCTCGCGCTGTCTGCAGCCTCGACCTCGAGCCGCAATGCCGAGCAGTTCGATCCGGGCCGGGGAGGCCTCGGCGGGCCCGCAGTTCTGTTCGAAGAAGTCGAAGGTTGCGACTTTCCATTGGCGATCAATCTCTACGGCTCCTACCACCGCATGGAAACGGCGCTCGGATGCCAGGGAGCCGCCGGGGGTCTCGAAGCGATCGCGGCCCGGATCGGTTCACTCGCGAAACCGCAACCACCTCGTTCGCTCGGCGAGCTCTGGAGCAAGATCAGGGANTTCGCCCCGCTGCTTCGAATTCCCCCGCGGACCGTTCGATCCGGCCCGTGCCAGGACGTGGTGCGACTCGTCGAACGAGATGAGGTCGATCTGCGACGGCTTCCGATTCTCAAGTGCTGGCCTCTCGATGGAGATCCCGCGGCCGTGGACTGCGGTCTCACCGCGGAGCAATCCGGCACCGCCGGAGGGGATGGCAGGTACATCACTCTCGCGGGCATGCACACCATCCACGCGGATGATCGCGGCGTCGCCAAACCGCCGAGTCACAACATCGGCATGTATCGATCGCAGTTGCTCGGGCCGACGACCCTCGCCATGCACTGGCACATGCATCACGACGGCGCCTCCCACTGGCGGAGTTGGAAGAAGATCGGCGAGCCCATGCCGATCGCGATCGTCCTCGGGGGCGAACCCTGCCTTCCTTACGCCGCCACCGCCCCACTTCCGCCCGGAATCAGCGAACTTCTGATGGCGGGATTCCTCAATGGCCGCGGCATCCCGATGGTCGCGGCGAAGACGGTGCCGCTGCGGGTTCCGGCCAACGCGGAAATCGTGATCGAAGGCTTCGTCCGAACCGACGCCGGCATGATCGGTTTCGACCCGCGAACCGACGGCGAACTCGGCCCCGGCGCGGTGTTCGAAGGCCCCTTCGGTGACCACACCGGCTTCTACTCGCTTCCAGATCGATATCCGATCGTGGAAGTCACCGCCGTCACGCATCGCCGCGATGCGATCTACCCGACCACCGTCGTGGGACTTCCGCCCCAGGAGGACTACTACCTTGGAAAATCGACGGAACGCATGTTCCTTCCGTTGCTCAAGACGATCGTCCACGACATCGACGACTATCACCTCCCTCGCTTCGGATGCTTCCACAACAGCGCGTTCGTTCGCATCGACAAGGCATATCCACTACAAGGCCGGCGAGTGATGCACTCCATCTGGGGAGCGGGCCAGATGGCGTGGACGAAATCCATCGTCGTCGTGGATGGGGATGTTCCGGTGCATGACGAAGACGCGGTGATCGAGACGGTGATGCGACGTTGCGACTTCCGCCGTGACCTCGTCTTCGTGCGTGGGCCATTGGACATTCTGGATCACTCCACGCCCTCGATCGCCGCAGGAACGAAGATCGGATTCGACGCCACGACTCGAATGCGAGGCGAAGAGACCGGGGCCGTCGACCTTGATCCGCCGGTACTTCCGGACGCCGCACAGATGCAGGCTGCGCGGGACGCCGGAGCCACGCTTCCCAAGGCCGGACTCGGACGTCTGGCTGTTCTGAGCGTCGACGACGACGCGCCGCATGCGGGGATCAAGGCGATCGAAGCCCTCTGGTCGGCGCTTCCGGAAGACAACCACGCCGCGGAATTCGTGATCGCCGTCGATGCCGACGCCGATCCCACCGATCTCGAGAAGGCGCTCTTCCGATGGCTCTCCAATGCCGACCCCGAGCGGGATCGGGTCATGCGAAGCGCGCGAATCGGATTCGACGGACGACGAAAAACGCCGGGACGAGACGATCGGGACGGTGTCCCCGTCCGGGACTATCCACCCTTGGTCGACATGACCCCTGAAATCATCGATCGGGTCGATCGACGTTGGTCCGAGTACGGATTCACCGGGCCACCGGTGCGGTCACGTTTTCAATCGGCGTCGAAGATTCCTCGAGATACGGATGAGGCCCCTCGGTGATGAAGAGTGGACCACGCGTTCCAGTCTGGGCGACGACCCTCGGATGGTGCCTGGCCATTCTCTTTCTCGGCTCATACTTCTTCGTCGCCCATGCCGTGATGCGAGGGCTCGTACCGACGTTCGGCTGGGATGCCGGCGACCTTGCCACGGCGACCTTCGGAACCGTGGCCATGGGACTCGGCGTCGTCTGGTTCGTCGCCCTCGCGGAGCTTCCGGAGATCTGGTACCTGCATCGAAGGCCGCCCCGGTTGATGCGCCAAGGACGCTGTCCAGCCTGTGGGCATCCGATCCGAGAAGCCGGGGTCGACCGATGCGGCGAGTGCGGCATCGACGCGTCATGGCTCCCGACGCCGTACGTCTTCGGCTGGAAAGCGGCGCGTCGGTTCACCGTCGCGCTGATCCTGGGATTTCTCTGCGGCGTACTCGCCGCGGAAGTTTCCATCGCCGTCGATGAGCTTCGCATGCGATCGATCATCGAGAATACAAAATCGCAGAAGGACGGAATCGCAAGCAACAACAGTGACCTGAAAATCACCTTCACCCGCGCCTGGCCAGCATCCTTCTCACGAGTGGGGTGGACGACGACGGACGGATTCCAACCGGAACGAATCTTCGGTCCATGACTCGGTCCTCGCCAGAAGATCCTGCTTCATCGACATTTGCTCCGGCCTTTCGGCCGCCGCTGAGGGACTCGCAGATCTCGCTTTTTTGAACCAGAAGCCCGCCCCACGCGATCGATGACGACCGAGTTGAGAATCATCGAGGAAACGACACGCTTCTGATATCGCGAGCCGCTAATCTATGGATGGCCCAGATTTCATGATCGCCCCGAATCCACGGGGGTTCTGGAGCATGGGATCGAAATCCGCCTGCCGCGGCGGATCGAAGCTGATTTGAACAAGAATTCCACTTCAGACTGCGTTCGTATGGACGAGAGCCCAGAGGGAGGGTTCCAGAGATGTCGACGACCACTTCAAAGACGAGGCATCCCCTCGCTCAGGCACCGCTTGACGAACTTGCCGCAGAACTCGGGCGACGCCGAGCGGCGCTGCCGCGACTGCTCGCGCGACGCGAAAAGTTGATCGGAGACCTCGAACTCATCGAGAGCCAGATCATCTCGCTGCAGCAACTCGAAGCTGAAAGTTCGAAGATCGAACCTCGAAGCGCCACGTTCCGATCCACCTCGATGGAGTCCATGACCAGGAGCACGCGACGAGGTCCGAACATGGCCGCTCGAATCGCGAAGGTCCTGGGTTCGGAACCGATGCGTCCCATCGAGATCGCCGAACAACTGGTGAAACAAGGCCTGCACCCCGGAAGCAAGTCCTTGCAGGTCCAGGTCTCCACCACTCTCGCGAAGTCCGACGAATTCACCAGACTGGCCCGAGGCCAGTGGGTCAGAATCTGACGTCACGATCGGGCGGAGCCGCGGCGACTTCCNCGCGATGATTCCCCGGTCTCAACGAAGAAAAAGATAGAACAGATGACCTTCGGCGTACTGGCCCCCGGCCAGCGTTTCCGCGTCATCGCCTTCCCCCATGTAGATGTCCGCTCGACCGGGCGCGCGAATTCCGCCACCGGTGTCCTGGTCGACCATGAAGCGAAGGAACGGAGACGATGTTCCCGAGACCGTCACGCCGTCGGTNTCGACCAGACAGATGCATCCGGGAGGATAGACGTCCTTGTCGGTCGCCAGCGACGCCTTCGAATTCACCTTGAATCCAAGACTTCCTGAAGGCCATTCAGCGCCGTCGTAGCTTTGGAAGTAGACGAAATTCTCGTTCGCGAACATGGCATCCTCGACCACTTCCGGACGGGACTCGTGGAGTTCGTAAATCGCCGGAAGGCTCAATCCTCCTTTGGGAATATGGCCTGCTTCGACCAGGCGAACACCCAGCCCGCTGTACGGGCGATCGGTCTTCCCGGCATAGCCCACGAAACTCTGGCGCCCATCGGGAAAGTTCAACCGAGCACTCCCGTTCACCTGCACGACGTAGACGTCCAGTGGCGACTCCAACCAGGCGAGTTCATTTCCGTCATGCAGGCCGGTCGCCATGATCTCGGCTCGAGTCGGATACCGCTCGATCGAACCATCAGGCATCCGACGGCCGATGGGTGTTCCGTCGCGGGGGTCGGTGATGAGGTCCGCGGGCCGCCGATGGAGTGGATGAGCGAATCTCTCCGTTCTCGTTTCACTCGCGTTGAAGTCGGGGGCGTAGTACCCCGTGAAGAGCACCGTTCCGGTTCCATCCCAACCGATCGACTCGTAGATCCTGAACTCATCAAGCACCTGGCGCCGGAAGTCGTCGCTGCTGCTCGCACCCTCGAGGAGATCACGAAATCTGGAGAGTGAACGACGAGCCTCTTCATGGGTGATCTCTCGGTCGGAGGTCGCATAGGGAAATGACCGACGCGAACTCGGCATCTCGAACCAGGCGAGGCTGCGCTCGATGGCATCGAGCAAGCCCGCATCACGCTGACGCCAGGCCTGTTCGAGGTTGGGAATGCTCTCTGGTGCCGCGGGTCTGAGCGCGACGCCTCCGGGCAGGAGCGGCCGTTCGTAATCAGGCTTGGATGCGGCATCCGGCGCACAACCCAGTTGGAGGCAACCAACGGCCGCAACCACGAGAAAAGGGCGAAGAAGGCTGGTCAACGACTTGAATGGCGGTTGAATCATGCGATGACGGTACCGGATCCCGACCAAGATGTCCCGCCGCCACGAATCGAGCAGAGCCCCTTCGATTCCAGCTCTTTTCGATCTACAATTCCGGAGTGCAGATCCGACCCCACGAAGACCAGCGACTGGTGCTCCTGATCGGCGACGAGACCGGACGATTGCTTCGCCGCCTCGTGGTGGAACGCCTGGAGGAGGCTGACGTACCGTTCCAGCCTGCGGTCATCGGCTGCGATGATCCGTTTCAGGGATTCGAGCCGGTCGCCGAGCAGATCAGCGAGCTGATCCTGAAGTTTCGCCCGCATGTCGCCCATGTATCGGTCGGGAGCACTGATCTGCGACGAACCGTCGAACCGGATGGGAACAGTTACCCGGCACGCGGGCTCGTGGACATTCGCCGTGACCTGAACCGCGTGGTCGATGCGGCCAAGATCTCCGCGGACACGGATCTCGTGCTCGCCACGGCACCCCCCGTGCGGGATGATCTTCAAGATCTGGTTCGAGACGACGACATCGATCGGTTGAACGTGGTGATCCGCGAAGTCGGACAGCGACGCGATGTTCTGGTCGACCGATGGGATCAGGCCATCGATCGCTCGGCGACCGAACCCGAGCACCTGGAGTCGGACGGTCATCAACTGACCCAGGCGGGGCGTGAAAGGGC
This sequence comes from Phycisphaera sp. TMED9, assembly GCA_002167845.2. Lineage (GTDB taxonomy): Bacteria > Planctomycetota > Phycisphaerae > Phycisphaerales > SM1A02 > UBA12014. Next base: position 38,526 of record NHBO02000091.1, on the reverse strand, counting down.
CGCGGACTCCACGACCCGGGCGATCGTCGACGCCTTGCTGCGTGCCGAGAACCCATGGAATCAACTCGGCCGCGGCGGCCGAGGAAGCCCGCTGGACGGCATCCCGAGACCCCGACACCCCGAACTTCAATGAACATCCGGTCCCAGCGTCCGGATATCGCATGCAGAAATCGACGAATCCAGTGATTGGAGGCGCCAAGAGGCACCCCCATCGATGAGTTCGCACTGGGGTGCCACGCTTTGGGCGTTCGCCCGGCTACAATCCACGGACCGCTGGAATTCCCCTCACGACCACTCGACGGAGTCGTACATGCTGCCTCTCAGCTCAACCCATCTCACTCTCGGACTGTTCGGCATGCCCGGCGGCTGGGAGATGATCGTCGTCCTCGTGATCGGCCTCCTCGTCTTCGGACGTCGGCTCCCCGAGATCGGCCGCTCTCTCGGCTCCAGCATCGTGGAGTTCAAGAAGGGCATCAAGGGAATCGACGAAGAGATCGAGACGGAGTCACGGAAGTCATCCTCGACGCCGGCCCAGATCGACCAGTCGACCACGTACTCGGCCCGGCATGATCCGGAGACCGGTGGCGAGAAGAGCCCCTATCACGCTGAACAGAATTCGCCCGAAAAGGCTGACTGAAAACCGTCTCGGCCAACCCGACGCCGCGACGACTCACCGATGAACGACACGCCGCCGCGACCCTCGCGGCGGCGTTCGCATTCGCCACCCATCGGCCGGGAACACGACCTTCTTCGCTGGGACGCTGAAAGAACGCATCCTCGATTCCGGATCACTTTCCGGGCTTCCCCGGATTCCGCCCCAGTTCATCGCTTCGGCGACTCGGATCAGATCACCTCGTGAGTCAATCATCCCGGCCCCAGAATCATCCGGAACCTTCGCACTGGCGCGATCGCATTGCCGACGCGGCCGTCGACGACGCCGGTCTGCCTCGAGATGACGACGTCACGCTCCGCGCCCAGAAGATGGTGGACCGCGGCGTGGCGGGAGCGATGTTCTCCATCTTCATCCTCGGCGTGCTCGGCGGCATCGCTGGCGGCTCCGCGACCGGCGAACTTCTCTCGCAGGATGGTGGTCCCGTACACGCCGCCGCGATGCTCATGATCCTCGTCGGAGGCCCCTGGTGTTTCATCCTGATTCGAACCATTCTCCTGCTCGTCATCCGCAAGCGAAGCGGCCCCCTGCTCGGCCGGCTCGTCCCCGCGGGATTCGGTTGGATGATCGCTCGTTCCACCGGTGATCCCGATCTCAGCGCCGCGGTGGCCGGCCGGACGGCTTCGATGCTGGCGGCTGGCTCGGGTAGACGGCTTGCCGCCGTCGGCTCGGGAACGTTCTGGAGCGGTTACGCATTCATCTCGATCATCACGATCTGGTTCGTGACCGCTCGCGTCGCGCTGGGATTCGGATGGGAGAGTTCCTGGCTTCCGGCAGAGCTCGGCAAGACCATCGTCGAACTCACTTCCGCCCCGCTCACGCCGATCCTCGGGAGTCCGGTGCTGGAGCCGGTCGCCGGCCCCCCCATGGCGGCGGCGGACGACCCGCAGGCGTTGGCCGCTCGACGGGAATGGATCCTCTTTCTCTCGGCGGGACTGGGCGTCTATCTCCTGATTCCGATGCTGCTCTGGACGATTCTGCAGGCCGCCGGCGGACACCTCGCCGCCGCCCGCTGGCGACCCCGGGTCCGAAATCGGCCACAGACCTCGAGAATCACTCGCACCGAAGCGGACATCGCACCACCCGAGATCGACCCCGCCCTTTCGACAGGTGATCGAAACATGAAGAACATGGGGGTTCCGTGCGATCGATTCGTGCGTCTCGATCGGCCCGGCAACGCCTCACCGCTTCCGCCGGCCATCACCGACCTCGAAGATCTCGGCGATCTTGATTCGAGAGATTCCATGGCGGCGGTGATCTCGCACACCGGATCGCCGTCACATCGGATCGCCATCGTCGCCTGGCTTCCCACCACCCCGGACCGCGGGGTCCGACGACGAATCAACGAACTCCAGAAGGCGACCGGCATCACACCCTTGCTCGTGCTCGACGGCGGAGAGACCCTGCGCCGACGCGAGTCATCCGCGATCACGACGACCCGCCTGACGGACTGGCGAACCCTCGCTTCCGAGCTCGGCATCGACGCGCTCGAGTGTGATCTCGCGAACCTGACCGAGACCAGCCGAAGCAAGCTGGTCGGCCGACTGAAAGGGACTGATCCCTCCGGCTTCGACCCATCGCCACGCGACCCGCGGACGCTCGACGAATCGTTCGCAGTGATCGGGCGACAACTCTCGGCGACACCCTCACTTCCGGATGACCAGGCCCTCGCGACCTGCCTGAACGAGATCGCCCGCATTCACTCCGCCCGGCTTGACCAGTCGTCTCAGGGGTGGCGGGCCTGGGGAACTCGCCTTCATGAACTTGATCCATCCGACACCGCGGACGGACTCAAGATGATCACGACTCGCGGCCTTGAATTGCTGCCCGCAGGACTTCGAAGCCAGGCAGGATGGATCGGCATCGGCGGAATACTCGGCGCAGCCGCGTGCGCCGCCGCCGCCGTCGCCGCGCCCGCGGCTCTCGTCTCGCTTCCCGCCTGGGCGGGTACCGGTGCCGGGGTCGCCGGCATCTTGAAGATCTGGCGAGGCACCCGACCCGCAGATACTCCGACGGCGTTGGATCAGACACCCGGGACCGACGAACGACTCGGCGAGGCGGTTCTGGGCGCCGCCACCGTGTCGGTGCTCTGGTGGATGCAGGGCGAGCGCGAGTCGGCGATCTCCGCCGCCTTGTCGAACCTGCTTCAACTGCGAAAATCCGACGGCCGTCCCCCACGCCTTGCAGATGAAGACGCCGCGCGACGGTGGCTCGCCGAGGCACGACGGACCATCGTGGCTGCGAACGGCGGTGAAGAGTGAACGATTCTCCCGAATCCCTTCGCATCGCGGTCGTCGGACATGCCAACACCGGCAAGACCTCCTTGCTGCAGACGCTGCTTCGACGCCGTGACTTCGGGACCGTCAGTCCGACCGGCGGCACCACCCGAAGCGTCACGGCCGGGGAGATCCTCGATGAAGAGGAAGTCCTCGCGATCATCCTCGACACTCCCGGACTCGAAGACTCGATCAACCTTCGGAACATGATCGAATCGTCGCGTACCGATCGGCGGGAGGACCCTCGAAGCCTGCTCGACCGATTCCTCGCCTCGCCCGCCGCTCGCGACTCCAACGAACTTGCGATGGAAGCCTCGTCTCTGGAAGCCGCGATGAATGCCGATGTGCTGCTCTATGCCATCGATGCACGCGACGAGCCACAACCTCGCCATCTCGATGAACTGGCGGTCCTCGGGATGACCGCCCGGCCCTTGATTCCCCTGCTGAATTTCACGGCACGGCCGGAAGCCGACGCCGACGCATGGCGAGATGCCTGTGCCCGGCAAGGACTTCACGCCACGGTCTCTTTTGATGCGATCGTCTTCGATGATGCCGGCGAAGCTCGATTGCTCGACGCGATCCGCACCCTCGCGCCCGCAAGAGATGACGCGATCGATGCCTGGCGCAGACTCCGGCGATCCGAACGGACCAACGCCATCGCCGGGGCCAGTGATGTCGCGGCGGACTTCCTCATCGACGCGGCCGCCGCCATCATCGTGACCGAGCCCACGAGCCGAGACGCCACCGACCGCGAAGTCGCCTTCGATGCGGCCACCGCGACGTTGCTCGACGGGCTCCGCGAACATGAAGCCCGCGCGATGCACCGAATCGCCGACATCTTCGGATTCTCCGGCCGAGAAGCTGATGCCGCTCTCCTGGAGATCACCGATGCGATGGGCGGAGTGGACTTCGCGGACACCGCAAGCCTCGAGCGAGCGGGCCTCTGGGCGGCGGGCACCGGGACCGGCCTCGTGGCGGCAGGCGCGATCGTGGACCTTGCGGTCGGCGGGATTTCACTGGGTGGGTTCACCGCGCTCGGCGCCGTCGGCGCGGCGATCGGCGCCATCGGCGGGAGCGGCTCGAAGATACTCCGCCGACTTCGGGGGCAGGATGAAGTCCGGATCGGCGAGACCGGCCTGACGCTCCTCCATCTCCGCCAACGTGCCACCATCGACGCCTTCCTGAAGCGAGGACACGCCGCCATCGAACCGGCGCGAATCGAGACGACGGTCTCGGAGACCTTCACCGCTCGAACCGATGATGAGTCCGAGAAGCTCTTGACCGAAGCTCGTGGCCATCCGACGTGGAGCCGGCTTTCGAGGCCGGATCATTGGCGGGCTGGCCGTCACCCGCGAGCGAGCCTCGCCCTGCGAATCGCGACCTCGATGAGCCGCCATTTCGACGGCTGACCGACGCCAGAAGCCAATCATGCGTGTTGTAGGCGGCGGAGGGTCGGATATACTCCTTCCCTCGTCGCGTGCGACGACGGTTCGGGCGATTAGCTCAGCTGGCTAGAGCGCTGCCGTCACATGGCAGAGGTCGAAGGTTCGAGTCCTTTATCGCCCACTTGAAGCCCCTGGAGTCTCGCTCCGGGGGCTTCTGCGTTCGGGCCGCGCATCTCGGATTCCAGCGCGTCGCCGACCTCTCGACCGAGGGATCGACGATCTGTGGAAACACGTCACGCGGCAATCGGGCGACGGCGTGGATCGCAGGCTCCTTCCTCGACCTCGATCAGGAAGCGCGGACCTGAATTTGATCGTGGAAGATCCTACCTTTCAGCAAATCGATCCGGAAATGGAGCCCAGCCCCCGAATCGAGACCATGGACCGCCGCTTCCAGCATCACCTTCGGTTGGACGAGGCCGCTCATCACCCCTGATGAGCAAGTGGCCCGAAAATCCATTTCTTCACATGGCAGGGACAAATCCTGAAGTATCCTTGATGGACTGCTGATTCAATCCGATTGCGCTGGAGCAGAGCTGCATGAGAACTCTTCCGAACCGACAGTCTCGACTCATGATGTACGCGACTGCGGCGGGCGCGGCGCCCATGGCCATGGCGGACATTCAGGTGTACGACGGGCCGCCGATCGGAATCGGCGGGAGCGGGAGCGTCACCTTGAGTCTCAGCGACTTCCAGATCGAATTGGGCGTTTACCGAGAGAGCAACACCTCCTTCAACGGCGGTGGCGGCTGGACGACGTGTTGCACGTACATCAACGACAAGTGTGCCAAGTACGACCAGGTCTACGAGACCACCTACCGCGGGTCGAAGTGGCTCCAAGTGAATTGCGACTCAGGTCTCGAAGGAGTCCGCTTCACCGAGCTCGGCGCCGTGATCGATGGCCCACAAGGCTGCGGGGCGTCGACCTTTCTCTGCTCATTCTCGAACCAGACCCTGATCGCCTGCGGAGAAGCGGATTCATCAGGCTTTGACGACTGCTACCGAACCCGAAGATTCCATGTGGGCTTCACCGCGCTCACGGACGAAACCCCGGTGTTCGGCTGGATTCAGATGGACGGTTCAGGCTGGGGCACACTCGAGATCACGACCTGGGCGTATGACGACAGCGGCGCGCCGATCGTCGTCGGAGCGCTTCCCCCCGAACCGTGTGCCGGCGACCTCAACGACGACGGACTGGTCGACTCCGCCGACCTCGGCCTGCTCCTCACCGCCTGGGGATCGTGCGGCAAGGCCGGCCCCGGTTGCTTCGCAGATCTTGATGCCAATGGCGTCGTCAACGCAGCCGACATCGGCTTGCTGCTCGTCGAATGGGGGACGTGCGGCGACGCCCCATGATCCGGCGTCGAGGGTGACGACGTTGACTCCCGAACCATCGACGCGGGCCTGCTCGGCGAAGCGGGACTTCACCGAGCTTTCCAGCTGCAACACCTGTCGCGTCGCGAACGAGAATCCAGAATGTGAAAGCCTCACTTGCGAAGTGATGGCCTGCTGCATCCAACCCTCATGCTGTGAAGTCGAATGAGACGAGATCTGCCATGGTCTCGATCCGAATCGGCTGACACGCGAAGTGCCGGATCACCGCCTCACAGTGATTTCAGGAACGCCACGATCGCAGCTCGATCCTGCGCCGACATGGTGCGGAAGGCTTCCTTGGAAGCCTCGGCTTCGCCGCCGTGCCAGAGAATCGCTTCTTCGATGGTTCGAGCGCGACCGTCGTGCAGGTATGCCTCGCCACCGCTGACGCCTTCGGTCAGGCCGATGTTCCACAATGCAGGCGTTCGCCATTCCGCACCACTGACCCCGTGATCACCGATGTTGTCGGCGAGCCCGGGTCCCATGTCGTGCAGCAGCATGTCGGTGTACGGGTGGATCGTCTGGTTTCGGAGTTCCGCGTAGGGGTGGGTCGAGCCGGTCACCACCGTCGGCACGTGGCACGCCGTGCAGTTCGCCGCCGCGAAGAGCGCTTCGCCTTCGAGGGCCGCCGGATCGAGGAGATTCCGTCGTGCCGCGATACCGAGCAGCGACGTGTAGCGATCCATCAGATCGAGATCCTCGTTCGCGATCTCGATCGGTGACGGCTTGACGTCCCCATCGAGCACGGGGAAGACCTCGCTCGAAACGCCCATGTCGCGGTTCATCGCATAGGCGATCTGCTCCCGCACCGATGCAGTCGAACCGCGGGCGCCGAATCGACCGATGCGGCTTCGGTCCGGATCAGCGGGATTCTCAACCGTCCGAAGCCGTCCGGAGATTCCGTCTTCGTCGAGATCGCATTCATCCGCCAGTTCGAGCAGGGTCGTTTCGTCGATGGCCTCGAGCAGGCCGACACCGACGAGCTGGGGCGCGAGCCGAAGCGAGTAGAACTCCGGGACCGGGCCCGTGAATTCGTAGACGGGACGGCGAAGGATGTACGCCGAACCATCACCGTAGGTGCCGGGGATCTCGTCCCATCCGGCAAGCAGCATCGAACCCTCGGAGTCGTCGGCGTCGCCGCCCTGGAAGCCGTCCGGCTCGAGGACCTCGAACCAGTTGAGATTCCATCCACCAGAGGCGGCATTGATGCCGAACCGATGTTCACCCTCGGTGAGCTGAACCTCAAGCGTGACGGTGATCCAGGACTGCCAGCCGCCGGTCGCGGGGATGTCGATGGTTCCATGAAGCGGTGACCCACCGACCTCTTCGAATCGAAGCGTGCCGCCACCGCTGCCGCTGGCCACACGGAAGTCGACCAGGTAGATCCCGGTCGTCGGAATCATCACCGGATGATCGACGTAGGCCATCCAGTCGCCGGTATCGATGAAGCCGACGTTGAGTCCACCGCCTTCGTCCAAGCATGTTTCCGTCTCGACGCCACTCATGACCGAGAAGTCTTCCGCTTCGATGCGGATGAACGTATCGCCGCCGCCACCGCCTCCGCCGCCGCCTCCCGGTGTCGAACCGGTGCTTGGCTGAAGCACTTCTCCCAGGATCGGATGCGGCGTTCCGTCCGCGTCACTTCCCACTTGGATGAGGGCCTCGTTGTACGCCCCGCCCACCTCGGGCGGAAGGGCCCGGCCGTTTCCGATGTGACACGCGACACAACTGGTGTTGACGAATCGCGGCCCGGCCTTGCCGATGTGGTCGGCGAAGATCGGATTGCCATCTTCGGAATGAACGCCGGTGCCGAAGTCCGTGTGGTGCAGACGACGACCGACCGTGAAAGCGTGCCCGCTTGCGTGCGAGATGTTCCCCGCCATCTGCTTGAAACGGTCATCGGGCTCGTTGGAGTACTGATAAGGAAGCGTGGTTCGCCCGCCGAGCCAGGCGTGTTCGGGAAGCGGGAAGGAATCGAAGGACGCCGCCTCACGTTCCTCGGGCGTGCTTGCCTCTTCCTTCGCCTTCGCATACCACGGGACGATCCCTTCACCGACCACGTAGAGCATCGCCGTCCCGTAGTAGTTCAGACGGCCGTTCCGCGGCGCCGTGAGAAACTGGCTGAGTTCGATCTCCATCCGATCGCCGATGGCGAGCGGGGTCTGCTCCGGCCACTTGTTCTCGATCTCCGCGGTGTAGTGGTATTCCGTCTCTCCGGGGTACCGCTCCGATGGCTCGATCGAGACCAGCGTGACTCCCGCGTTGAGGAAGTCGGACATGTTGTTGTGGTAACCCGCGAATCCGGAGGCGTAGAACGTCCGGAATTCGGCCGGGTTCAAGCGATCCAGCGTTGCGAAGTTGAAGGTCAGCCCCTCGCCGCCCATCGCGGCCCGATCGATGATCTCGATCTCGGCGACTCGCTGTTCCCAATAGAAGGGAAGCCAGTGGTCGTAGGTTCGATAGGGAATGCCGTTGACGATGTCCTCCCGAGCGTGCCGATCGCGAGCGCGATCCGCAATCCGCGTGATCATGGCGTCACGGGTGTGCTCGACGATCGCCGGCTCGAGCGGTTCCGAACCATCGTGGATCGGATCGAACACGAGGCTCTCTTCACATGGACACCAACCCCATGCACCGAGCATCGCGCCGATGTCCGCGCCGTTGACGAGTCCGTCTCCATTGAGATCCGCGGAACCGCTTCCGGGCCCCCACTGCGCCAGAAGAAGCCCGATGTCGCCGCCGCCCACTTCTCCGGACCCATCGAGGTCGGCCGGACAGTCACCGATCGCAGCTCCCTGCGGAAGCAGAAGCATCGTCGAAAGCGCGGCCAACCATGCGATACCGCGCGTCTGGCTGCGAGTATGAACTGATCGAGTCTTGAGTTGGGGCATCGCGAGGTGTTCCAGATTCTTGTTCGGCCCGTCGACCATCAACGTCCCCTGTGATCCTACTGCCCGATGTACGGTCGAAGGCAATTCAAGTTCCTGATTATTCAACGAAGAGGCACGGTCCGAAAAGCGAGCGAAGAATGCCTGTTTCAGAGCCTTCAATGGGGGGGATCCCAGACATGTGATTCCGACTCTCGCCGTGCAAAATCGACTTTAGGGGATGGCGGACCGGCTACCACCGACCAATTGCTCGGGAAATTCAAAGAATCATGCTGAATGGTCGATGCCCTCACTTCTAGCAGTCACCGCAATCAGATCTTGGAGAACCAAAAATGCAGAACGACCCCAGCTTGCAGATGAACCAACAGGCTGCTGAGATGCAAGAGGCCGCCGCCGTGTTTGGAACCGGTTTCCTTCTCTTCTTCCTGGTGCTGGCGATCATCTCGATCATCGGTCTCTGGAAGATGTATGCGAAGGCTGGAATTCCCGGATGGATCGCCATCATTCCGATTGTGAACATCTTCTTCCTCCCGAAGGCCGGCGGGAAGCCCATCTGGTGGGCGATCCTCTTCTTCGTTCCGTTCGTCAACATCGTCTTCCTCATTCTGACCTACATGGCGATCGCCGAGCGATTCGGGCGTGGCGTCGGAACCGTCCTTGGACTCCTCTTCTTGAAGCCGATCTTCTTCTGCATTCTGGGCTTCGGATCGGCGCAGTGGACGCCACCCCAGGATTCCTGAGAGGCCCACAGCTCCGGCGAATGGAAACAAGACGCCCCTGATCGCAGGCACGCCTGCGGTCGGGGGCGTTTCACATCCACTGATCAGGAATCAGTCGAGAGCCTTCTCGATCGCCGGAGCCAGCGCGGGAGCCGATCGACCCCGAGTCATCAGTCGCCCGGCCAGAAGCGACGCGAGGATGACCCCGAGAATTCCGAGAACCGGCATCCATGTGGGATGAGAAAACTGATCCGTGGCCATGAGAATGCCGATCACATCCACCGCCCCGATCAGCAGGCTGAACCACATCCGTCCCGCCGTGGCGACCGCCGCCGCCGCGAGACTTCCCAGCAATCCCCCACCCACCCAGGCGATCACCACCGCCAAGAGTGGACCGATCGGCGCCGTGGCAAGCCATGCTTCCACCGCGGGTGCCAGTTCAAGACTCGCTTGTTCATAACGTTCCGGATCACCGGAGACCATCGCTTCGCCATGAGCCTTGGAGAGCGCCACGATGTCGGCCGGCGGCGGATACACCGCATGGCCGATCGCTTCGAGCGCCATGACCGCGAGAATGAAGACCAGCAGGCCCACGAATGGCGCGATGGTGCACCGAACCAGTCCGACTACCGACATGCCTTGACTCCTGTGTCGCAGGTGAGCCGCTCACGAAGCGCGACGGCGAGGACGTTCCCGAAGGCCGGATCCTAGAACGAAAATGGCGATGGCGAAAGAGAACCAGCATCGGACATCGCAAACCACGACGAATTGAGGTCTCGCCCGTTCACGCCCGTGGATTTTCCGCGTACGCTTCCCGAATGACCAGTCCCAACCCACCTTCCGAGTTCGCCGACTCACCGAAACCGCCACGGCACGGGATCTACAACTTTTCGGCGGGCCCGTCGCACATGCCGCTCGCAGTGGTCGATCGCATTCGCGAGGAACTGCTGGATCTCGGAGAGACCGGCATCGGATTGATCGAGCATTCACATCGCGGACCGGCCTACATGGATGCCTCCGCCGAAGCAGAGGCGGTCATTCGCAGGCTCACCGGCATCGGCGAGGAACACGCAGTGATCTTCATGCCGGGCGGCGCCACCGTGAACTTCGCGTTCCTGGCGCTCAACTTCCTCTCGGAGGGAGGCACCGGGGTCTACCTCGACACCAGCGTCTGGGCGCAGAAGGCCATCGAGGAAGCCAGGCCAGTGGGAAAGATCCATGTCGGATTCAGCGGGCGCGGCGGCGATGAATTCTCCTGCCCCGATCCGACGAAGGCTGGCGCCGATATCGACGCCCCCTCGGATGCGGCATACCTCTTCTACTGCGCCAACAACACCGGCGAAGGAACCTGGTTCACCGAGCCCCCGCGAAGCGACCTGCCGCTGATCGGAGACCTGACCAGCGACATCTTCTCACGCCCCTGGCCGTTTGCGGATCACGCCATGACGATCGCTGCGGGCCAGAAGAATCTCGGTGCTGCGGGCTGCTCGGTCATCGTCGCTCGGCGTGACTTCATCGAACGGGGTTCGAAGTCGATCGGACCGATCCTTCGATTCGCAGACCACGAACACGCCCAATCGATTCTCAACACCCCGCCGACCTTCGCGGTCCGGGTGATCGGCCTGATGGCGGAATGGACCGAAGCCCAGGGTGGACCCGTCGCCATCGCCGCTCGAAACGAACTGAAATCTTCGATGGTCTGGAACACCGTCGATGAAAGCGGCGGCTTCTACCGAAGCCGCGCCTCGCGTGCGGCGAGGAGCGGACTGAACGTGACCTTCCAGACGAAGTCAGCCGAGCTTGACGCCGTCTTTCTCATGGAAGCGAAGACGGCTGGTCTCGAGAATCTTGCGGGACTCGCGGGCGTGGGTGGCATGCGGGCCTCGATGTACAACGCATTCCCGGTCAAGGGCGCTGAGATCCTCGTGGACTTCATGAAGGACTTCGCCCGCCGAAACGGCTGAGGGCGGTCAATGATCATTCCCCGGCAGCCTCGTCCGGATCCGGCCCGGGCTTCTGGGGCCGGGAATTCCGATCGAACCGATCCACGGCCGCCGTCCATTGTGCCGGCGTCATGACGATTCGAAAGCCCACGTGGCTCGCGCCTGAATCCGGCGTCGTCGCCATGCGGGCGCTCGGGCGATAGCTCGAGCAGTAACTCGGATTGCAGAGGAAGGAACCCCCTCGTTGAACCCGCGTCTCGGGAGCATGGGGATTCCGAGGATCTCGAGTGCTCGATGGCCCCCCGGGGTTGACCACCGCACCTTCATCACCAGACTCTTCGACAAGCGCTTCGGCCCGACGGCGATACTCGTCCGCGCGATACAAGTCGCTGCACCACTCCCAGACGTTTCCCGCCATGTCGAGAATCCCGTACCCGTTGGGGGGGTACTTCCCGACCGGAGCCGTCCGAAGAAAACCGTCTTCGCCATCATTGCGATCCGGAAACCGGCCATCCCAGGTGTTGGCTCGCGTGGTGTCGATCTGTTCCGAACCCCAGATGAAGGGTTGCTCGCTCAATCCACCTCGCGCCGCGAATTCCCACTCGCTCTCGGTCGGAAGACGACCACCTGCCCACTCGCAATACGCAACCGCATCTTCAAAAGCGACCTGAACCACGGGATGATCCATGCGATCTTCGATCGATGACTTCGGTCCCTCGGGGTGGCGCCAGTCCGCACCATGGATCCAAGCCCACCACTGTGCGTGGTCGTCGAGGGTGACCGGCTGGTCGGTCGAACGAAAAACCAGTGATCCCGGTTCCAGCAGCTCCGGATCGGGCTTCGGGGTTCCCGGCGGAACCTGCGTCTTGAGTTCTTCCCAGTCAACCGGCCGCTCGGCCACCGTGCGATACCCCGTCGCAGCGACGAACGCGGCGAACTCCGAATTGGTCACTTCCCGGCGGCCGATTCGGAACGCGTCGAGACGCACCCGATGCCGCGGAAACTCATCCGGACGGGCCTCCGGCCCCACGCCACCCATCACAAAAGTCCCGGCGGGTATCGACACCAGATCGAGACGGCGCGGATCGGGATGGGAGTCGGTCGAGACTCCCACCGTCGAAGCGATGGATGCGACAACCAGAAATGCCGAGATGATCGATACGAACATGCGTTCACTCTATCTATGGCACCGAACCGTATGGCACCGAACCGTATGGCACCGAACCGTATGACACCGAACCGTGGCGGGTTGCTGCACCGCCGGACCCGGGCTGCCAGAAATCATCCCGCGAAGCGGCGGCCCTGCTGATCATGCGTCACCGTGCAGGCTTCGACGATCGTCCAGATCAGAAGGCCGATCCATACCACCGCCGAAAGACAGATCGAAGGCGGCAGCACCACACTGACACAGCCCATTCCCCAGACCAGCACCAGGCTCAAGGCGAGCTGCGTCACACCCTTCCCGGTGTACCCGGCAATGAGATTGTGAACACCGAAGATCGAAAGCAAGACCCCGGGAAGCAAAGCCGTCAGAATGAACGCGGTTCTTGAGATCGAGGAGACCGCGGTCGTGCTCTCCACCGGACGTTCCAGGGGCGGGGTCGCCTTCGGCGCCTCTTCAGCCCTCGCCCCTGAAGACGAAGGCGCCCCCCGTGAGGACATGACGGAATCCACCGACTCCCACGGCGAGGGATCTTCGCCATGACGCAGACTGCCGACGGGGTCGAATCGACCCTCGCCGGCATAGCGATCGAACTCAGCGTCGTCGTATGGACCGTAGATCTCACCGCTCGGCGAGCGGTACCACCAGGTCTTCTCCGAAGGGTCCGAGGGTACGTCGTTCATGCTTGACTGCTCCGGTTCAGGGTTGGGAATCTCGACGTCCGACTTTCACGGTGCCTCAAGCCTCTTTGAAAACCCCTCTCCCGAATTCACGCGAGCGAATCGGTGACGGACTGATACTCAATCTCGACGGTCGTACTCCATCGTCCAGTCAGCACGAGCATCCGCATCGAGGGGCGTCCCGTCGATGATGATCTCTGAGAATGAAATGACCAGCCGATCCCCGTCGATCACCATCCAACTCACACCATGGCGGGGGGTGCCGAACTCGTCGCTTCCCGACCAGTCATCACGAAGCTGGGCCCGACCGTCTCGCTCGACCAGCGACATGGTGCCGGCCACCACGATTCCGTCGGCCCCGAAGTATCGGCTTCGGATCGCATCCGCGGCGGCGTCGAACCAGATGTTCTCACCACCGACCAGCGTCTGCACGCCGTCGACTTCGTCTGTGATCTGCATCCGCAGCGACCGCTTCCCCGGTCCGGGGGTGACCTCCATCGTGGAGATGACGGTGCGTCCTTGCTCATCCTGATACGTGCCGGTCCAGCCACCGATCAGATCCGCGGCCATGGCGAATCGCTCCGTGAACGGGTTGACTCGTTCCCAAGTGAATCTTCCCGGCACCGGACCAGCGGTGCCATCAATGCAGGTGGGAATGAAATCCACGACCCACGCGTCGGTCGTACTGGTCAGGTAGGTCACTTCGTAATTCACGGAAGAACCACTTCCCGAGGTCTCATGACCACGCCAGTCGAATGCGACGCCATCGAATCCGATCAAGGTCGCGCTCCCGGTGAAGGGACGACCGCTCTCCCGTCCGGAATAGACGTTGAGGACCGCCCCGGCGGCCTCATCGAGCTCGATTCTGCTGCGACCCATGGAAACCTCGGTGCCGTCATCCATCGTGACGGTCCAGGAGATTCCGAGTGACCGACCTGCGTCGAGCCACTTCACCGACTGCCTGGCGGAGAACGTCTGCCCACCGGGGACGGCTGCTCGGCCTTCGTTGGTGACGCCTTCCATTCGCCATTCGCCCACGAATCGACCCAATGCCCGCATCGCATCATCACCCGGAAGCGCGACGTCCTGAGCGTTCGCCGACGCGAACGGTTGCATCACCAGACATCCCGCGAGAAGGAGGACATGCATGAAGAGGGAATGGCGGGTTCGAGCGGGGTGGCGTTGGTCGTTCATGCGTTCCTCCAGAAGAGACGGCTGATCACGATCCCCGAGTGTACGACGGCTCAGGAAGCCTGCCACGCCGACGCCACCCGATTGTGCGGCGAACGTGGACATCCAGTGCGTGAAGAGACGTGCCAGAAAATCGCCTGCATCGACCCATGAGCGACGACAAAACGGAGCTGACAATCAAGGACCCCCTCTTTCGGGGATCAGATCGCTGATTTGAAGCGTTGGCGAAGCGGATCCACCGCCATCACCACCGGCCCGCCCTCGAGTGCCAACCGAAGATCCGCGGCAAGGAGCTCGGGTTCCGGGGTGATCCAGGATTCGGCGGCCTCCTGCTCGGACCATGCGTCATCGTCCGCGTCGATCTCGTCGATCCGCACCAGCCCTCCACCGGAGATCTCGCACAGACACGAGAAGCACCATCCGATGAACGCCCCCTCCGTTTCCGAAAGCAGCACGCCTTGCCAACCTTCGAGATCCGGATCGACTCGAACGCCCTCCGCCATCGCTGTCCAGCTCGCCTGGCATTCGGCGACGAAGTGATCAAGCTCAGGCATGAACAAGCAGGCGTCTGGAAGAGGTTGCGTCTCCACGATCGCGGAGACGATTCGACGATGAAGATCGAGCAGCGGCTCGGCCAGCGAGACCAGAGGGCCATCAAAGTTCAGCCGGCCATCGACCAGTTCGGCAATTCGGGCGCCTCGAGAATCCGCACCATGACCCGACTCCAATTCGAGGTCCTGCGAGACAACCGAGAGGGACGGATCGGAATCCAACCTGCAGAATCGGGAGGTGATCTCGTTGGAAAGCGTCCGGAAGGGAGTGGGGAGCGTCATGAGTCATCATCCTTGATCAGGAAAGCGAGGCCATTTGAAGCCGGCCATCTGGCCGGAAACGGACCGTCATGGCCCATGCAGACGAACAGGCCCACTCCCGAACACTGACCGAACGGCCTCCCGATTCCGTGAGATTCATCCGCGGCTGCAATTCAGTCCGCCCGTGGCCACCGCGGGCTCCCGAAACGAGGTCCGTCGAATAGGATTGCGAGACATGATTTCGCTCCCGCTGTGTCTGCTCCTCCTTCTCCCGGCCCTGGCATCCATGCCACAGGACCTTGGGACGTCCCCGACCGAAGACCTGCTCCTGAGAGGGACCACGGCTTCCGATCAACCCCCCGCTCGGGACACGCTCCGGAGGATCGGTGCCGAACTGCTCAAGGGCAGCCGACCAAACCGCCGGTCCAACGCCATGGCGATGGGCTGGCTTGATTCACTCACCGATACGCCGACTCCCTTGAGCGATCGCCTCGCGGAGTTCGATGATCTCGCGATCTGGAAGGCCTATCTCGACGCCCGCTTCGAGGCGGAATCCCTGACCGCCAGATTCGTCGGGCCACTCGCGGCAGAAGCGGCCTCGACCGTCCCGGAGGACTGGGACCACGGGTGCGAATTGAGAATCGCCATCGAGGGCATTCTCGAACTCCCGGCATCGCAGATCGACGGCTGCCCCGAGCTCGACCCGCTCTTCCGACTCGGTCCGACACATCCACCGGTGATCGACCGACTCGCCGATGTCCTTGATTGCAGGGACCTCGCCGAAATCTTCGACGGTTCGGACTCCATCACCCGCCCGACCATCGCGGCGGCCATCCTGCACGGCGGGCGATGTCCGGATCTTCGCACCCGAATTCTCGACACGACGTCGCCGAGTCTGGACTTCGAAACCGCACTGCTCATCGAACTCGCGGAACGAGCCTCGGCTGATGCGATGCTCGCCTTGATCGCCCGACGTCCCGAAGTCCTCGGGCGAGTCGGCATCCGCGCCGCCGCTGCGGAAGGACTGGCACGATCCGGTCGGCTCGACGAGACCATGCAACTCCTCATGGGTGAGGAAGGACTCGACAGCCTCCCCGCGAGTTCGAGTGGCGGCATTCGCGTGAGCATGGCGGTGGCCGCCATGGAGGCCGGTGATCGCGCCCGCTCGGCCGCCGTCATGAAGAAGCTCAATCGAGGCGATACGCAGATTCTCGCCCGAATGATTCTGGATGACCCCGTCCGTACGTCGCGGACCGACCCTGCGAGCACTCTCGAAGGCCTCACTTCCATGCGGCTCGTGCGGCCCATGCAGTGGAAGGAATTCCTGATTCGCAATCCGCAAGCGAGAACCAGCATGGTTCGCGTGCTTGCCGACCTCGTGCGAAGCGGGCGGACTGGAATCGCGCTCATGCTGCTCAATCCGAACGACATGGCCCCCAACACGGGCGGTGATTCCTGGTTTGAAGACCGCATCGGACTCCTGAGCGACGCGTTCGCGATGGCGAAGGCACCGGCCGACGACTGGGTTCCCCTCGTCGAGGCCGTGGCACGACTCCGATCGGCCGCGGCACAAGCCGAAGCACTCACCGGCATCGGCCGAGGCCTGGACCTTGCTTATCCGAACCAGCCGCTCACCCCGTCCCTTCGACGCGCTCTTGATCAGGCCCTCATCGAAATCACCCTCAAGGGCTGAACACGGAACCTGGATCGACCCAGCGTCTTCCGACTCGTCATGGACCCCACGCCGACCGACCAATCACTCGCACGGAGCCGTTCCATCGGCGTCGGTCAGGCACTCATCGCCTATCTTTTCTGGGGATACGGCACCGGGATCTACTTCAAACTTCTCGATGAGGTCAACGCCTTCGAGTTGCTCGCATGGAGGGTGCTCGCCGGACTTCCGGTCATGCTCGTGCTGCTGGCGCTTCCTCCCGGATACGGTCGGATCCGCGACGCATTCCGAGGCCGCGGCGCCACGCTGCTGCTCACCACGTCGACGATCCTGATCACCGTCAACTGGTTCACGTTCATCTTCGCGGTGGTAAGCGGGCGGCTCGTCGAAGCGAGTCTCGGCTACTACATCAATCCACTCGTTTCGGTGCTCCTCGGTCGTCTCTTCCTGGGCGAACGCCTGACGTCGCTTCAGAAGTTCGCGATCGGAATCGCCGGGCTCGGAGTCATCGTCTTCATCTGGTCGACGATCTCCAACCTCCGGCCCGATGCGACCGGAACGGGGGGTTCGCTCATCGATCTGCCCTGGATCTCGATCGTCCTCCCGATCTCCTTCGGTCTCTACGGCCTGTGCCGCAAGAAGATGCGGGCGGACGCGATCTCCGGTCTGACGATCGAGATGATGCTCCTCCTGCCCTTCATGCTCGCCTTGCAGCTCTTCCTGGCCGGACGGGGTGACACGAGTTTTCTGAAAGTCGATCTCCGGACCGACCTCCTGCTCATCGCCGGCGGCGTGGTCACGGTCCTCCCCCTCGTGGCATTCGCGGCGGCCGCCCGACGATTGCGACTCACGACCATCGGGATTCTTCAGTACATCGCGCCGACGTGCCAGTTCCTTCTGGCCATCCTTTTCTTCGGCGAGGAGATCACGACGTTCAAGGCCGCGGCATTCGTGCTGATCTGGATCGCCGTCATCCTGTACGCCGCCGATGCATGGCGCACCAGCCGACATACAACAGAGATGAAATCCTGATCTTCACGAAGATCCGCTTCAGCGACGTGACGGGACCTCGAAGGGCCATCCGACATACTGCGTGTTCGGCATCTCAGGATCCGCCCACCGTGGCCAGGCTTCCAGAATCGCATCTCCAGTCCTCGGGTCGATCTTCACGATGCCGTATCCCGGCGAGAGATCGAACAGCCGCCGTGGCTCGAGCCGGCGATCCTCGGGATTGGTCACCGCCCAGACGGTCATCAGATTGCCGAAACCGTCGACGAAGTCCCCCGTGTACCGAGGCATGCCTTCGACGTGGTTCGCGCCGGGTTCGATCGGCATCCAACGACGTGGCCAGGTGTTCGCGACCGCCGGTGGTGTGAAGACGAATCCACCGTCTCGATGGTCATCGACCCCGTACTGCACGAGCGAACCGAGATGCTGGTCGCCCGCGAGATGAATGGCATCCGCATCCGTGATCGAACGGACCGCCCGAGTCCTCGCGGACTGCGGCCAACCACCCGAATCGGTGTCCGCGGCCGGCATGTCTCCTTCGGCGTACTCGCCCTTGGCGTGAATCCGCAACCCGGGAACCACCCCGTCGTCCTTCCCCGGCGGAAGCGTGGCGGCGTTGACCCAGGGCGTCTGAGACAGCACGATCTTCCTCGGGCTCGCCGGGTCACGATCCGCGGCCCACGAAGAGAGGAACGCCTCCTGGGTCGGGCCGAGAAACATCGCGTCGGGCACGTCGGCGTCCTTCGGATCGAAGTCGGGATTTCGGAACCACCCGTTTCGAACCTCGCCCTCCGGCACCATGACGCTCGCCGAGTCCTTCCACATTCGATCCGCGACCACCGCGAAATCCGCCGGGCCGTAGCGAATCCGAGTCGCATAGGGCTCGATGCCCTGCCCGATGGGACCGGGGATCATCCGGGCGGGGAGATTCCCGACCTGCGTCCGATGAATCGCATTGACGACTTCCGCCGAGAGTTTGTAACCGCCGGCATCCTGAACCGTGAGCCCGTCCTTCGCCTTCGCAAGGACACCTCCGGCTCCCCAGATGTTCCCGTGATAGACGTCGTGGTCATCGGGGATGATGACGCACGGTCGATCGCGCACCAACTCCCCGAACGCCCGCAACCAACGGTGGTACTTGGTGTGATAGTCGAGAATGATCTTCCGGCGGTCCACGCCGTTGATGTCGCCTTCGTAGATCTGGTCTCCGGCGAAGAAGAGGAAGTCGGCGTCATGCGCCGCGACGCGTTCGGTCAGATCTTCGTGGGGAAACCAGACGCCGGCCCGGTTCCAGGCGGAGTGGGCCGTGACGTTCTTCACACAGTTCAGGCTCGCGATTCGAAGGTCGCGATCCGCCGGCGGCTCGTGGAGTTCACCGATCCATTCGTACGGCGTTCCATTCATCTCTCCCAGCACGCGATACCGACGCCCGAGATACTCCTCGACGTCCTCGACCTCGAAGGGCACGGTGAAACTCAGGTCCTCCAGTTTTCCTTCCGCGATCCGCCGCCATGCGTGATCACGAGTCTGGAATTCCAGAGCCACTTCGCCGAGATCTTCCGACGCGACGGGTGGAAACAACGCATTGAGTCTCAATGCGTGAATCCCGTCGTCGTTCCGATCCAACGTGTAGGTGACTCCGAGCACCGGCCCCCAGGAATGATCGGTCTCGTCGATCCAGCGATCAAGATCGCGAGAGCGAAGTTCGAGACCATCGAATTCCCAGCCGATTCCGTCCTTTCGGACCTCTCGATGTGACACCAGCGCGATACCGCCGTCGATCTGATCCGGACTCAACCCGCTGGCCGACGTCGTGCCGAGGATCGCATCGCCATCTCGAATCTCGAGATCGAGGTCGAAGAGGCCCTTGCGAGGCGTGACCCGAAGCAGAAGCGTCAGACGCCCCTGCGTCTTGACACCGGAAGCGAAGTCGATCTCTTCGTTGGTCACGGGCTTGAGATCCGTGAACTTGAGTTTCTTGGGGAGGGACCAACTGAATCCGCCCTTCTTCTCGGTGGAGAAGTCGAGCAATCGCGGCGTGGTCGAGGCGTCGACGACCGCGAGAAGCCCTCCGTCCGGCGCCGGAACCTGCTGTACCAGCGCGGACAATCTCGGATCGACGCCGGAATTCCCCGCCCCGATGAGAACGCCGGCGAAGGCGCCGGCTTCGACCGGCATGCCGATCGGACGAAGGTCGGCTTGAATGATCAGCGCTGAATCAGGTGACGACGGTTCGATCCGCAGCGGAAGCACGTGGGCGGTGCGGACCGGAAGCCGACTGTCGTCGTTGATCAGTCGCCCGGACTCCAGTCGCCAATCCTGAAGGCGGCTCGGTTGCCACGCCGACCCGATCCACCGACGAGCGTCGACCTGGTCGATGGTGATCGAGCGGGAATCCATCGGCTCCGGATCAGCGAGCGGCGGCGAACCGAAGGCGAGCATCGACGTGGCGAATACTCCCAGGGCGAGAAATCGACGAATCGCGGCAACGGATGGCATCGGGGGTGTGCTCCATCAATGAACAAGGGGGGTCCATGAATCGGTCGGTCGATCCCCATCCTACGCGGCGAGCCCCGCCACCTCTCGGAGAATGGAGACCCCGCCCTTTTCATGGTTCATCCAGCGATGGCGGCCGTCATCGGATATTTTCCGGAGCGTGATCACCATCCCCATCGTCATTCTCGCCGCGATCCTGCTGATCCCGGCTTCGCCGACCACGGTGGCCAACCCCCCGGCCGAGCCCGACCCACCGCACGTCGTGTTCATCGCCGGAGACGAAGAGTATCGAAGCGAAGAATCGCTTCCAATGCTCGCATCGATCCTCTCCCGGGATCACGGCATTCGAACCACCGTCCTTTACAGCCTCGACGAGGAAGGGCGAATCGACCCCAACGCGTTGGAGAACATTCCCGGCACCGAGATCCTGGCGACCGCGGACATGCTGGTGATGTTCACGAGGTTCCGAGCGCTCCCGGACGAGCAACTCGCGCCGATTCTCGAATTCGCGAAGTCGGGCAAGCCGGTCGTGGGATTCCGAACCGCCACGCATGCGTTCCGTTATCCCGATGAGGATCTCGAACATGCGTCGCTCAACCGGGATTGGCCACGTGAACTCTTCGGACAACGATGGATCACGCACCACGGTCATTTCGATGACGGCAAGTCACCGCTGACCCATGTCGATCCGGTCAAGGACTCGACCCATCCCATTCTCCGAGGCGTCAGCCCGTTCGACGCCTACTCCTGGCTCTATCACGTCGAGGGTGGCGAAGACGCCCTTTCCGGCGAACCGACCCCGCTCGCGATCGGCACGACGCTGAAGTCCTACCACGCCGAACGGCACGATCGCTTCCCCGCTTCGAATCCGGTCGCGTGGATCTACGAGCATGACTCGAATTCCGGCAGACCATCAAGGGTCTTCTTCACCACGCTCGGCCATCCCTACGACTTTCGATCCACATCCTGTCGGCGACTGGCGCTTCAAGGGATTCTCTGGGCTCTGGGTCAAGATGAGTCCATCCCGCCCGAAGGCATCGCCATCGGGCGGACCGAAGATTGGCGACCTCCGAACTCCGGCATTGGAAACTTCAGACCAAATCGACGGCCGAAGCCTGACGAGCCGATGCAGAAGAAGGATCAGGTCGCTCCCGAGTGACCCGAGATCCTTCAGGCCGGCCAGATCTGCCCGTCGATAACCGGCCCGAGTGGGTAAATCACCCTTCTCCCATCAAGTTCCTGCTACCGAAGCGCCCTTTTGCGGGGTATCGTGTTACGGAGAAGATTCTCCGGGATAGCGCCGACATCGAGCGGCCACCCCCCGCCGCCTCGATGGAGCTGTTCAAGATGCCGACCAGAACCCCCCGGACCCGAGAATCCAAAGGATTCACCCTCGTTGAACTTCTGGTGGTGATCGCCATGATCGCCGTCCTGATCAGTCTCGTCATCTACGCGGCCGGCATCTTCCGCCAGACGTCGAAGGGCATGACCTGTCTTTCGAACCAGCGACAGATGATGCTGGCCTGGGATGGCTACGCGACCGACAACGCCGGACGATATGTGGCGCCCGACACCAATCGACATGCCTGGGACTGGGTCAGGTCCGTCGGAAACAACCTGGGGCCGGGCAACACTGAGAAGATTGAAGCCTTGACCGAAGGCCGGCTGTTTCCCTACGTCGGTGATGTCCGCCTCTATCGGTCACCCTTCGACGAATCGGACCACGTCCGAACCTACTCGCTGAGCGCTTTCTTCACCGACGGAGAGGGAACGAGCGACTGGAACGGACCGCCGAGCTGGAGCATCGGAACCCGAAGCAGAATTCCCAAGCCCAGCGAGACGATCTCCATGGTCGCGGAGCATGATCGCCGTGGCCACAACATCAATGGCTGGGGAATCAATCCCTACACTCCGGACTGGATCGACCAGTTGATGATCTGGGATACCGGCTACTTCAACTTCGCCTTCGCCGACGGACACGTGGAGCGATACAAATGGGCGGGCGAGAGCTACACCGACCCGGACCCCATCGAAGTCGCCTTCAACGATCCCAACCAGCTCACGAATGTCTACTACCCCGGCCCGGACTGGGACTGGGTCTCCCAGCGACTCTTCCCCGGCAGCGTTGCACTCTACGGCGATTGGTGAGCCCGCCGTATGGGAAAGACCAACCCTCGATCGGCGTTCGGTGCCGCCGCACTGATTCTGGCAGCATGCTCCTTGGGAGGATGTGACCAGAAGACCTCGCCACCGGTGCCGCAAGGAACTGATGACGGACTTGGTCGCGCCGGCGCTCCGACCACGATGGACGATGACCCGGTGGTCGCCCGATTCAAGGCTGAAGCCACCGACTATCTCGCCATGCGGGCGGGCCTGCGGCCGTTCGAACGGAAGTTCTCTGACCGCACGATCACCGAACCCGAAGTCGAGGCATGGCGAACCCTCGAGGCCGAGAGTGGCGCTGAGCGAGATCGACTCAACGCCCTCCTGTACGATGAATCGATCACGCCGGAACAACGCCGAGCGATGTTCTGGATCCTCCGCCCGTCGACTTGACCCGCTCAGGCCACCTCGCTCGCGACCAGAAGAAGAGAACTCAAGAACATGCGACCGAAACCGATCCAAAGCCTTCGCACGCTCCTCGTCGTCTCCACAGTGCTGCTCGCGGGGTGCGCCAATCCATTCATGGAAAACTACGTCGGCAGCCGTCAGGAATCCGACGACACGCCGGTGCGGGTGCAGGCCGAGATCAAGTCCGTTCGCCTCGGCGTCAGCAGATTCACCAAGCAGATCGACGCCGGGCAGCTTCCGGGCGACAAGGAAGCGATGGCCGCGGCGGAGGAAGTCGGCGCCAAAGCCTATTGGTGGCGATACGCGCCGACGTTTTCAGCGGCGAACGAGTCGGCGAGAATGGGCGCCGGGAACGGCAAAGTCGGATCGACTCCCGCCTTCGGCCCCGCACTCGGCGAGAAAGCCATCAAGTGGTACGAGTTCGAAGCGGTCTTCTACGCGAACCTTCCCGTCAAGAAACCGTGATCGCGATCACACGCGAGCCTCGATCGAAGCACGTCTGATCAAGAATGAAATAGAACAGGGGACCGTCCAAAGACGGTCCCCTGATTCTTCTTGATCGATGTTCGCGGCGGCCGAGATCGACCGCTCGTGATCAGTTGTAGACGTAATCCGCGTTGAGCACGCGATCGATGATCGCCTTGGCATCACTGAGGTGAGCCTTCGAATAGGTGTCGAGCCGGCTTCCATCCCGACTCAGAACTTCACCGATCTGCTCATCGAGCTCGCGAAGCTGCTGCCGCGAGAGACTCGCGACGGCTGCCTTGGATGGTCCGAAGCGACTGCTCCCACCTGCGAGCGACACGAGTCGTTCCAGATGAGATCGCTGCAGATTCCGTCGAAGGCTGGAGATGTACGCGTCGGTGTTGCTCTGCTTGCCGTCCGGCCGAGCGTCGAGCTCCGTCCAGACCGCAGCCTTCACACCGTCCATCGTCTCGGGGATGGTGAGCACGTCCTGACCTTCATCCGCTCGGAATTCGTTGTCATACATCCGATTCAGAGTGGTTGGATTGAGGATCAGGGTCAACGCCGTCTCCTGGATGCCGTTGATCCGGTTGTGCACGTCGAAGGTGGGATCCGTCATCGTGGCCCGCATGCCACCACCGTCGAACCACTTCTCGACGGTCATCTTCCGGAGCAGTTCCGGATTCAGACCGTACGCCGCATCAGGCATGGTGGCATCGAGAACGACCGCGAGGGCTCGACGCTGCTGATCCGCCGGGATGTCCTGGATCGGATCGAGCTCCGCACCCTTCTTCACGCGATTGATGGTGCTTCCGCCGATCCAGTTGCCGGCGGTTCCGACGGCACTCCGATGCTTCGAGAGGAGCATGAGATACCCCTGACGAGCCTTCGACCAGCTTTCACCGTCATCGACCATGTCGTCGAGGATTCGACCGCGAAGCTCTTCGACGATCGCCAACTGGGCGTCGACGTAGTCGAGCGGGTTCTTCGCATGATCGAAGCGACGTGCCATGGGGTCGGGCCCCATGGTGTCTTCGTCGGTCAGGTATCGAAGCTCCGGTTCGCCGCAACGGGCGAGAACCGCGTCCGTCTTGCCGGGGGTGTAACCGTAGGAGATCGCCCAGACGTCGTAGGGGCCGAGTTCCATCGTGGTCCAGGGACCCTGCACGACGTCATCGCCGAAGGCGATGTTGACCGGCAGATAATCCATCACCGATGAAGAGATCGGACCGTCGAAGCCTTCACTGTTCATCTCCTCGTAGGAGACGAGCTCGGAGCCGACGAAGTTGTGCCGAAGCCCGAGCGTGTGGCCGACCTCGTGCATGATCACCTCCTTGAGGAGGGGACCGATGAACTCTTCGGGGATTCCGTCGAGCTTCTGACCGTCCGGATCGTCACTGTTCATCAATCCGAGCAGTTCCGCGTTCATCCGCATGAACGCGACGTCGGTCGACTTTCGCATGGCGTTCTGGCATGCGGTGCAGGAATGCGAGTTGCTTTCGATCGCGATTCCGTCAGGGCCGGCACCTGCGATGAGCTTGCCCGGGCCGTCGAGGCTCGGATGCATCGATCGCAGCCCCTTGCCACGCAGCTCTTCGTAACGGCTGGCGATGTCCTCGGCGATCTGCGCACGGTCCTGCGGAGCGGCGAGGATGACTCGAGGATCGAACTCGGGATGGTCGACCAGCCACTCGATCGTCTCGGCGCCGAGACTCTCCATGGCGGCGTGTGGCACCTGGCGTTCCCAGGCGTCGACCCATGAACTCACGAAGCCCTCGTCCATGACGATGTCCGCGTCGAGGATCTGGCCGGTGCGGGGATGCACTCTGCTTGGCCCGATCGCGAAGCCCATGTTCGCGTTGGTCCAGACCATGAAGTTGTAGCGAGCGTCCTCCGGGTCCTTCTCCATGTGGGCGCCGGTGTTGGCGTCCTGCTGGTAGACCTCCACGGCATTCACGATGCCGATTTCCTCGAAGGCGTTGTTCCATTCAAGAATCCCATCGCGAACCCACCGTCGGTACCTGACCGGGACGGTGTGCTCGATGTAGAACACGATGGGCTTCTTCGGCGGGCTCATCTTGAGGCTCGGATCGGCCTTCTCGAGATGCCACCGATTGATGTAACGCTTCCACGACGTATCGGCCGAGGGGTCACCAAGATCCTGGATGCTGGTGGTGAAGTAACCGACCCGGTCGTCCGCCTTGCGGGGTCGGTATCCGGTGTTGCCGGGAATCGCCGCGATGGAGTAGTAGAGCTTCGCGAATCGACCGCTGCTGAGCGGCATCTGATAGCAGAGCTCGACGTTCTCCGGGAAGGTCTTGGCCTTCTCGACGGTCACGAGCCTGGTGTTCGCGCCACCGGCCACACCACCGAAGAAGCGGGTCGCCTGATTGACGAAGAGGCTGTTCAGATCGATGACCGGTCCACCACTCGGACCCATCGCGAGAATCGGGACTTCGAGGATGACGCGGTCCGTGAAGACTCGTTGCGTCGCATCCTGACTTTGCTTGTCACCGGTCGAGACGACCGCGAAGTTGGGCTCGATCAACGCGAGTCGCTTGCCGAATCGCTTCCACTTCGCATACTGATCGCCGGTCTGAACGGCCGAAGTCTGAACACCGGCCGCGACGGTCCAGGCGAGGAAGAGGTCCTGCTTCTCGAAGTTCCGAGGCAGCTCCGCAAGCGTCTTCTGGGTCTTCTTGTTGACCCAGAGTCGATAGAGACCGCGTTTGCCGTCCGCCGGAGCGACTTCGGTGAAACCCTCGGAAATCTTGTCGAAGGGGGGGAAGTCCTGGCTGGCGCCGGACCTGGCCGACGCAGGCGGACCTTGCATCGCGGTGGCCGGAAGCGAGGTGACGAGGGCCGCAAGGCCGGTCACACCGGCGAGGACGAGGGTTCGAGGATGAACCATGGGTTCGAATCTCCTAAGCGGAAAATGATTGTTTGACGGCAGACGCGCTGCACGACCTGAGACGCTGCCGGCATCCGTTGCTGAGAGGATAGCGGGGCTTCCAAGAGTACCGACGGATTTCGGGGCGGTTGCCCCCTCGCAATTGCTACGAAGAAGTGGTTCGCCGGTTCACCGGGTTCCGGATTCCATCGCTTTCGCAGGCTTCGGAGTCGATTTGATCGGACGATGATCAAGCCCCTCAGGCCCAAGGACGCCGACCCCGATATGGCCGGGACCGGAGCCCTGCCAGTGGATCGCTTCAAGAAGGACCGGAACCCCGGCCTTGAGCCGCAGAGGCGATGAAATCTGCTCTGATCGCTCGTCCCAGCCGTTTGGCGCCGTCCATCCGGTCAGTTCTGCAAGCTTGCGGACGCCATCTGTGGCATCAGGATCGAGTATTCGGAGCTCCGCCAGGTCATCTGCGGTCACCAGAAACCGGTACTCGCCGTCCTGGGGCGGTACGAACCGTCCTCGAAGCCGGGTGGCGACATTCACCCCAACGCTCGCGGAGCCCATCGCGAAGAGGCGTTCAACCCGATCCGGAGGCGTGGCGAAGACTTCCAGGCTCGATGGCGCACCCCGGGCAACACCCTCCCAGACCTCCAGTGTGAATTCCGGGTCCAGAGTCATCCCGATCGGGACGACGCCGCCCGAGGGCATTCCGGGCCCCCGCCACGCGATCGAGAGGTGGTCGAGGCCATCCTGGTCACGGTGTCGGGCTTCGAGGTAGTACCGCTGGCCCTTGATCAGGATCAACGGCCTCGAGGTCTGCGCCTTCTGACGATCGAACTCCCCCGGCCCCGTGAAACCCGCCACTTCCGCCACCAAGACTCGCTCGTCGGGATCCGACGAAGGTGAAATGAAGAGCACTCCGTCGTCGTCCGAGGCAATGGAGAACCGATACGAACCGGTCCGGGGCGCCTCGATCCAACCACGAATCCGTTGCACGAAGTGATCCCCGGCATCATCCGCACCGACGGGCTGTGAGACGATCTCAACCCGATCCGGCAGCCGCGTGAAGGTCGAGTCGTCCCGCAAGGCAGCCGCGGTCACCGGACTCCGCCAGATCTCTCTGGCGAACACGAACGGATGATCCGGTGATGGTTGATCCTGGGCTTGAGCGATTCCCGCCAGGAATGCCGTGGCGAGCAGGAAGCATGATCTTCGACGATGAAATCTGGGCGGGTTCATATGCTGATTCTCCGCAACGGGTCTGGAATACATCACGTATCGTGGCCTGACGAGTCGGCGACGACAGGGAGCGTACCGTCCATCAAGGGCATCGACCCGATCGCGCTCGACGACTGGAGACCCACCCGGTGACCGAACTGTTCGAGAACATTCGACTCTCGCTGGCGGATCCACAGACCCGGCACGCCATGCTGGTCCACTTCCCGATCGCCTTCAGCGTGCTCGCGATCCCCTTCACCCTCGTCCTGCCCTTCCTGTATCGCCGCCGAGCACTCGCCTATCGCCTTCTTCTCGCGACCGCGATCTTCGCCACCGGCGTGATCGCGTGGCAGTCGGGCGAAGCCGGCGAGGCGGCCGAGTCGCTGGCCCGCGTCAATCTCAACGAGGCCGGCGTCGCCCTGCTCGAAGATCACCACGACGATGGCGAACGCATTCCACTGCTCCTCACGGCGATCGCCGCGATGATCCTGGTCTCCGCCATTCCTCGACCTCTGATCC
Source organism: Phycisphaera sp. TMED9 (assembly GCA_002167845.2). Taxonomy (GTDB): domain Bacteria; phylum Planctomycetota; class Phycisphaerae; order Phycisphaerales; family SM1A02; genus UBA12014. Next base: position 10,518 of record NHBO02000091.1, on the reverse strand, counting down.
GGTCGGGCGCGGGAATCCTCGCCTTCGCGCTCACTCTTGCAACCGTCGTCTGGACGATGCACGTCGCGAATCAGGGCGGAAAACTGGTCTATTGGTTCGGCGCCGTCGATCCCGGCCAGCCGGCGGGGATCGTGGATTCCGATTGAGCCCGGCGCTCAAGACTCATCAATTCGAACGATCACTCGTCCGCCGGCCCGAGGTATCGCGCGTGCTTGTTCTCGATCATGGCATGCCATCGGCGTCCGTGGCGATCGACCACTTCACCGAGGAATCGTTCTCGAGTGCACAGGGCGGGGCCACCGTGGTCGGGGGGGAGGGATGCAAAGGTCGCTTCGACCAGCACCGGCCCCTCGGGACCATCGACTTCGCTTCCAAGTACGTCGAACAACGGCATCGCCCACCCTTTCTGTCTTGGGTTCCGAATCCGGATCAGAAGATCCTGAGAGCGAATCAAGAACCAGGCTGATCCTTTCGGACCTGCCCGTGGATCGCGTTGGATTCCACCACGACGACAAGACTGTCGCTGCGATCACTGATCGCCGGTGTTCGCCGTCACTTCGACTTCCGCCCACCGAGCGGGACGAGCGTCCTTCTTCCAGGAACGGAGATAGTGGAAGCGGATCACTCCCTTTCCCGCTTCACTCGCGACGAGCACGAACTCGGAGTCCCCACCCGCGCCGACCTTGTTCGAGTCGGCGGGAACGAATCGGGGCGTTCCCCGCTGGCTGAGAAAAGGAGGGAGATCGCCGGCGATCACCCACTCGTACCCCGTCCCCGCATTTCCGGGAAGCGTCAGCGTGAAAGGCACCCCCACCTTCTCGGCGACCTCATTCCGGGCGTCCGGATGAAGCGACTCCACCCGACCCTCTCGGGAACTCGGGGTTCCCATGTTGCAGCCACCGATGAGAGCCGCCGGGAGAACGAGAGCGCCGAGGAGGCGGCGAAGGGGCAGGTTCCTGCTCATGGATCAGATCTCTTCCTGAAGTGCGTCTGAGGCGTGATCACCGATACGACGAAGCCCGCCGTCGGCATTGAATTCGTGATGCTACCGCCCTGCTTGAATCATGTCTCGACACCCGTGGTGCGATGTCGCGACCGACGTGATCACTCGGTCTTCCCGTCCTCTTTGACGGCGGAATCGGAAGCGGGCTTGGGAAACTCATATGTCCATCGCTGCACCGTCGGGGCGGGCTTGCCCTCCCGGAGCGTCGACTCGGTGAGAAGATTCCCCTTGCCGTCATAGGTCATCGTGACCGTGGTGATCTTTCCCGCGAAGGTTCTGATCTTCAGCCGGTCGGGTCGGCAGTCTTTGCCGTGTTCCCACTCTCGAACCTCGACCGGGCCCCGACCGAGAAGCGTCACCTGCTTCACCAGGCACCCCGAAGCGTCGTATTCGAAGTCGATGCGACGGGTCATCTTTCCATCCGAAGTGGTTTCTTCCTGAAGCACGCGATTCGACGCATCAAAGGTCCGAGTCGTCTCTTCGGGGGTTCGACCCGCTTGAACGAAGACCGTCTTGACCTGACGACCTTCCTCGTCGTAGACATGCCTCCGGGAGACGGTTTCGACCTGAGTCCGAGGATTCAGTTTCGTCCAGGACTCGATTCGCCCGGCGTCGTCGTAGGCGTAGGTTTCGATCCAACCGAGATTTCCCATGAAGACCGCGGACACCTTGACGGGTCTGCCCTCGGCATCGGATTCGAAACCGACCTCCAAGGTGACTCCGAGCGTCTCTGATCCTTGTTCGATCTGAAGGAGTCGCCCCTCGGAATCGAACCGATAGTTTCGAAAGATCATCGGCCCGCCCGGCTGGGTCGAGTCCGCCTGAACACTCGCCACCAACGGAGTTCCCTGAAAGGTTCGAGGCGAAAAGTCCATGTCCAGCTGCGCGAAGGCCGGAGTCGCAAGGAATGGAAACAGGATCAATCGAGACCAGAACGACTGAAGTACTCGACGACCGACAAGACGGTGAATCAGATTCATGGGTGGCAGTTCCGATGCGAATGATGGCCCGACGTATCACTGGGCGGAGAGGTCGATTGCTAAAATAGCGGAATCAGGACTCCGCTCCGGTTCCAAATCTGGCAAGACCGAGAAACCCGGCCGGGCGGAGGGTGTTTCCGTCGATCGCCAGATCGGCGGCGATCTCCCCGACGACCGGCGCGAATTTGTACCCATGACCGCTGAACCCGGCCACGACGACCATCGAACGACGTCCCGGCAGATGATCGATCACGAAATTCTGGTCCGGGCTCATGGTGTAGAGACACGAACGGGCCGCGACCGGCCGACCCAGAACGCCCGGCATCCGGGTCGCGAGATCCGCCGCGAATCGCTCCACCACGTCGGCCGGGATCTCACCCGGATCATCGGGGTCCACCACGGTCCCGAAGCCGTGAAAACCGACTTTCACGCCGCCCGGGGGCGGCTGCCCCGGCCAGGTCGGAACCCCGTAATAGTTGCCCGCGGGGTCGCCATCGTCGATGAGCCACGCCGGCATTCGGCTGGATGAGCAGGCTGCGGAATCAGCCGCCTCGAACCAGACCATCGCCTTCCGATGCGGGATCAGCGGCACCCCGAAATGATCACCGAGCAGCGGAGCGGTCCATGCCCCGGCGGCAATGATGAGCCGCCGCGTCCGAATCTCCTCCCGGCCCGTCCTCACCACGGCGAAATCGTCGTCCCCGTCGATCGAGAGCACCTTCTCCGGTCTTCGGATCGACGCCCCCGCGCGTTGAGCGACATCGAGATGCGCCCGGACGCCGGCCTCCGGATTGAGGATCCCACCACCGGGCTCGAACAGGCCGGACCATTCCGAAGCCGGCGAAAACTGGGGGAATCGATCCCGCATGCGATTCGGATCGAGCCACTCGACCGGAACCCCGTGATCTTCAGCGCTGACTCGCGATGCCCCAAGGATCGACGAACTGGACGGACCGACCAGAAGCACTCCGGTTCGATGAAGAAGCGACGAACCCGACGATTGTTCCAACCGTTCCCACCCCTCGAACGACTCGTTGAGAAGCGGGACGTAATCGGGGTGCTCGAAGTACGCCCGCCGGATGATCCGGCTTCCTCCGTGAGAACTCCCCCGGGCGTGCGGTCCCGGCTCCTGGTCGATTCCAAGGACCTCGACCCCGCGGCCCGCAAGCGACGCCATCGCGGACGCGCCCATCCCGCCGAGCCCGAGAACGATCACATCGACCTGCTTCATTCGCATTCCATCGGCGAATGTCGGCATCACTCGTGGAGAACGACGCCCATTTTCAAGTTGGCCACGACCAGGAAGTCGACTCGCCGACAAAAAATAGAACTCTCTCGGACTTCCGAGAGAGTTCTGAAAGGGGCCTCAGCAAGAGTCGAAACGCCGACTAAGACCCCGGACGAAAGAGTCGAAAAGTTGGGGCATCAGGGGGTCAAACCTAACCCTGACCGAAGAATAATATTCCCCGTCATGCCTCTGTAAAGTTGAATCCGCCAAAAACCGCCTGATTCAGAGACTTATCTCCCCGCAGACGCCAAAAAAGCGTGTTTTCTGGACGATTTTTGACCCTGAAACCATCCGGATCGCGAAGCGAATAAGAGGGATCGCCCCCGGACCCGTCCCCCGCGACCGACCAGCCCCTGAAACCTCTTCCTCCCCGAGAATGACCTCCGATGACTCAACCCAGCAATTCCCCCACCCGCATCCGCACGAAACAACGGCTGATGGACGCCATGATCAAGGTTGTGGGAACTGACGGCATGGAGAACGCAAGCGTTCGAGCGATCGCTCGCGAGGCCGGCTGCAACGAAGCCGTGCTCTACCACCACTTCGAAAACAAGAATGCGATGCAGGAGGAGGTCTTCGTGAGCCTCGTGCTCGAGTTGGCCGAGACCCGCCGCGAATCCGCCGCGAGGGAGACGGATCCGATTCAATTCATCCATTCCTGGGTGGCGGCGAGCTACCGCTTCTACGACGAACGGCCGAACGCTTTCGCGTTCGTCCTGCTCACGTTCCCCCCCGTGATCCCGACCGAGAACGCCGCCCTCAATGCCAACTCCGAATTGTGCGCCTCATGTTTGAGGAACATCACGCCGCCCGAGGGATACACCATCAATCTCACGGAAGCGAGCTTCTCCGCGTTCCGCGGATTGCTGCTCGGACCTCCGTCAGACATCCACCTGGGCAGGATCCCCGGCCCCGCGTCCAACTACGTGGACGAGATCGCAGATCTGGGTGCCAAAGTCCTTCTCAAGCCGATCTGAATCGAAGGCCATCCACGACCTCGGTGACTTCAGAGCATCAGAGCATCGCGGAGCCGTTGGAATCGCCGAAGCTTCCCATCGGCGTGCCGGCGGCCGATGCCATCGACTGGTAGAGATTGCAGAGAGGCGTCCGTGGCGCGTGCGAGATGAGCCGACCAGGCCTCGCCGCTCCACCACCACCGGCGACCACGATCGGAAGATCATGGTGGTTATGACGATTGCCGTCAGAAATGGCACCACCGTAGAGAACGAGCGTGTCGTCCAGAAGAGACCCGCCGTCTTCACCCTCCACCGCCGCCAGACGCGATACCAGATCCGCGAATCGCTCGTTCTGCCAGAGGTTGATGCGCCGAATCGAGTCGATCTTCGCCTCGTCGCCGGCGTGGTGTGACAAGTGATGATGCCCTGCTCGGACGTCGACCATCGGGAAGGTCCGGTTGGACCCTTCATTGGCCCACATGAACGTGCAGACGCGGGTCAGGTCGAGACGAAACGCCAGCGTCATCAGATCACCCATCAAGGAAAGGTGTTCCCCGTAGTCACCGGGAACGCCGTCCGGGAGATGCTCGATTCCCCAATCGGATGAGTCCTGCTCCGAACGTTCGACCTGCTCGATGCGGCGCTCGAGTTCTCTCGCGCCATCCAGATACTCTTCGAGTTTCGCGCGGTCGCGTCCGCCGAGATCTCTGGACAGCCGGACGGCATCACTGCGTACGGCATCAAGGATGCTCTGGCGGCGGCTCAAACGACGAGTCCTTGCCTCCTTCGACTCACCCAGCGGACCCGCCATGAAGAGCCGTTCAAAGACCGCCCGAGGATTCGTCTCCTTCGCCACCGGCGTTCTTGGTGATCGCCACGCGATGTTGGCGCTGTAGGCGCAGGAGTATCCAGAGTCGCAGTTGCCCGCGGTGAGGGTCGGATCACACCCGAGCTCCAGACTGTCGAATCTGGTGCGGCCTCGATTGCCGGCGGCGACCGCCTGATCGATGGAAACTCCGTTGACGATGTCACTTCCCGCGGTCTTCCGAGGATGGGTTCCGGTCAGAAAGCACGCCGCGCTTCGAGCGTGATCACCCGGGCCATCACCGAGCGCCGTCGCATTTCGATGAGAGAGCCCGCTGTGGAGCGTGATGTGCTCACGAACCCGATCGAGTGGACGGAGCAGCGGTGGCAAGTCCACCGGCATGGCGGATGCTCCGGGTGTTCCCGGGGACGGAAGCCACTCGGGCGCATGGACTCCATTCGGAACGAAGAGAAATGCGAGGCGAGTGGGCTTGGTGCTTCGAGCGGCGGCTCGAGCAGCCCGAGTGATCGTCCCGGGGGACATCGCTTCGAGCCAGGGGAGCGCGATGGCGGTCCCGATACCACGGAGAACCGTTCGTCGATGAAGCGTCTTCGCCATCTGGTGAATCTCCGTCTGGGAATCGGGCCTTACCCCGACAGTATCGACCCGATTCGCACGAGGCAATGACGAAGTCGCCGATCACCACGGCTGATCGACCTGCACGGCATTCAGTCGGGCTGCTCATTGCCCACGGAGCGGGGCATTCGACGAAACGCGTCGCTGACCACGATGAAGTCGATCGCGGCCCGGACCGTCGGCCGAGCCTGCAGCTCGGCGGCCAGACCATCGAGCAGCGGCTCGTCCCGCCACTCGAGGCCTCGACCGAGCGCGTAGATCAGCAAGTGCTTTGCGAACGAACGAAGCAACGCCGGGTCTTGCACGAGAACGTCCCGGAGTCCGCGAGGCCCATCGATGCGTCTGCCGTCCGGCAACGTGGCGGCCGCATCGATCGGACGTCCTTCCTCTTCCACTCGCCAACGACCCACCGCATCGAGCGGCTCCAACGCGAATCCGAGCGCATCCATGCGAAGATGACAGGACGCGCAGTCCGGATCCCTTCGATGGGCTTCAAGGATCTCTCGGAGCGATTGCGCCTCCTTCTCCGAGGCGAGGTCGTCCGGCAGTTGCGCCACCCCGGGCGGTGGTGGTGGTGGTGGGCAGTCCAACAACGACTCCATCACCCATTTTCCTCGCTTCACGGGAGAGGTTCGGGTCGGGTTGCTCGTGACCGAGAGCACGCTCGCATGACGGAGGATCCCCAGGTCGGCTTGTGGGAATCCGACCTCTGACAGATCCACTCTGCTGAATCCTGAAGGCCTGAGGTCCAGTTCGATCGGATCGAGTCCGTAATGAGTCGCCAGCGCGGGAGACCACCAGGAAGTCGAGTCCTGAAACAAGGACGGGATGCTCCGGTCCTGTTCGACGAGTTCCTCGAAGACGCGAATCGTCTCTTCCCTCATGTCGGCGAGCAATGCGACGGAGATGTCCCCGAACCTCGCAGGGTCCGGCTCGAGTCGCTCCAACCCTTCCACGTGCAGCCACTGGGTCGCGAATCGCTCGGCCAACGACCGCGCGCCTCCTTGACGAAGGAGACGATCCACCTCCCGAAGGATGCCACGCCTCGAATCAAGCCGACCCCCTCTGGCCGAATCGAGCAAGGCTTCATCGGGGATGCTGGCCGTCAAGAAGGCCGCCAGTCGACCGGCCACGGAGTGACCATCGAGCGGGATCGACTCGTCATCGGCGAATTCCGCATCGGCTTGCGGACGTTCGATTCGGAAAAGAAACTCCGGACTGGCGATGGCGTAGACGATCAACGCCTGCATCAAGTGAGCCTTGGCGTCACCGCCGTCGTCTTGATCGGACCCGACGGAACCAAGGGCCACATCAGCGACCGCCAGGGCTTCCTCCGATTCGATCGGCCGACTCCAGCACCGCTCCAGAAGCCATCGCGCCGCTCGTGCCAGTCCCGTGCGGCGACCGCCTCGATTCATCCTCGCCTCAAGCGCCCGTTGCATCCGACTGGGTTCCCCCGCATCAAGCGGACCCACCAACCGAATCTCGGCGACCATCGCGTTTCGATCCCGATTCTTCGGATCCGGGTCGTTCTTCCGGTAGTAGTCGTTGAGAAAGAACGCGGACAGCCTCGCGGCATGTCCCACGTGCTCGAACTCGAAGACGTGGGTGGCCGGGTTCGAGGGCGACTCGGGTACCTCCACCCGCTCGATGGCGATTCCATCCAGTCGAAGTTCGAACCGCACCGGATCGGGGCCCGCCTGCTGCCCGGCGAGATCGAACTCCGCTCGATAGCGCCCGGGTCGAGAAAGCTGGACCTGACCGGAGATCTCGCCGCGGGTCGACAGCCATCGACCCCCTCGCATCGCCCGGCCACCGTCGAGCGCTCGGGCGGCAATGCGCTGGATGTCGGGGAGATCGGTATCGGCATCGAAGATCGAACGCCGAGCCACGGACTCCGCGAGATCCACGATCTTTTCGAAGAGCAACGGCGAGGTCGCGAGCACCTCGCCAAGATGGTCGAACCCATGACCGACGTCGTCGGCCGGGAGTGATGACACATCGACGGTGATCTCGAACACGTCCTCGATCGCATTGGCGACCTCGAACCGGTTCAACCGCCTCAGGACCACGCCGGGAACGCCTGCACCCGTCGCCTGAAACGCGAGCAACTCCCCGAGGACGCCGACACCGTGCTGATACTCGGCCTCGGTCGGTGGCCCGAGACTCCGGTTCGCATCAACGGCGGGTTTTCGGGGCGGCATGTCGCGGGCCCGCAGTCGATCTCGTACCGCAAGCAGAAGGGCCGGGTCGGCGGATGCGATCTTGTCGGCCCTGGCCAGTTCCCGAAGATCGAGACCGCCCTCGTCGTCGGCTCGCCGATGGCATTCGAGGCAATGGATGTCCACCACTTCGGCGAATGCCGAGCGATCCGATGACGCGATCTCGACGATCTCGGCGGGGGCATCAGCGGCCCGGGGAGGCGTGACGACCGCCAGCACTGGAAACACCAGGAAGACGGACAACGCGAGAAGCCAGACTCCTCGAATCCGGCGCATCCGCCGATGAGTCCGCATCTCCTGGCGCGACATCATGCGCCGGGCGCCTCAAAGACGGCATTTCGAAGTGCCGTCGGGGCCGGCCGGTCCGACGCGGTTTCACCCTCCAGCCGATCAAGGATTTCGCGAAGCGGAATCGGCGACGCCCCGAGTCTGGCCGCCTCGACCGCCGCCGTCCACTCCGCCGAGGTCTCTTCGTCGAGCGTTCGCTCCCAGAAGACACACTCGCCGAGGTCCTGGCCGACGAAGACGACCTCGCCGAAGATCGAAGTCTGAACGCCCTCGTCGGGAACCGCCCAACTCGCATGGAAGACCGGTGGCGTCATGCGACGGCGTTGGTCCGCTGGATAGATCCGGGTGCCGAAACTCACCGTCCCCATGCTTTCGTCCCAGTTTCCGTTGGTCAGAAACGGCGCCGCATCGGTTCGCAGGACCACCTCGCTCTCCAATGGTTGTTCACCACCGCCGATCGGAATGCCGAAGGGACCCGGAAGATCGATCGACCGATTGCCGGACCGTAGTTTTTCCTTGTCGGCGACGGTGATGGCGGGCGAGGAGAGCATGACCTCGACCGCCTCCTTGGACGTATTCACCCACCACAGAAAGGAGAGCCCGGTGAGGATCAACTTCTGATTGCTCGGGCCGATCTCACCGGGGTCGGCCCCGGGGACGAACTTCTGAACGGTTCGTTTCACGATCGGATCCGCAAGTTCCTTGCGAGACCACGCCCGTTCGCCGGCCGACACCCATCCATCGATGCCGGACAGGAGAACGAGCTGCGCCTCCCACGGCTCGATCCAGGAGCGCTCCACCGCGAACGCGACCAACGGCGCGAAGACCTGCAACTGGAACCACTCGTCCTCGCTTCGCGGACCTCGTTCCTCGGGTGGACGAAAACGCGTGTCGACTCGCTGGCCCTGTTGAACGTAGCCACCGGCGTTGAACCTGAGAAAAGCGCTCATCGCATCGGGGAGCAGTTCCTCATTGGCGATTCGTCTCCACTCCGCCCGGGCTTCTTCACCTTCGATGCGCGACTCGAAGAATCGAATTGCCATGCGGATCCAGAGTTCTCCCGCGTTCATTCGGTCCCGGAAGGCGCCCCAGTCGTCACGCGCGGCTCCGAACTGCTCGACGTAGAGATAGGACGTTCCAAAGGCTCCCGGCAGCGACGACCACCCATTGCGATTTCCGACCTCACTGGGCAGGTCACGCTCCGCGAACACGCCTTCGAAGCGGACGCCGTCCTTGCCACCCGCCCGCGTCGAAGGTGCGGCTTCATAGGTTTCGGACAGCCGCCCGATCTCGTCTCGGTCCGCCCGATTGGTCTCGAAGATCCGCTCCGGGCCTTCCGTTCCGGCCTGCATCTCCACCTTGACCTGACGATTGCTGCACGCTCCGAGAAGAACCACCATCGCCACCAGCGAGAAGAACGGGAAGTTCGAACATCGACGGGACATCGAGAAGGAGAGAACTGCAAGTGCTCGGAGGGGATTCGGCATGCGTTGATCCTATGTCAGGGGACGGTCAGTGCGATCCCCTTTTCGCCTCCTGAACGCCGAACGATTCAGCCGGGGGCGTGTTCCGATCGCGGAAAATCAGCGAATGGCCCTCACCATCCATGCGGCGGCGCCCCCGGGATGGGCGGTGGTCTCGTATCTGGTCGCCTCGATCGAGTCGACCGCGAAACCGGCTTCCGACACCACGGAGCAGATTTCCTCGCGGGCGAGACGCCGAGGCCCGCGAGGACGAGTCTCCGCATCACTGAATTCGATGAAGATCGCCGTGCCTTCCGGCCGGACCGCTCGAGCGATCATGTCCAGATAGACGGTTCGGTCATGATCGGAGAACACGTGAAGCACACCGGCGTCGAGGACGGTCCCGAACGATTCCGAAGGTTCGAAAGCACGAAGATCTCCGACCTCGACTTGAACACGCTCATCGATCGCCGCCGCTGACATCAGCGTTCTCGCATGCTCGACGGCCTGCGGGACCGCATCGACCGCCAATATCCTCAGTTCGGGCCGTTCCTTCGCGATGGCCGCGGCGTTCTCTCCAGTACCACAGCCGAGATCGAGCAGCGGCCCGGCATCGAACCAACCTCTCGACAACGCGGTCATCACCGCCGGTTGCGGCCGGCCGGTCACCCAGGCCGCCTTCGACTCGCGATAGGCGTCATGAAAGACCTGATGAACGACGCCTTCGGCACCGATTTCCTGAACCGGGTTCTCGGATTTCGGAACGCGATCTTCCTTCGACATCTGAACTCCAGCCTTTCGATCGCCTTTCCTGGTTCCCAGCGGACTTCATCACGGTCGATGAATCACGGCGGGCGTTTGAATGCGGTATCGGTCG
>NHBO02000090.1 GCA_002167845.2 Phycisphaera sp. TMED9 | reverse complement strand
GGCCGCGGTGATCACGGCGGATCTCGATCTCGCGGATGTTCTGCGACGTCGAATCAGTATCGATCTCGTCCGCGTGGTGGACGCCCTGAACGACGAGACCCGAGCGACTCCTGGCGTGGTCTTCATCGATCCCGGTGACGATGCGGAGGCCGAGACGACGCCGGACGAAAAGATCGAAGACGAAACGTCGCTCGCCGGCGGCCGACTCGAGGACTACCTCAAGAACGCCCGCGAATGGCGAACGCGGCTGGAACAGATCAGTCGAGGCATCGACGAGCTCGCAAACCGAATACCCGACCAGGCCGATGATGACGACCCGAGCGAAGGGAAGAACGGCGGACCCGAGTCGCCGTCCTTCGAAGCGTGGTTGCGGGAACAAGTCGACCTCCACGGGTACGCAGGGGTTCGAGCCACGCATCTCATCGATGAGACGCCGACCCTGCTGGTGCGACGGATCGAAGCCTCGGGGGTTCGACGGGAACGAGGCCTTGATGCTGCAGCTCCCACGTATGACATCGTGTTGGAGTCGTTCTCGACCCAACCACTGCTGGTCGAGGAACCTCCATCGCTCTCTCTTTCCTCGAGTGACGAGTCCTTGGGTCTCGCGATCCGCCTCGGCCGGCTTTCGTCGGTGCCGACGGAGAACGAATTCGATTTCGTGGTTCGGCGAATGGAAGCCGGCCGTATCGTGAATCAACTGATCGACTCGGATCCCCCGCCGTTCCGCGGTGGCACGATCGATGCCGCGATGTCCGGCGTGTTCACACTCCGACCGAAGTTGAGAGTCGCGGCGCCGCTCGACGTCGTACTCCGGGATTCCACGATCAGCATCGGCGGTGAAGAGGCGACGCTCCGGGAACTTCCCATCCGAATCGATGTCCTGGGCAGACTCGACGACCCCTCCATACTCATCGACGAGGTCCGGCTCGCCGACGCGCTGAAAGCCGCTGGTGCGGACGCCCTCGCTTCCCGCGCTCGGAAAGAAGCGGACAAACAACTCGGCCGAGGCCGCGAGAAACTCGAAGAAGAAACTGGAATCACCATCCCTGAAGACCTTCAGAAGGGCATCGGAGACGCGATCGGCAATGGCCTGGGCGATCTCTTCGGTGGGGGGAAGAAGGACTGACTCCTGAATTCCGCCGACCCTCTTGAAACGAACCCCCCACGCGATCGAAGGAAGAAGCATGCCTCACACCCCCGACATCGATGTGCTCCGCTCGCAGTTCCCGGCTCTGGCGCGAGACACCGTGTTGCTGGAGAACGCCGGCGGCTCGCAGGTCACCTTGCAGGTCGCGGATGCGATCCGTGATCACCTTCTCGACGATTACGTTCAACTCGGTGCCGGCTACCCCGCAAGCGATCGGGCCACTGCCACCGTCGAACGGGCCCACCGGTTCATGGATCGATTCGTGAACGGAGACGGGATCGGCCGGGTGATCCTCGGGTCGAGCTGCACCAGCCTGATGCACGTTCTTGCTCACAGCATCGCCCGAACGATCCGACCCGGCGACGAGATCGTGGTCTGCGAACAAGGACACGAAGCCAACATCGGTTGCTGGGTCGAACTCGAACGGCAAGGCGCGGTGATCCGATGGTGGCGAGTGAACCCCGACACTGGATCGCTTGCTCTGAAGGATCTCGAATCCGTTCTCTCCAAACGGACCCGGATCGTCGCCTTTCCGCACGTCTCCAATCTTCTCGGGGAGATCGTGGACGTCCAGGCCGCCACCGCTCTGGTCCATGCGGCCGGCGGACGCGTCGTCGTGGACGGCGTCGCCTATGCGCCTCATCGGGCGATCGACGTTCGCGCCTGGAACGTCGACTACTACGCCTGGAGCACGTACAAGGTCTACGGACCTCACATGGGTGGACTCTTCGCACGACACGAAGCGATCGCCGAACTCGAGGGGCCGAATCACTTCTTCATTCCGGCGGACGAGATCCCCTACAAGTTCGAACTCGGCGGAGTCAGCCATGAAGGGTGTGCGGGCCTCTGCGCGCTTCCCCACCTGCTCGCGTTCCTTGCCGGTGACGAACGCCCGGCCGCCGCGGATGCGGAAACCTGCGACTTCGACGTCGTGCGACGCGCCTTCGACACGATGGCCGCCTTGGAAGCGCCGGTCCAAAAACGACTCCTCGAGCGGCTCGGCGCACATGATTCCGTGAAAATCATCGGACCCGAGTCTCCCGACATCGACCTCCGCGTTTCAACGGTATCGATGATCCACGACTCCCTCGATCCTCGCCGTATCGTCGAAATCGCCCATTCTGCGGGAATCGGTATCCGTCACGGACACATGTACGCCCATCGGCTCTGCGAACAAATGCGGATTCCGGTCGATCCGGGAGTGGTCCGTATCTCCGCAGTGCACTACAACACGGTGTCCGAAGTCGAACGCTTGTGCGATGTTCTCGAAGAACCTCTGTCCCGCTGATCTCGAGGATCGCCACGTCGAAAAGGATGATTCGGACGCTCCGGACACCTTTGAGAAGAGCACCAAACAAAAATCATGCGCGATGCTTGAACGCTCGCGACCCGTTTTCGCCGATGCAAGTAGTCATGCCGACCAGACTCCAACCTCTCGACCAGCCCGTGGTCGAAATCGATCTGCCCTCCTCGGACGTCGGCATGGCCTGCGATGGTCTCCCGACGGATGCCGGGGCATCGATCGAGGATGGCCCCCTGCCGAGTGCGGACAGCCTGAAGGCGGCTCGCAGTCTTCTTCTGGCCGAGTACGGGCCGTGCGTGGCATGCCATACCCAGACCCTGGTCGCCACGGCTCGACGACTCGAAAACTCCTCGAACACCGCCTGACGCGGGATTCCGCCTTCTCGGACGCTCGGAATCCGGATTCGAAGGAACCTGATCGCCCCTGAGCGGATCAAAGAACGTGGACGATCTCCGTTTGCGGTCTCATCCATTTCACGGCATCTCGATGCCGACCTCGCGTTCCACGGAGCCTCTCGTGCGATCACCTGCGCCCCTCCTCGTCTTCCTTCTCGCCGTCATGCCGACCGCCTCGACCTTCGCGGAAGGAACGCTCTCGGTCGTCGAGACCACACCGACTCGAGCGATTCTCGATGCGCCGACGAATGGAAACATCAGCGTCACGTTCGATCGAGCGATCGATCCCGAGTCGATCGACACGAGGTCCTTTCACGCATTCAGCCGAGGCGCCGGTTCTCTTCGAGGAGTGTTCTCATTCTCCGAGGACGGCCGTACGGTGACCCTCGATCCGATCAGAGAGGCCAGCCCCGGCGAGCCCGTGACCGTCACCCTCGCCAACACGATTCGCGGAACCGACCGAACGACGCTTCGGTCGGCGGGACATCAGTTTCGTTTCTGGACCGCCGCGGCGGCCGCGGAGATGGACTTCTTCATTCTTCAGGAGATCACGACCAGCGCCTTTCCCGGCGAAGACGTGATTCCATACGGCGGCAGCGCCACCGACCTCGATGAAGACGGCTGGATCGATCTCTCGATCGTGAACGAAGCCACGGATGATGTCCGGGTGTTTCTCAACACGGGCGATGGCACCGGCCGAATCCAATCGTTTCTCACGCCCACCAACCCCGTCGGATCGGTGCCGAGCCCTTCCGAGCCCGCGGACTTCGATCTCGATGGCCACGCGGATCTCTGTACGGCCAACATCACCGGCGACAACGTCTCGATTCTGATCGGAGGAGGCGATGGCTCATACGGTGATGCTCAGACGCTCGGTACCGGAAACGCCCCGCGCGGGATCACCACCCTCGACCTTGATGGAGATGGCTACCTGGACATCGCCAGCACGAATTACTCGTCCAGCAACGTGACGCTTCTTCGGAATCAAGGCAACGGGACCTTCGATCCGCCCACCACGATCCAACCGGGCATCAGTGGCGAATGGAGCATTCAGGCCGATGACATGAATGGTGACGGCCTGTTCGACCTGGTGGTCGGAGGGGCCAGCCAGATCCGAGTCCTGCTCGCGGACGGAAACGGGAACTTCATCGCCGCCGGGACGCGAAGCGTCGCCGGCCGATGTTGGCAACTCAATCTCGCCGATCTCGACGGTGACGGAGACGTCGATGTGACCACGGTGAACTCCTTCGCGAATGCCGGGCAGGTCTTCCGCAACGACGGTTCCGGCGGCCTTGCCAACGGAGTCACCTACTCGACGGACCCCTTCCCTCTCGCCAGCGATCTCGGCGACCTGGATGGCGACGGAGATGTGGATTGGATCACCTCGAGCTACTCGGGAGACTGGTTCCTCTTCGTCAACGACGGCGAGGGAAACTTCGAATTCCATGAGTCGTTCCCCTCGCCCATCGCCGCCAGCTGCTCGCTACCCGTCGACATGGACAAAGACGGGGATCTCGACCTGATCTTCGTGGACGAACTCGATGATTCGATGATCGTGATGAGCAATGGTGGCAACAACACGCCCGTCATCCCCGGTGATCTGAACGGCGATGGCCTGGTGAACGGCGCGGACCTCGGACTCATGCTGGTCGCATGGGGGCCGTGCGGGCGTGACTGCATCGCCGACCTCGATGGGAACGGCGTCGTCAACGGCGCCGATCTGGGACTCCTGCTCGTCGACTGGACTGGTTGAAGAGAATCTCGAGATTCCGTCCGGTCGAAACATGAAGGACGCCCGCTGTTCGGCGGGCGTCCTTCATGTTTCAATCGAGGAGGTCGATCATCAATCCCAGCGGAACACGCCCTTCTTCCAGGCGTAGACGTAGGCCACGACGCTGGTCGCGATGAAGAACATGATCCGGCCGAGGAACAAGGCCGACTCGGATGATCGCGGCTCGAGTTTCGAGAAAGTCACCGCCCACGGGTAGAGGAAGATGATCTCGACGTCGAACACCAGGAACGTCATCGCGAGAATGTAGAACCGCACGTTGAAGCGCTTCCGCGCCGATCCGATCGGATCCATGCCGGACTCGTAGGCGAGTCCTTTGACCGCACCCTGGGCCTTCGGTCCGATGATCGTGGTGAGCACGAGGTTCGCAACGATGAAGACGAACGCCATCAGGATGATGACGCCGACCGGGAGATAACTGGTGATGCCGTCGAGGGCGAAAGTGGTCATGGGTGGGCCTGAATCCGGGAACGTTGCTGAGCAGCCCGCCAAAGCCGGCGGCGGGTTCGGAGAGGATACCGATCCCGGGTCGATCACGACGGGCCTCTTGATGCGACCAGCGGACTTCTCCGACTTGGAATACCCTCCTGCGATGACCTCCAACCCCCAAAATCCGCGTCCGGTGGTGTTCCTTCATGGATGGTGCGGACATGGCGACGAGGTGGAGTTCATCCGATCCGCCCTCCCCGGGCCGGTTCTGCCCATCTCCTGGATGCCTCCGAGCGGCGAGTTCAACCTGGAGGAATGGCCGTCGGAACCCGATCTCGAGGCGAGGAAAGCGATCGCCCTCCAATTTGCGAACGGTGTCCTGGAGCGGGTCCGTCGAACCATCCTCGATGCCGGATTCGCTGGCGCGACGCTCGTGGGCCACTCGATGGGCGGCGGCATGTCCTGCATCCTCGCCATGGATCCGGATCTCTCGATCGGCAGCGTGGTGATGCTGGACTCGAACGTCCCGGTGCTGGATCAGCGTCGTCAGACCTCTCTCGATCAGATGATCCCCTGGGTGGATCGAGCCGCCGAAGCCGGACGCCTCATCACACAAGCCGGATGGATCGCCGAAGCGTCTTCATGGGTGCCCGACTTCTTCTCCCTCGAGGACCAGGGAGATTCAAGGCTCCGGATCGAACGGCGATTCATGTTCGCACCGGTCGTCGAAGCCGCGCTGGTGATCGCCGGCGGCGTCCAGTGGCCGATCTCCAAAGCCGTGGCATCCATCACATGCCCGGTGTTCGGGCTTGCGGGCGAGGCCGGCCGAATGCCCGTCGAAGAACTGCTCGAGATCCGTCCTGACGCGAGGGTGGACCATTGCCCCGGAACCGGGCACTTTCCCCACGTCTTCGCAACGGAACTGACCCGGACCTGGCTTGAATCCGGCCCGCTTCGGACGACGTCCGACTGACGTGGCGGCCCGCGGATTCAGGCCGACCTGACGGACCGACGAATGAAGAGCGTCAGCCCGAACATGATGATGACGGCACCACCGAATCCGACGCCCACCACCACCAGCATCCCGTTTATCGCTCGGTCGATCGCCGTCTCGGCTCTGCCCCCCGCCGCTTCGATGGCGGTGTCGGTCTGCGATGTGATCATGTCCTGCAACATCTTGATCGTCACATCACGTTCCCGGGAGAAATCTTCGACCAATGCCACACGCTCGTCGGCGATCGCCTCGAGGATCAACTCCCGCTCCGCCTGCAGCACCTCGATCGTCTCAAGACGTTGCCGTTCGATGTCGCGCTGCGCGCCCACCCGCTCGCTCTCGGCGATCTCGCCGATGCGTTCGACCCCGTTGCCGACCGTCGCCGCGATCTCGTCGGTCGCCTGCCTTGAAAGGAACTGGACCGACTCCACGATCGCCTCTCCGTTCTCATCGAGCGCCCTTGGAATCCCATCGATGGCGATGCCGATATCCCTCATGTGCCCATCGAGCTCATCGAGGCTCGAGATCGCGTCCGCGATCCGCGGATCGGCGAAGATCTCGCGGATGACGATCTCCGACTGCCATCGGAGATCCTGCGGAAGATCGTCGATCGCGGCGCCGAGCCGGTAATAGGCCGCATTGGCGAGAAAATCGAAAGAAGCGACGGAATCCATCAGCGTACGGAGGCGAGCATCATCATTCGCGACCGGCGAGATCACCGATGGGCGCGCGAGGTTGAAACTCGAAATCGGATGGATGTCCGCGAAGGAATCCACGGTCGCCTCGGCGAGCTCACGGTCTTCCAGCATTCGTTCGACGGCGATGTCGAGATCGCGATCGAGCGTTGCCATCATTCGATCGATGACTCCCATCTGCCCCTTGAAAGCCGTCTTGCCGGGCCCGTCGAAAAGGAATGCTCGAAGTTGCTCCAACAGCACCCACGAATCAAGGGCTCCCGCGATGGGATTGACCCGCAGCGCCGCCCGACGAATCTCGGAGACCGCGGCGGCTCTGAATCGGAGTGCGTGGTCGATCACCTCGGGATCATCGGAAAGGTCGACGATCTCCCGCATCGCCTGATCGACCCCGGAGGTCGCCGACGCGGAGTAGTCCTGAAGGAGCAACTGTGCCAGTTCCGGAGAGAGCTCGTCACGAATCGCCGGGTACGCGTCAAACCGTTTGACCGTCGGCTTGGTCATATTGCAGCCTGAAATCGGCAGGACCCATATCACGGCAAGAACGAGCGTGACGCGTCCCAGCACGGCCCAGAAGGGACTTCCATCGATTCGAATGGGGGTTCGCACAGGCGGATCTCCAATATTCGGCGATCGACTCCGTTGAAGCGATGTCCAGCGTACAATCTTCGATCAATTCAGGGCGTAGCTCAGCTTGGTAGAGCGGCGGCTTTGGGAGTCGCAGGTCGCAGGTTCGAATCCTGTCGCCCTGATTCGGGCCCATCGAAATCAATGATTTCGGTGGGCCCGTTTCCTTGCGCCATACCGGGAGCTCATCTTCGCTTGAAGGTGAATCTCATCCGCCCGTCACGGTCGTCCATTTCGATGAGACGATCGCCGTTCGGTGGACGGACCCGAACGCTCTTCACCACATCGCTCGAGAACTCCACCTCGATGTCTTCCGGGGTCCATGCCAGACGTTCGATGGTCAGCCCGCCTCGGACTCGAAGGCCTCGCACTTCGCCCGAGGGCCACGCCGTCGGCAGCGCGGGCAACAGGTCGATCTGAAATCGCGGTGGAACACCCGGCGCGAACGCGTCCGGGAGCGGGACGTGGGACTGGACCAGCATCTCCGCGATGCCTGCCGCTCCGCCGAAGTTTCCGTCGATCTGGAACGGGGGGTGGTTGTCGAAGAGATTCGGCAGCGTCGACTTCACGAGAAGTAGTCGCAGATTCTCATAGGCCGCCTCGCCATCGTGCAGCCGTGCCATGAAATTGACCAGCCAGGCGCGGCTCCACCCGGTATGTCCGCCGCCGTTGGCGAGCCGGAAGTCGAGCGACTTCCTCGCGGCGGCCAGAAGCTCGGGCGTGGTCTGGTGATTGAACTGGGCGCCCGGATGGAGTCCGAAGAGATGCGAGATGTGACGATGACCAGGTTCCGCCTCACCGAAGGGTCGCGACCACTCCATCAGCCGCCCATCGGCACCGATGGTCGGCATCGCGAGCCGTTCGCGAGCGGCTTTCGCGGCGACGACGACTTCATCATCAGACCGATCAAGCACCGTCGCGGCATCGATCAGGTTCGTGAAGACGTCCCAGACGATCTCCTGGTCCATCGCATTGCCCATCCCGATGTCCGCCCGCTGCCCGTCCTCGGTGATGAAGGTGTTCTCGGGTGAACTGCTGGGCCCCGAAACGAGCCGGCCGGTCGCCGGGTCCTCGCAGAGGTAATCGAGATAGAACTCGGACGCACCTCGCAGCAACGGCCATGCCCGCTGGCGCAGGAAGGTCTCGTCGCCCGAGTGCAGGTAGTGCTCCCAGAGATGACGGGTCATCCATCCCCCGCCATGAGGCCACATGCCCCAGACCGTCCGGCCGATCGGCACCGTGAACGCCCACGCGTCCGAGGTGTGGTGGGCCATCCAACCATCGGCGCCATAGAGCCGCTCGGCCGTCTCCCGTCCACGTTCCGCCAGACGCTCCGTGAAGTCGAACACCGGTTCATGGAACTCCGCGAGATTTCCGACCTCGGCCGGCCAGTAGTTCATCTGCAGATTGATGTTCACGTGGTAATCGGCGTTCCACGGCGCCGCGACGTGTTCGTTCCAAAGCCCCTGAAGATTGGCGGGCATCGTCCCCGGACGAGAACAGGAGACGAGCAGATACCGGGCGAACTGGAAGTACAGACCGAAGAGCGCCGGATCATCGGCTCCTTCCCGCAGCTCGCGGAGACGAACGTCGGTCGGTTTGGCCGCTTGAGCGTTGGTGCCGAGATCGATCGAGACCCGCTGCATGGGAGGCTGGAACGATGCAAGATGCCTGCCAAGCAGGGACTCGAAGCCGCGATCGAGCGCGCTTCCGGCGATCTCCCGGACGGCGGCCTCCGGATCGGTCACGTCATGGCCCGGCCGAACCGGCATGTCCGTGGCGCCGGCGATGACCACGGTGTACGCTCGAACCCGTCGTGCGACCGTCGAGTGAGCGGAAACCCCGCCAAGTCCGGACGCGTCGGGAACCGCGACTTCCTCGGGCATCTCATGAAGTGCTTCCCCGCGCATCGATGCGATTCCCGCGTATCGGACTCCGGGGTGATCGCCATTGACCGCCCGACCGACCAGCAGCAGGGAGTCACCGACGGTCCTGGACGTCGAGATCCCCCCCGACTCCGTGCGGCCTTCGTGGATCTTCGGACGCCCGACTCCGATCGCGGCATGCATTCCGTCGGGCGCATCGGTCTCCCATCGAACGACGATCACATCATCCGCTTCGCTGGCGAACATCCGACATCGATACGAATGCCCATTCATCCCGAACGTGGTCTCGGTGACCCCAGTCGCGAGATCGAGCGAGCGTCGATAGTCCGTCATCTCCACACCGTCATCGATCCATCGTGTACCGACGGTGAAGAGCGTCTGATGGCTTCGGGTCAGCCGTTCGCTCATGAATTCCTGCTGCATGATCCGCTGTGCGCCGGTGACGTCACCTTCGAACCAGAGCCGCCGCGCCTCGGCGAGAGACCCATCGGCCGGAGTCCGATGCCGATCGATGGGCGACCCCGCCCAGACCGAGTCCTCGTTGACCTGGATCAAGCCGGCTTGATCACCGAAGACCATCCCACCCAGTCGACCATTTCCAATCGGGAGCGCCTCGGTCCACGCCGCGGCGGGCTGCGCATACCAGAGGATGTTCTGTGAGTCGCCCGGGTCGCCATCGGTCGATGCCATGCTGCGGGAGACCACCACCATTCCCACCGCAGAGATCTTGAGAAGACTTCGAAGAGCGAGTGGCATGGCAGGGTCCCCATGGTTGTTTCGATGGCTTTGACGTCCCGCATGGTACCGTTGCACCGTGAAAAACAAGGACTATCAGGAGCGCCCACGATGATCGCCACCATCATTTCGATCGTCACCGCCGCGGCGGCGACCAGCGCGGTGCCGCCGGAGTCCACGTGGTGGCCCTCCGATCTTCCGCCCCGAGCGGGGACACCGCTGGCCGAGACCGGCAAGCAACATGACGACCGAATGGCGTGGTGGCGTGAAGCAAGGTTCGGCCTGTTCATCCATTGGGGGCTCTACGCGATTCCCGGCGGTTACTGGGAGGGCCGCCGGACCGGCGGCGCGGAGTGGATTCTCAACTCGGTGAAGATCCACCCCGACGACTACATGCCGCTGCAGCAGCAGTTCGACCCGGTCGACTTCGACCCGATGCAGTGGGTGATGATGGCGAAGAACGCCGGGATGAGATACATCGTCATCACCAGCAAGCACCATGACGGCTTCTGTCTCTGGCCGAGTGAACTGACCGACTTCGACGTCGAGGGAACGCCGTTCGGACGAGACATCCTCGGCGAACTCGCCGAAGCGTGCCGCAACGAAGGCATCGTTCTCTGTCTCTACCACTCCATCATGGACTGGACTCATCCTGACTACCTCCCTCGACGCGCGTGGGATGATCGTCCGGCCGACGGTGCCGACTATCAGCGGTATGTCGCGTACATGAAGGGTCAGTTGAAGGAACTCGCCGATCGATATCAGCCGGCGGTGCTCTGGTTCGACGGAGAGTGGGAAGGGACCTGGACGCACGAAGACGGCCAGGCGATGTACGACTTCGTCCGCACCCTCGATCCCGCGGTGATCGTGAACAACCGCGTCGACACCGGCCGCACCGGAATGGCGGGGCTCACGCGGGCCGGTGGATACCGAGGAGACTTCGGGACGCCCGAACAGGAGATCCCCGCGACCGGAATGCCCTTCGGCGTGGATTGGGAGACCTGCATGACCATGAATCGGTCATGGGGATACCAGTCGTTCGACACCGCATTCAAACCGACCAAGGATCTCGTTCGGAAGCTCGTGGACATCGCGAGCAAGGGCGGCAATTTCCTCCTCAACGTTGGGCCGGACGAACGCGGTCGATTTCCGAACGAGTCGGTCGAGCGACTGGCGGCGATCGGCGAGTGGATGCAAGCCAACGCCGAGAGCATTCATGGCACTGCCGCCTCGTGCTTCACCGAACTGGAATGGGGACGCTGCACACGCCGAGATCTCCCCGACGGTGACCAGCGTCTCTATCTGCATGTCTTCGAGTCACCGACCGCCGGCGCGCTCCGACTTCCCGGGCTGCTCAATCAACCGGCGGGAATGGGTGCGTACCTTCTGGCGAATCCCGGGGCCGGACCTCTGACGGTCGAGCGGGACGGCGCCGATCTCACGGTTCGACTTCCGGATGGAATGGTGGCAGGCATCGATACCGTCCTGGTACTCGACATCGAGGGACCGGCGGTCGTCGTCGATGCGCCGAGCATCGACGTCTCCGAGCCGGTCTTTCTCAAGTCGACCGAGCTGGCGTTCTCCGCCGCCAGTGATCAGGTCGAGATCCGATACACCCTCGATGGGACCGACCCCGAAATCGGGTCGACGCTTGCCGGAGACACCCCGGTCGAGATTCGACGGTCCGCCACGGTCCAGGCTCGCTGTTTCTTCAATGGATCACCGGTCGGGACGATCGCGACCATGGACCTCCGACAGGTGACGCCACTCCGAGCGGTCCAGACCCTGACCTCTCGTCCTGGCCTTCGTTGGACGACGCACCTGGGCACCTTCGAGCAGGTCGCCGACTTCGCGGACGTCAAGCCTTCTGCGGAAGGCGTCGCCGCCTCCATCGACCTCTCGATGCAGCCTCGTCCTGAGAATTTCGGCATTCGATTCACCGGTTTCCTCGACGTCCCACGCACCGGTATCTACCGGTTCTCGCTCGATTCCGACGACGGGAGCCGGTTCGCCCTCGGCTCGACGATCGTGGTCGACAACGACGGCTTGCACTCGGCCCTCGAGAAAAATGGCGTGATCGCGCTTGAGAAGGGACTTCACCCCCTTCGTCTCGACTATTTTGAGGGCACCGGGCAGGACGACCTGATCCTCAAGTGGTCCGGACCCGACTTCGAACTTCAACCCATCCGCCCGGAGGCACTCAAGCGATGACGGTTCCGTTCAGTGAGAAATGGCATCGACGATTCCTCTCGCTGGCCGAAGAGATCGCAAGCTGGAGCAAGGATCCCTCGCGTGGCGTCGGCGCCGTGATCGTCTCGCCCACCAAGCAAGTGGTGTCCACCGGATTCAACGGACTGCCGAGAGGCGTCGAGGATCGGCCCGAACGACTTGAGCGACCGGCGAAGTACGACCTCATCGTCCACGCGGAAATGAACGCGATCATCCAGTGCGCCCGGAACGGAGTGAGTCCGATCGGCTGCGCCGTCTACTCCTCGTTCTTCCCGTGCATCAACTGCGCCATCGCGTTGGTTCAGGCGGGCATCACCACCGTGGTCACGTATCTCCCCGAATCGGGGGACGATCACTGGCTCGAGTCCATCGAGAAGAGTCGAGCGGTCTTCGACGAAGCGGGCGTCGAATTTCTCGAACTCCGCCGTGAAGACTGACACGGTTCAGCCTTCTTCAGATCGAATTCGTTCGATCTCTTCGCGGATCTGCCGGGAGATCCGACTCTTGGCCTGGCGAATCGCGTCCGGAGTCATCCCGAGCCGACTCGAGATCTCATTGACCGGGACGCCCCGCCGGCCGTAGAGATCGAACGCCTCCCAGGACTGCGGGCTCTGCTTGCCATGGGTCTGGACCGCGACGATGGCCCGATCGATCACGGATCGCGTCCACTCCTGATCCCACACGGCATCCAACTCATTCGAATCCGAGACTGGAAGCCCGGAATCGTCCTCGACGTTGACCTGCCCCTTTCGCTTCCTCCACCTCGCCCGCATGGCATTGAGGGTCGCCGCCTTCAGATAGCCACGGAACCGGCCGGCGCTCGAGTCATATTGAAATCGATGGGAAGCCCGGAAGAAGTTCGCGATCACCTCGTGCGCGACATCTTCGGCCTCCTCTCCCCGGGCGCCAGCGCGCTGCGCAAACCCCTTGATCAGCGGCACATACCGATCGTAGAAGTCCTTCCAACCGATCTCTCGTTCCATCGTCCCCGAGGCGTTGAGCCGGAGAAGCAGGCTTCCTCGTGTCCGAAACTCGTCCTCACTGGTCTCTGCGGTCGCCTCAACACCGAAATTCTTCTCTTTTTCTTCTTCTTGCCCGTCCCCGCTCGGGAGGTTCACGACAACGTTTGTATCGCCGAATCGAAGTCTGTCGCCGGTCCGCAGTCGCGGCTCCTCCGATTCATCGAGTCGTATCCAGTTCAGGGTCGTTCCGCCTCGGCTTCCGAGGTCGCGAACAAACCATCGACCCAGGTCATCGGATCGAAGAGCGGCGTGCTGGCGACTGATGGAGTCGTCTTGGAGTCGGATTCCGGAATCGGAAGCGCGGCCGACCACAACGCCGGTATCAGGGTTCGAGGAGGGCTTCCCGACCAAACGGGCCCCGTCCTGGCAGATCAGTTCGATGGTGGCAGCCTGAGGGGCCATAGCGAGTGCTCCATGCTTCTTTTCTCGAGACTAACCACGACTTCCGCATCGTCAATCATCGGCAGAATTGAATCCAAGCGTTCGACTTCTGCGATTCCGAATATCCCCTGACAGCCCCTTAGAGAGAGACTACATGTACGGAAAGCAGACAGAAACCGCCATCGCCGCCGTGAGTTACCTTGCCACCCTCTGGGAAGGCCCCTCCACGCGACGTGTCTCAGCGGCGGATATCGCAGACGGCCGAGGACTCCAGCGTCCCTTCGTGGCGAAGTTGCTCTCCTCCTTGAGCCAAGCCGGCATCGTCGACGGATCCCCGGGTCCGGGCGGCGGGTACGCCCTCGCAAAGAACCCCAACGAAATCTGCCTGCGGGATGTCTGGCTGCTCTTCGAACGGCCCGACAGCAGCCGGGTCGCATTCGTCGGCAGTGAGATCTGCGGCGTCTCGGTCCCGAACGATCTCTCCGACCGAATCGGGCGAGTCGAGCAGGCCATGAACTCACTTCTCGATGAGACCACCTTCGATGTGTTCTGTGGCAAGACCGAGACTCTGACCCCTGAAATGCCGGCGATCGAACTCTCGAAAGACCGCCAGGCCTGCTGATCCGCCTCCACGGCTTATTCAGCCGACATTCCTTCCCGCCATCGATCTCGACGCCCCGTCAAAAGGGCGTCGAGCCTTCTTTTTGCTCAGGGCTCAGGCTTGCTCGAGTGCGTGAATCGCCGCTGGAAGATCCCTCGGCGATTCGATCACCGCAGATGGCGTTGGCGATCGCATCGCGATATCCCGCCCCTCGTCGTAACCACCTCGAACGGCGACGAAGGGGATCTTCGCGGCATCCGCCGTCGCCCCGTCGATTCCAGAATCACCGACCAGAAGGACTCCCGTCCGATCAACTCGCCCGACCGCGGCGGATACGAATTCCGGATCCGGTTTGAGGCATCCCGCGTCCTCGGGACAACAGAGGCCGTCGGTCAGTTGATCAATGCCAAGATGACTCAGAACCAGTTCGGCCGGACGACGAGGCTTGTTGGTCGCCACCACCAGCCGACGCCCCTCGTCGCGAAGCGACTTCAGACTCTCCATCACACCCGATCGAAGCGTCGACCCTTCGCCGCAGATCGAGGCGTAATGATCATCGAAGGCGGCACGGGCCTCTCGATGCAGATCCGGCTTCAGACCGGACTCCGCCTCACGTTGAAGAACGAGATGAAGGAGTCGATCGGAGCCGCGGCCGATGCTCCGGCGAACGAGTTCGAGGTCAGGGAGCGGCCGCTCGATGGCGGTCGCCGCCGCCCGGCACGCGGCATGCAGACCCTCGATCGAGTCCACCAGCGTTCCATCAAGGTCCAACAGGATGTCACCGAATCTTGCAGACATGGGGCGAGGCTACCTCTGGAGGTCCGATGCCGCAGGCGGCTCAGTCCGCGAGCAGTCGATCAATTCGAAGGAGCCGATCGATCACGGGAATCATGGTGGATGGTCGATCGCCCCTGGAAACCCGGACACAGTCAAGCACGAGCTCGGAGACCTCGACCGGCGTGCCCGGAACCAGTTCGGTGAGCGGCGTGGGTGGTGCGATCCGGTCGGGACCCAACGGACCCGTGGCGAGATTGCTTTCCGTTCCTCTCGGCGGAAGGGCCGTCGGAATCAACTTGCCGGACAACACCCAGTGCATCGTCGCACCGAGGTTGTAGACATCGGTTCGCTCGGTGATCCGCCGGCGATGCGCCTGTTCCGGGGCGATGTACCCGGGCGTTCCCTGAATTCGTTCCTTCGTCGTCCCGATCGGACAAGCCTGACCGAGATCGATGATTTTCACGATGGAGCCGTCCACGAGCACGTTGGTCGGTTTGATGTCCGCATGAACGACCCCGGCCTCGTGCATGGAGAGGAGGCCTTCGGCGATGCGAGTGAAGATCCGGATGTTCTCAAGCAACGAATTCTCACGAGACGAGTCGAGACCGGGAGCATCGACGTACTCCATGATCAAGCCCACCTCGGCGACCCGGAACTTGCGCCGCTTCCGAAGCAGACGGCCGATTCGGCGAATCGACTCGTGTCCGAACCGAGACCCGATCCGATGCTCTTCGACGACCTGGTCGATGAACCGCTGGTCCTTGTCACCCCGCTTCACGACGTGCTTGAGGGCATGCTCCTCGCCCGACTGCGGATCGCGAATTCGATAAATGGTGCTCGCAGCACCTTCACCAAGCCGTCCGAGCACCGGATATCCGAAGAGTTCGACTGGCTGCGACATGACGGTCCCGATTCAGGGCGATGACGGTCCGTGGCGCATGTCGGTTTCCGATCACGGCCCGTGGCCCTGCCAGTTCGTCCGGGGGACGAACCCGAGCCTTCAGTTGCCGGTGCCGGCGAGGTGGGCTTCGAACTTGGCCGCCGGGAAGAATCGTCCGGGGCTGCGAACGTCGCTCAGGTCGGAGTGGAGATGCACCGCGCCGTCCTCGATGTTCAGGCGACTCTGGAGGCTCGTCACCAGATTCGCAAGGGCCTGAGTCTGTGACGGCGTGAACGTCGACTGCTCGCCGTTCCCCACCAGACAGATGCCGACGGCGACGCGATTGATCTCATCCGCATCAGCAGGATCCGCACCAGTTCGCGATGCCACGTGAGCGCCGGCGAGCTGCAGGTCCCATCGATTCGAGACGAAGATCTGGCCGTCCGAGAGGCTTCCGTTGCCGTTGCCGATCACGAAGTGGTACCCGATGTCCTGAAGCCCTCCGGCGATGTGCCGTCGAGCGATGTCCTCTGCATCATCGAAGTAGAAACCCGAATCGTGAATGACGATCGTGCTCCAGGAGTTCTTGAGATCAGATCGCTGAGGCCCGAAACCGTCCCTGACACCAGCCTGATCGGCCCCCAGGAGCGCGGACGACGAGGCGAGGGGCAGATCGCCCAGAGCGTGGCTTGGATTTGGCTTGGTAAGGATGAAGAACAGACCGAAAACGGTCATGCACGCCATGAAGGCGATCCAGACGATCTGCGTCCGATAGTTGAAACCGGTCGGTTCAGCCTGTTGGGTCTGCTTCGTCACGCCGCCATGCCCTCGTTCAGGCTCGCGGTCCATGCGAGCCCTTCCCATTCGTACTTCCCGCCGTTCGGGACTGCCGTCTTTCGTCTCTCCTCTCATCCATCGGCCAGAACAGAGGAGGAACATTCGTCAATTGGAGGGATCTGCTTTGGATCCTTCCTCTTTCGGGCCGGAGAAACCGTTCGGTGCAACCGAGTGAATCCCGCCGGTTGTACTGGCCGGTCGGATGATACCGGACGGTCGAGGGGATTCAGGAATCCGGTGAAAGTCGTGCACGAAGCGCCGGTTGGGGGTTTCCGAAGACATCCTCCTCTTCCAGGGGGATGTATCGCTGTCTCATGCGGTCATGGACCTCGAACTGAGTCCGAGGATCCTCGGGGCTGAACAGGACCTTCTGACAGCCGCCCAAGGTGGCCAGCATCAAGGCCGCGGTCACGAATCGCCGCGAACACGCCACCTTGGCTCGCCATTGATGCGTGACGTGAAGCTGGTTCATTCGGACGTCCTTTCCGGCAACGGACCAATCACTGGAATCGAGAACTCGGCGGTCAACGGCTCAGCAGCCCTTGGATCGATGATCTCGACTCGAATCAAGATCTCCATGCCAGGGACCAGATCAAGATCTCCGGCGAGGGGCAGATCGAGTGCATACGCCGTTCCGGTGAATCCTTCCCGCAACGATTTTCGCCATGAAGAGGCGTCGACCTTCCAGTCACCCAAAGATACGGGAAGTCGGGCGGAGTCGAACGCGATGGCCGAGATCACCGCGGGCCCCGTGGTCTGGACGAAGCGACTGAAGCCGTCCTCGGTACGAAGCCGGAGGCGGAGCTGATCGCTCGAATCCGAGAGTCGGACCGCCGAACCGGAAGCCGCAGACACGCGATCGGCCGTCGGGATGCCGTTGCTCCGCTCGATCTCCGCGGGTGTTCGATCGGCTCGCAGGGACCGCAGGTCCTCTTCCATCGCGGACTGCTCGGCTTTCAAGCGGGCGATCTCGTCCTCCAAGGTTCGAATCTCCGCCGCCTGAGAAACGCTCCCCTTGTTCGGACCGAGTTGAACGCTGCAACCGGCTTCCATCAGAGCCGCCGCACCAAACAGAACAACCAAAGCGAACTTGCGAACCGGGGATGCATGCTCAGTCGTCACCATCGATCGATCCTTTCAAGCCAAGCGAGACCTGGAATGCCAACTGCTCCAACCTCGCTGAGAAATCCACACTCACCACACTTGCCTGGTCCGCGACTTCAAGACGAACCGGTGCGAAGTTGAGAATACCGAGCACGCCGGCGCCGATCAGTCGCTCCGCGGTCGTTTGCGCCGCCTCCTTGGGAACTGAAATGATCCCCAGCATGATCTCACGTTCTCGCACGATCTGATCGAGCTCGTCCAATGGACGAATCCGGCGACCCCCGACCGCCGTGCCGATGAGACTCGGATCCGCGTCGAAGACTGCCGCGATCTCGAATCCCTCTCGAGCAAAGGGACCATAGGACATGATCGCCTGACCAAGGCGGCCGGCGCCGACCAGGGCGGTCTTCCAAGTTCGATCCTTCCCCAGAATCTGCCGCAGTCTCGTGGCCAGATCTTCGATGGCATACCCGACACCCGCCTGCCCGAACTGGCCGAACCAGGAGAGATCCTTCCGAATCTGGGTGTCCGTGACCCCGAGCCCTTGTCCAAGCTGGCGTGAACTCACGCGCCGCTCACCCTGCGAGAGCCGCCGCTCGACCTCTCGGAGATAGAGCGTGAGACGTTTCACCGTCGGTGCAGGAATCTGGTGGCGAGAAGGCACGCTCTGGAGTCTATCGAGCCTCCCATGAACCGACAGTCTTCACCGCCCTCCGTATCATGTCCACATGGCTGAAACCCCCGCCGAAGGATCTCCAACCATCTCCTTCGAGTTCTTTCCCCCTGCCACTCCTGCGGGCTGGACGGCGCTCGATCGCCGAATCGGCGAATTGGTTCCACTGGAACCGTCTTTCGTCTCGGTGACGTACGGCGCCGCCGGGACGACGAGGGATCGCACCCATGATCTCGTAGAACGCCTTCTCAAGGAAACCAAACTCCGCCCGGTACCTCACCTCACCTGCGTCGGACATCGAAGAGACGAAATCGACCGCATCCTCGAGCGATATGCCTCCGCCGGCGTGGACACGATCCTTGCATTGCGCGGAGATGCGCCGACCGAGGGTTCGGAACCAGTGGATGGAGACTTCGACTTCGCGGCCGACCTGGTGTCGCACATCCGTTCATTCGGAGAGCGACACGGCCATCATTTCCGAATCGGTGTCGCCGGGTTCCCTGAAGGTCACCCGGACACCCCGAACACCCTGGAGTGCATGGATCACCTCCAAGCGAAGGTCGATTCGGGGGCCGACTGGATCTGCACCCAACTCTTCTTCGACAATCATGCATTCCACGATTGGAAGGCTCGTTGTCGCCTTGTCGGGATCGAGATACCGATCATCGCGGGCATCATGCCGATCAGCACTCGGAAGAGCATTCGCCGAATGGCCGGACTCGCAGCCGGAACGGTCTTTCCCGCGACGCTGCAACGATCGCTCGCGCGGGCCGCGGAAGGTGACGATGAAGCCATCGCGGAGATCGGAATTCACTGGGCGACGGAGCAGTGCCGCGACCTGCTTGATCGAAAGGTCGATGGAATCCACTTCTACACGCTCAACAAGTCAGATGCGACACTCCGAATTCATCGAAGTCTCGGCGTTCGAACATCTCGTGAATTGCAACGTGACGGCGGTGGGATCGGTTGATCTGATCCGGCGAGCTTCTCGCCGAAGTTCCGTCAGGCGGTGACGTCCAGCCGAGGATTCTCGTCTTCCGGCCGGGCCTCGCGCCGGCCTCCGATCTCTTCCTGCTGCGATTCGCGTCGCCGTCGACTGCGCTCATCGGCGACCGACTCCTCCTCGTCCAGGCCGCGAATCGCCGCCGAGTCTTCGAGCCCGGCGACTCGAAACTGCTCGTCCTCTGGATTGGCCTTCCGACCACGTTCGGATCCAAAGCGGGACCGATCGCGAGCCTTGGCGGCTTCACGCTGGGCCTGCGTGGCTTGCAGGGCTGAAATCTCAGGGGGTACGCCGGAGATGCTCATACCGATTCATCGGTCGCCGTCTGGCCGCCAATCCAGCAATCTCAACCGCAGAATTCGGCCCGTCCGCGACCGCCGCGAAGCAGTGGTTCTTACCGGTCCTGGCAGCTGCTTCGCTCGGAATCCGATCACTCGGGAACCGGAGCCAGCCAGATCGCCCGAAGGAGCTCTTCCAGCCCCGCCTGCGGCGAGTTGGTCATCTCCGAGAGCCCTTCTTCGACCATCGTCCGATCACTGACCTGCCAACCGATATAGGCGAGCACCAGGCCAAGGCCTGCATTTCGCTTCGAATTGGCCGCTCTGCCCGCAGCAAGCCTGCTCCGAAGATCATTCGCCGCGATCAACAGGTTGGTCCGATTTGGAATGATCTTCGGATCACTGAAGACGGCGCCGGCGAGCTCCGGGTTTCGAGTGAAGAGCTTGGCCAGGGTGAGTTCCGCCGAAAAATATGCGCCGAAGCCGATCTGAGAGTTCGCCAGTCCGGCTTCGATCATCGGATTTCCGGGACTGAGCCGCTTGGCATCCTTGAGACGGTCCGTCGCCTTCGCATACTTGTTGTCGAGCATGTAACCCTCGGCCTGCTCGACCAGTTCTCTCGCTCGCTCGGAAAGCCCGGAGTCCTGCAGATCGTCGACTTCGGTTCGATGCTGGTAGACCTCGAACAAGTCGTCGGATGACCTCAGATTCGTCTCCTCTTCCTCCGAGCCGGCCTGCTCCCCGGTGTCCGTCGAAGGCGATTCCTGGCCAAGGTCTTCCTCGTCTTCCGGATCCCCCAGATCGAATTCCGTGAGCGATCGTCGAAAGTCCGGGCCGATGCCGGCTTCAGGATCGTCCTCCGGTCGAGAGAGGCCATCAAAGCTTCCGGAACTGTCCCTCGGCCTGGCGTCTTCCGGCGTGCCGATTCTCGGTGCGACGATTCTCGCTTCAATCAAGGACCGATCTTCGCGCATCCTCAGGATGCCGCTGTCATCGATGTTGATGTTCTCCCGACCCGCATAATTCTCGATCACTCGCTGCACGATCGTCTCGTAGGGAGTCGGCGTGTTCAGTCCATCGGACACGATTCCATCGATCTGGTTCTTGGCCTTGAGCCGATTGCCATCTTCGTCCTCCCAGGGCGAACGGAAGGGGCGAGGTTGCAGGGGATTGACCTCGTCGGGACCGGGGTTCGCGATCGCGTCATACATCAGCGCTTCGTCGAAGAGATTCTGCGGCTGGTAACCCCCTGTTCGGAGCGCGGGCTGGAGGCCTCGGACGCTCGAGCTCGTGACCGTGCCCCGCGTGAACCCGGCATCCTCCGGGACCGCCGCCGTGGTCAGCAGCGAACCCGTGGTCATCGTGGAATCCACTCGATCCAGACGGATCTGGGCGTCACCGATCTGCCGCGCCGCAAAGGCGTTGTTCACCTCGGGGAGGGATGTGAAGTCTCTTCGATATTGGAACGCGCCCTGGTTGTTCGAGATGTTGAACGGATCAAGCCTCTGCGGGCTGGTCAGAAACTGCATGCTGCTGAGCGCCGAGTCACGTTGAAAATCGTAGATGTCGTCACCGCCGACTTTGCCGCGGAAGTCGCGCGGTGCCGTGTAGCCGGGATCCCCACGGAACCCACGGCCGCCCGCGACATTGTTCGTCACGCCCAGGTTTCGTGCCTGAATCGCCTGATAGCTGAACGCGGCCGCCCGCGGTGAATAACCGTTTCGACCACCACTTCCGACTTCGAGGTTGCCGTCGAGCGCATTGCCCGAACCCAAGGCGTCCCGCCCCAACTGTCCGTTCGGACGGTTGCCGGTGCCGTTTCCAAGCGCCTGCCCGGAAGAATTCCCCCCGCCATACCTTCGGCCCTCGATCTTGCGTTGCGCTTCTGCCGGGGCGGTCATCAAACCCATGGCCACCAGGAGCACCCATGTGCCGATGGTGACTGATGGAGGGAGGACTGTTCGAAGGTCAGCAGCGATTCGGAACATGGATGGAATCCAAACAGAAAGCAGAAGCGTGATGGCGAGACGGCGGGAGCCGAAGAAACACGGACGACAGAGTTCTCCATCGACCGATCTCCCCCCCTCAGGATAGCCCGCCCGCCGAGGATTCCGAGTCGGAATCAGCGGGAGCGAGCACCGGCCGTACCACATCGGCGATCAGGACCGCTTTTTCAAGGTTGATGGCGATAATCACCGTGGCGTGACCGTCGATACCGAGGATGGCCAGACCGAGACGCTCCGTGCCCTGCTCGATCTCCTCCACGACTCTGGCACCGGGAAGCAGGGGCAGATGCCGTCCGAGCGGATCGAAGTGCGTGAACCGAGCGGCATCCGCAACCTCGAAGATGAAGACCCGCTCGCCCGACTTTCTCGACTCGTAGATCAGCTGGACGCCGGAAGTGCCGGCGAGGTTTCGCTCGATGGCCGAACCGACCAGCGTGAGACCGACCTCTTCCAGAACCGGTGGCTCGATGCCCGGGCCCAGGACTTCAGTCAGGTCACGGGTCGCTTCCCGGGTCTGTTCGAGGGGATCGAAGGACTCATCGAGGCGAATCGGCGGCGAGGTCGTGGCGGATCTGGAAATGGCCTGAAGGAGATCCGCCAACGGGGTCCCGTCGAGAGGAATGCCGCGCTGCTGCATTCGCGGACCGTAGATCCCGAAGAGGATCGCCGCTGCGACCATCGACAAGGCGGCCAGGACCGCTGGCCCGGAGATGCGGGCAGGCGGACGGCCACGGACGGGCGGCGGGCTGGTGGTTGATTTCGACACGGTCGTCCGTTCCTTCCTCTGGCACGCACCAGGAGGGGTCGCCTGCAACCCCGAACATCCGGCTCTCCTGCCGGTAGAGGGTATCGGCATTCCCCGCCGGCACGAAGACGAAGGACCACGCCGGGTCTCCACTACACTTCGAGTCCCATGAACCAATCCGCCCCCCTTCCACCAGACCGATCGCCTGCGTACATCACCACGCCGATCTATTACGTGAACGATCGCCCCCACATCGGGCACGCCTACACCACGACCCTCTGCGACGTCTGGGCGCGGGCGATGCGTTTCGCGGGCCGGGACGTCTTCTTCCTCACCGGCACCGACGAGCACGGCGTGAAGGTCGAGAAGTCGGCACAAGCCCGTGGAATCGAACCGCAGGCACTCGCCGACGAGAACGCCGCCGAGTTCCAGAAGGTGATGGGGATGTTCAATCTCACCAACGACGACTTCATCCGGACCACCGAGCCTCGACATGAACGCCAGGTCCAGTCCCTGGTCAAGCGTCTTCTCGAGACCGGCGACGTCTACCTCGGCGAGTTTGAAGGTTGGTACGACGAGGGGCAGGAGGAATACGTCACCGAGACGAAGGCCAAGGAGAGCGATTTTCTCAGCCCGATCTCCGGCAAGCCACTGGTTCGAGCCAACGAACGCAACTACTACTTCAAGCTCAGCGCCTATCAGGAACGTCTTGAAGCGCTCTTCGCCGATCATCCCGGATTCGTGAAACCCGAGGCTCGCCGCAATGAAGTGCTCGGCCGACTTCGAGGTGGACTGCAGGACGTCCCGATCACCCGCACCAACTTCACCTGGGGTATTCCGTTCCCCGGCGACGAAGAGCATGTGATCTACGTCTGGATCGACGCGCTCTTGAACTATGCGACCGCGCTCGAGCTCGCCGAAGATGAAAGCGACCGTCATCGGTACTGGCCGGCGGCGTTCCACGTCATCGGCAAGGAGATCCTCTGGTTCCATGCGGTGATCTGGCCCGCGGTGCTGATGGCGCTCGAACAACCGATGCCCGGCTGCGTCTACGCCCATTCCTTCTGGATCAGCGAAGGCCAGAAGATGTCGAAGTCGCTCGGGAACTTCGTCGACCTTCCCACCATCGAGCGATACCTCGAGGTCTATGGTCTCGATGCCTGGCGGTGGTACATGGTCAACAACGGACCGCTCGGCGCCACGGATGCCGACTTCCAGGCCGCCGGATTCCATGAGACCTACACCACCGACCTCGTGAACACGGTCGGAAACTGCGCCAGCCGAACCACCGCGATGCTCGGCAAGTACTTCGACGGCGTGGTCCCGGCCGACCCCGGGTTCGATTTTCCGGGATGGGATCTCAAGGCATCGGCCGATCAAGCAGTCGATGCATGGCGGACGGCCCTCGAGAACTTCGCCCTCGACGACGCCTGCGCCGCGGGCATCGGTCTCCTTCGAACCGTCGACGCCTTCATCAACGCGACCGAACCCTTCAAGGTGGCCAAGGATCCGGAACGACGCGACGAACTCGCCTCCACCCTGGCGCGATGCATCGAAGCGGTCCGGATCGCCTCGATCATGCTCTGGCCGGTCATTCCCCAACGGATGGAAACGCTCTGGCCGGCGATCGGATGCGACATCGATCCAGGGTCGGATCAGTTCGACACGCTGGCCTCTTGGGGGGCCTCGCTGGCCGGCAACCAGACCGAAAAGGTCGCCTTGTTCCCACGAGTCGATGCGGCCAGCACACCGATGGCGGATGCGGCCTCATGACGCTCCCCCCGTTTCATCTCGCCTTCCCGGTTCGCGACCTCGAATCAAGCCGGCGGTTCTATGGCGAACTGCTTGGCTGCGCGGAAGGACGCTCGAGCGATCGCTGGATCGACTTCGACTTTCATGGACATCAGATCGTCGCCCACATGGTCGAAAAGACCGACGGCCTCGAGTCAGCGTCACCGAGCGATGATGCGGAATCGAATGCGGTCGACGGGCACGATGTCCCGGTTCCACACTTCGGACTGGTGCTTCCGTGGCAGGACTGGCACGACCTCGCCGAGCGGCTCAAGGCCGCTGAAGTCCGATTCGTGATCGAGCCGTACCTGAGATTCGAAGGGCTCCCCGGTGAGCAGGCGACGATGTTCCTGCTCGACCCCAGTGGGAACGCACTCGAATTCAAGGCATTCAAGGACCCCGCCCGGCTCTTCGCGACTTGATCACCGAAAACCGCTCGCGTTCGACGAGCGGTCATCCGGCCGCTTGCAGAAGTTCGACCGAGCCTGCGGTACCGACCAGGATGCTCACGATGCCGTTGATGGTCATGAAGGTGAGCGCCATTCTGGTCGTTCCCCAACGATGCACCGTGGCATGCTCGAAGAGCAGAAGCACCGCCACGAGGATCGTCGCCGCGAGGAAGATCGGGCCGAATGCCGGTTCGGTTCGGTAGACCGCGAACAGAAGAATGCAGGCGAGCACATGGAGCGCCCGACTGAAGTTCATCGCGCCGCCCACACCGAATCGGACCGGAATGCTGTTCAGGCCGTCGCGACGATCGACTTCGACATCCTGCAGGGCGTAGATCACATCGAAGCCGCTCACCCAGCACAGCACCATGCCCGCGAGGAGCCAGATCGGCGGCGTGGCGAGGGACGTCGGATCGACCGCGATGGCCGATGCGATCGGACTGAGGGCGAGACTCGCGCCAAGCCACAGGTGGCACATCCAGGTGAATCGCTTGAAGTATCCGTACGCACAGATCCAGGCGAGCACCGGAACCCCGAGTACCAGCGGCCACCAGTTGTCGCGAAGCACGCCGAAGAGCCCGCAGATCAGCAGGAAGGCGAGCGAAGAGATCACCAATGCCGAAACGGCCGTTCGGACCGGGAGCCGTCCGGAGGGAATCGCCCGACCGCTGGTTCGCGGGTTCTCCGCGTCGATGCGATGGTCGAGAATCCGATTGGAGAGCATGGCCGCGGTCCGCGCGAACACCATCGCCACCACGACGAGACCCAGCGGGACCACGAGGCTCGAGAACGGCATGCCACCGACCTGCGCGGCCATGAACGCCGCCAGTACCGCAAAGGGCAGCGCGAAGATCGAATGGGCGATCTTGATGTCGTCGGCGATGACTCGAAACACGGACACGATGGGGATTCTCCCTTGCGGACGGGCACGGAGGGGAATGGTAGCAGTCACGATCCGGTGGTCGACGCATCCGATCCGCTGCCGCACGATTCCCGAAACACCGCCGCCGCCCGATCGTGAACCGACCGGTTGATCGGTACGGAAACACCGTGCTCATCCGCAGCCAGAATGAGTTGGTGATTGATGAACTCGAGTTCGCTCCGGCCGTGGCCCCGCTGCAGATCAGCGAGCATCGAGGAGAGGTTGCTCGAAGTCGCCCGAATGATGTGCCGCGTGGTCTCGAGCAACTCCACCGCCCGCCCGCCGAAGCCGAGCGATTGGAGGACCGCCGCATTCTCCTTGCACAACGCTTCGACCAGCATCCGTGGTTCCTCGCGATCGAGAAGTTCCCCGTTGGGACAACCAAAGATCGCCGTGAGCGGATTGATCACCGCATTGGCCGCGATCTTGGACCACTGGCACTCGTCGATCGATGGCGTCCAGCGGGCAAGAAATCCTGCGGCGATCAAACGGTCGAGATCTCCGAGCACGGCGTTGCTCGCGGGTGTCGAACCACCAGCCTCGTCGCCGATCCAGAGAGGTTCACAGGCGGTCTGGACCACGGATTGCGTTGAAGACCGGAAGGCGGCGAATCCGTTGTTCACGACGATCAGCGAATGAACATTGGCGGGAAGATCACCTGGTCGGCGGAATCCACGCCCGTTCTGGAGGAAGTAGACGCGAGCCCCGTCGGCGAGTCCGGGGCGCCAGGTCGCCAGAGCCTCTTCAACCGAAAAGGCCTTGGTGGCCAGAACCAGTCGTTCCACCGGCTGATCCCCCGGATCCGACCGGGTCGGACACGCCCACTCGACTGCAGGCTCCGGCGGATGCTGGAAGGTCAACATCGAGGGATCGGGCCGGCCGGTGCGACCGGCAAGGCGGACCTTCTCCCCGATTCGATGGAGCCGATGGGCCAGCGCCATTCCGACCGCGCCGTCGCCGACGATCTGCCAACCGGAATATGCCTGCGGCTGCTTCATGACCGAGAACCGTAGCACCCCCGGTCGTGGGAAGCCGAGGCCGCATGCCGATCGGGCTTCCCGGCTACCCTTTGCGGATCATGAGCCAGAAGCAGAAGCAAAAGCAGCAGGGCGGCAAGCCCAAGACCGCCATCACCCCCACCCGCGAAGAGAACTACGCGGAGTGGTACCAGCAGGTGGTGAAATCCGCCGATCTCGCCGAGACCAGCCCGGTCCGCGGCTGCATGGTCATCAAGCCGTGGGGCTACGCGATCTGGGAGAACGTCCAGCGGGGCCTCGACGGCATGTTCAAGGCGACCGGCCACAAGAACGCCTACTTCCCGCTGTTCATCCCCCTCTCCTTNCTNGAGAAGGAGGCCGAGCACGTCGACGGCTTCGCCAAGGAGTGNGCGGTGGTCACCCATCACCGNCTCGAAGCCGGTCCCGACGGCGGCCTGGTCCCCGCGGGCGAGCTCGAAGAGCCNCTGGTGGTCCGGCCCACCAGCGANACGATCATCGGCGCGACCTTCGCCAAGTGGATCCAGAGTCACCGNGATCTTCCCCTGCTNATCAACCAGTGGGCGAACGTCGTCCGCTGGGAGATGCGGACGCGGCTCTTCCTCCGCACCGCNGANTTCCTCTGGCAGGAGGGCCACACCGCCCACGCCACCGACGAGGAAGCCAAGGTCGAGACGATGCAGATGCTCGACGTCTACGCGGACTTCGCGGAGAACTGGCTCGCGATGCCGGTGATCCGNGGTGAGAAGACCGANGGTGAACGCTTCCCCGGCGCCGTCGAGACCTGGTGCATCGANNCGATGATGCAGGACCGCAAGGCGCTGCAGGCCGGCACCAGTCACTTCCTCGGGCAGAACTTCGCGAAGGCCCAGGAGATCCAGTTCCAGGACGANGANGGCAACCGCGAGTTCTGCTGGACCACCAGCTGGGGNGTGAGCACNCGACTCATCGGCGGCACGATCATGACCCACGCCGACGACGACGGCATGATCTGCCCCCCCATGGTCGCCCCGGCNCACGTNATCATNCAGCCNGTNNTNCACAAGGCCGAGTCCAAGGACGAGGTCATGGCGTTCTGCGACANGCTCATCGAGGCNCTCAAGACCAAGGTCTACGGCGGCCGGGTGATCGAGGTCGAGTACGACACCCGCGACCTCCGTGGCGGCGACAAGACCTGGCAGTGGATCAAGCGCGGCGCNCCGATCCGCCTGGAAGTCGGNCCCCGCGACGTGGCCGAAGGCAGCGTCTTCATGGGNCGNCGNGACAAGGGNCACAAGGACAAGGAGAGCATGAAGCTCGAGGACTTCGTGGAACGGGTCACCGACATCCTGCAGGAGATCCAG
This sequence comes from Phycisphaera sp. TMED9, assembly GCA_002167845.2. GTDB lineage: Bacteria > Planctomycetota > Phycisphaerae > Phycisphaerales > SM1A02 > UBA12014. The sequence goes on along the minus strand of NHBO02000090.1, from coordinate 1,061 downwards.
GACGGGCTGCTGGCGAGGGCGAAGGCGTTCCGCAAGGAGCACACCCACGTCATCGACACCGAGGAGGCTTTCTACAAGTTCTTCAAGTCACCGGAGACCGGCGACAACGAGACCGCCCCCATCCATGCGGGCTTCGCGCTGACCCACTTCAACGGCGATCCGAAGCTCGAGGACCGAATCAAGAACGATCTCGCGGTCACCGTGCGATGCATTCCCGTCGAAGGCCAGGGGCTCTGCGACGACGAAGGCCATCCGGGCACCTGCCCATTCACCGGCGAACCGAGCGTCAAGCGGGTGGTCTGGGCGAAAAGCTACTGAGCCCTTCAGACCTCGCGAATCCGGGCGATCCGATCCCGAAGGACGACACACCGCCTCCCTGCCAGGCAGGGAGGCGGTGCGTTTCGTCTTCGAGTCCCTGGACTGGGCTCGGGGCGGGATCGACCTCGGGTCAGGTCGATCGATGACGCCGTCGACGCACCCCTGCCGCTCCGCAAGCGAGGGCGGCCAGTCCCCCGAGACCGGGAACCGGAGTCGTTCCGGGCATGGTCACCGACTCGTCGATGTTGTACGCCCAGCTCTTCATGATCAGTTCGTATCCATAGTCGAGGTTCTCGTATTCGTAGTCGACGAAACCATTGATCTCCGTGCCGGAGGTGGTCGTCATGCTGAAACCGATGTAACCGTCGGGGGCGAAGTCGTATCCGACCTTGAGGCCGTTGTAGGTACCGCCCTCAAAAACGAAGTTGGACGATTGCGTGGCCATGGCGCCGGTGGCGTCTGCCGATACCAACCTCGACTCGGCGTTTCCGGTGAACCACTTGACCTCGGATATCCCGACACCGTCGAACGACCACCAGATCGACTTCCCGAAGTCCAGATCGGCGGACGTGTTCGTCTTGGCCTTGAGCGCATCGATTCCCACATTGAAATCGATGTCATTGAACGAGAACATGCCACCTTGGGCGCTTGCAACAGCTCCGTAATAGACACCATTGGTGTTCACGTCGACCCTCGTGATCACCGAGGCGGCCTCCGACCAGTTCAAAGCGTCCGCAGAGGCG
>NHBO02000089.1 GCA_002167845.2 Phycisphaera sp. TMED9 | reverse complement strand
CGTGATGGGCGAAGGATCCGGCATGGTCATTCTCGAGACCCTGACGCATGCCAAGTCCCGCGGCGCGACCCCGTTGGTCGAAGTGCGGGGCTATGGCTCGAGCTGCGATGCCTATCGGATCACCGACATTCAGCCCGACGGTCGCGGTGCCGCCGATGCGATGCATCAGGCGTTGGGTGAAGCGGGCATCGATCCCCATGTCGTCGGACCCGACGGGCGACCGGCCGTGCACTACGTCTCGGCTCACGGCACGGGGACGAAGGAAAACGACTCGATCGAGACCCGGGCGATCAAGCGGGTCTTCGGGGAGCTCGCGCCGGCGATTCCCATGAGTTCGATCAAGAGCATGATGGGTCACCTCATCGCCGCGGCCGGGGCCGTCGAGTTGATCACCAGCGCGATGGCGATCCGACACGGCATGATTCCGCCGACTCGAAACCTCCACCATCCCGATCCCGATCTCGATCTCGATTACGTGCCGAACGAAGCCCGCAAGGCGACCGTGGACGTGGCCCTGTCGAACAACTTCGGTTTCGGCGGTCAGAACGACACCTTGGTGATCTCCAGGTTCGAGGACTGATCGGCGGTGGCACCGACCCCGCCCGAGGCGCGACGCTGGACGGCCAGACGCATCATCTCCGTCGCGATTCTCGCCTTCCTCTTCATTCTGGTCTTCGCCCTGGCCGGTCCCGGCTGGTGGCGATTCACACCCTCGGGTGATTCCACCGCGCAACAGGGAAACGACATCGAGCAGATGATCGTGGGCCGCGTCACCCGGGTTCGTGATTCCGAGGAGCCCTGGGGATTCGTCATCGACGACGACGTCGTCAACGTCTGGCTGGCGACTCGGCTGGTGCCGTGGCTCGAACATGAGGGTGATGCCGAACTCCCGGAAGGGTGGTCGGATCCACAGGTTCGGTTCGGCGCCGATGTGATTCAAGTCGGCATCGGCTCACCGTGGTACGGGGTGGTGGTCACCGATTTTCGTCCTCGACTCGAAGACGAATCGGTGGTTCTGGAGTTGGTGGGAACTTCGGCAGGCTGGATTCCCATCCCGAGTTCGATGGCCGCATCGTTGGTCCCCGCGTTCGGTTCGGACCTCGAAAACGGCACTGAGGCATCGATGGACGGCATCCGGGTCCCCCGGGCCTTCGACCTCGCCGATGGCCGATCGGTGTGGATCGAGGATATCGAGGTCGCTTCAGGCGAACTGGGCCTTCGCTTCCGAACCCGACGTTGACCCACGCCGGTGATCCCGATGCCCAGCGAAATCGACGGATCTTCCCGAGCCATCTGGTCAGACGACGCGATCCGTGCCGTTTCGGGATGATGGGGCCGCCGGTGCCGTGCCATCGCCGGTTTTCCATGCACTCTTCGCAGCAGAATGCCTTCCGTTGACTGAACAGCCGCCGCCGATACCACTGGGAACCAGCGAGCCGCTCACCGCGGCAGCGCGGTTGTTACTCGATCGAACGCCGGACGATCTCGGCGAAATCGACCTTTCGAGACTTCTGGTCGTCACGCCGGGGGGCCGAGCGGGGCGGCAGTTTCTGCTCTCGCTCGAAGAGGCGGCGACCGCTTCCGGATTGCGATTCGTACCACCACGCGTGGTGACGCCCAGCGAACTCGTCTTCGCGCTGCGGGGTCTTCCCGAGATGCCCGTGGCGGAAGAGGCCACCGTCCGAGCGGCGCTCGCCTCGGTTCTGGATTCCGAGACGCCGGAAGTTCTCGGTGGAATCATCGCCGGCGGAGCCGATCTTCTTGAACGATGGTCGGTGGCGGCGTCCATCCTGTCCGCCGATCGTTCCGTCTCCGCGGCGGAGGTCTCCTGGTCGGAGATGGCCGAGGTCGCCGTGCAGGTGGGTGGAGATCCCGAGCGGTATCTTCGAATCGCGGAAGTGATGACTCGGACCGAAGAGGTTCTGGCATCGACCGGGAAGTGCAGTCGGGAAGAAGCGATGCGTTCAGTGCTCGAGTCGTCGGGCGCGACCGAATCGGACCCGATCGACGAAGTCGCGTTGATCGGCGTCGTCGATCTCTCAAAGCGTCAGGAATCAGCGCTCGGCGGCATCGCCTGCCGGGTCATGGTGATCGCCGATCGGATCGCGGGTGGCTTTGATTCCCTGGGAAGACTCGTGCCCGAGTTCTGGATCCGAAATCCTCCAGTGATTCCCGTGGCGTCCCTTCAGGTCGAGGACAAGCCCATCGACGAGGCCGAAGCCGTCGTCGAAATGGTCGCCGATCCGGGCATGGAGTCGTCGGAGGCCGGGGGAATAGACCCTGATGCACTGGCGATCGTGGTCGCCGACGAGACGTCGGCGGAGTCGTTCCGTCGCGAATTCGAAGCCGCGGGCGTTCGAGCTCACATGGCGGGTGGACGGCTCATCGGCCGGATGGCGATCGCCCGGACGCTGGGCGTGCTCGCGGACTTTCTCGAGCGACGGGATTCCAACGCCTTCGGACGTCTCCTGGAAGACCCATCGTTCGCCGTCGCGGTCAATCGACGTCTGGTCGGGAAGAATGCCGCTGCCGCCTGGTCTTCCTGGGCGGAACAGAACATGCCTCGGCCGCTGGTCGCCGGCTGGCCCGGTGATCCTTCCGAGGTCCAGCACGAACGAGACTCGGAGGTCCGGACCGTTCTCGCGGCCGCCGACGTGGTCGTGAACGAACTGCTCGGATCGCTCGGTTCGACTTCCGAGATGCCGTTCGCCGACGCCATCGCGGCGATTCTGGATCTCCTCAGACGGCTCGATGAAGAGGAGAAGGACGGTCTCTGGCCGGTCGATGTCCTTTCTCGGATTCGTGATGCCGCCTGCGAGTTGGCATCGACGCCGGTCGAGATCCAGCAATATGTTCTGGTGGCGGACGGCCTTCGGTTGCTTCTGGAGGCGATCGCTCCGGTTCGGGTCCCCGACCCGCCGGAGGCTGGCGCGATCGAGACGATCGGCTGGCTCGAGGCGCCATTCGATCCGGCCGCGCGGGTGATCGTCACCGGATGCCATGACGCCGTGCTTCCGGGTCGATTCGTCGATCCGATTCTGCCCGATCGACTTCGGACCGCCGCGGGAATCGAAGATGAACGACGTCGCCACGCCCGGGATCTCTGGGTGTTGTCGACGATTCTCGGTCGGGATCCAAGGGCGAGATTCATCGTGCCGCGGCGGGACTCCAGGGGTGAACCCCGAGTGCCTTCGCGCTTGATCTTCGGTGATCGGGGGGAATCACTGGCTCGACGAGTGGTCGAGGTCTTCGCGCCGCCGCGAGTTCGAAGCCGGGGAGACAGAGCGCTCTCTCTCTTCAGCCGCCCGCGTCCGACGGGCGCCGACGACGCGGCGGATCCCGTGACGCTCGAACGCCTCTCGGTGACGGGATTCAAGAACTACCTCGTCTCTCCCTATCGGTTCTGGCTTCGAACGATCCTGGGACTCAAGGCGCCGGAGCCCGTGGGGGCCGAGCTCGACGCTCGTCTGTTCGGCATCGCGTTGCATGAAGCCGTGGAAGTATTCGGCTTCGAGGAGATCGAGCGACTCAAACGTGGCGAAGCGCACGCCACCGATGCAGGTCTCATCCATGAGCGTCTGGTCGCGGCGATGTCGTCGGGGCTCGATCGGCTCTGTGGCCCGAATCGCGGCGCGGGGCTTCGTCTACAGAACCGGATTCTCGAAGCGAGGCTTGAACACGTCGCGGTCGAGCAGGCGAAAATGGCGGTGGATGGATGGCGGATCCACGCGGTCGAAGAGCGGCTGGATGCGCTCCTTCCCATTCCCGGCGATACGCCGATGCGGGTGACCGGACGAATCGACCGGATCGATCATCATCCGGATCTCGGTTGGCGACTGATCGATTTCAAGTCCTCCGATTCCGGGACGACGCCCGACAAGGCGCATCGCAAGAGTGATCGGTGGATCGATCTGCAATTGCCGCTGTATCGAGGCCTTCATGCCGCTCAACTTCCCGGATCGCCCGACGCGGCCGACATCGCCACCGGCTACTTCCTGGTCGGCGCTGATCCCACGAAGATCAAGTTCACGCCGTCGAAACGCATCGACGAACTGCAAGAGGATGCGATGGACACGGCGGTTCAAGTGGTCCGGGACATCCGGGCGGGTCACTTCGAGCATCTTGGTGACCCACCATGGGAGCACGATCCGATCGCGCTCGTTCAACGCACCCAGACCCTCGGTGCCGATGACGGGGGGGCGGACGAATGACTTCCGATGATCAGCATGGCGAATTCGAATACGTTCCCGAACCCGAATTCGACTCCTCGGCAGCGGGATCGGTGCACGATCTCCAACACCTCCGCATTCGAGCATCGGCGGGAACCGGCAAGACGTTCCGACTCGCGGGGCGATTCCTTGATCTGGTCGATCGTGGCATCGACCCCAGGACGATTCTCGCCACCACGTTCACCCGTGCCGCTGCCGGAGAGATCAGAGATCGGGTCTTCTGCGATGCCGCGAAACTGGTGCTGGCCAAGGCCGGGCGGGAGAAGGCGATTCGTGATCGCCGATTCGCCAGATCCTCGATGAGCGATGCTGAGGCGACGCGACTGCTCGAACGATTGATCGACGATCTTCCGGCCTTGCAGATCCGCACGCTCGACAGCGTGTTCGCGTCGATCGCGGCGGGCCTCGGGCCGGAGTCGGGAGTCCCGCATTCGGCTCGGCTCGTGGAAGCCGACGAAGCGGCCGATCTGCTGCGAGGTGCGATCGATCACGCGATCGACGAGTCCGACGAAGAGACCATGCTCGCCACGCTCGAGACCCTCGGGCGACGTGGTACCAAGGTCACCATCGTTCCGGTCGTGGAGCGGGCGGTCGGCAAACTGCTGACGTTGCACGAGGAATCGACGGACGAGGCCTGGGAATGGCCGGCCCCTCCACGGGATGAAGCGGAGATCACGGCCATTCGCGATCGTCTGCTGGACGATGCCTTCCTGGCGCCGTTCGGAAAACGAATCGCGAACGAGCTGAGGAAACTCGGCGTTCGCATCGATGCCGTTCTGCAACACGATGGGGCGGGTTGGATCGAGATCGGCGGCGCATCGCTGGTGAAGGTCGCCGCTTCGGGCGGAACCTACTACAACAAGGAACTCCCACCTCCGGTCGCGGAGGTGTTGATCCGCCTCGCGCATCACGCCCACCAAGGGAATCTTCGCAATCTTTCGCAGCGCACCGCATGCATTCGCGATCTGCTGGTTCGGATCGGACCGTGGCGTGCGGCGATCAAACGACACCGTCGGTTGGCGGAGTTCGATGATTTCGCGCGGGCGCTCGATCCGCTTCGGGGTGGGGTCGGTGCCGGGGCGCTCGAGGAACTCTGGTACCGCATCGATGCGCGGATCGAGCATCTTCTGCTCGACGAATTCCAGGACACCTCCGCGACGCAGTGGCGGGCGATGCGTCCGATCGCCGGCGAGATCGCCAGCGTCGCCGACGGGAGTCGGTCTCTCTTCGTCGTGGGCGACGTCAAGCAGTCGATCTATGGCTGGCGAGGTGGTGATCCACGGATTCTCGAGCAGCTGGAGTCGATCACCAACGACGGAAAGATCGAATTCGTCGAGGAGACGCTGAAGCGTTCCTTCCGATCGAGTCCGGCGGTCATCGAACTGGTGAACGCGGTCTTTGAAGGAGTCGCGGCGAACGCCGCGATTCGAGTCCACTCGGAAGCGGCCGGGAAGACCTTCGGCGATCTCTTCGAGACCCATGAGACGGACTTGAAGGACCTGCCGGGACTGGCGGTGGTGGAGCGGCTCCCGCTTCCTGATGAGAGCGAGGACAAGGATGCGGTGCTCGCCCGTTGTGCGGCCGAGGCGGCGAAGCGGCTCGTTGATCGGCATGGGCTCGAGGAATCGGACGGCCGGCCGACCATCGCCGTCCTGGTTCGAAGCAACAAGCGGATCGGCCCGATCGTCGAAGCCTTGCGGGCCGAGGGGATTCCAGCGACGGGCCGAGGGGGCGGGTCGCTGCTCGATGCCGAAGCCTCGGTGGTGATGATTCAAGCGATGCGGCTGGCGGGTGACGCCCGGGATTCACTGGCCGCCGACGACATCGCACGCTCGCCACTCGGAGTCTTGTTGGGCGTCGCGCCGCCCGGACCGCATCGTCGACTGGATGCCGACGCTCGGGGCCGTCTCGCCGGTCTTCTGCGTCATCGCTTCGCGGAATTCGGCGTCGCACCGGTGATCGACGAATGGCGTCGAAGTCTGGAGTCGATGTTGACGGCTCGCGAGGTGGTTCGACTCCGGCAGCTCGTGGAGTCGATCGAATCACTCGAGGCCGATCCATCGGTGCCTCGCGGACCCGGCGAGCTGGCTCGCATCGTCCGAACGCTGGCGGTGGAGGACCCGGGGGGCGATGGCGTCGTGGTGATGAACATCCATCAGTCCAAGGGGCTCGAATTCCGAGGTCTGGTGGTGACCGATCTCGGTGGGAAACTTTGTCATCAGCCGGATATCGCGAGCGGAACGCCGTCGAAGCCGACTCTGCCGGTTCCGGAAGTCTCGAGTTGGTATTCCGAAAAAGGCCGTCCTTCGGAAGTCGATCAGGTGCATCAGGAGACCACCGATCGGGCCGCGCTGGAGTCGGTGTGCGGTCTGTACGTCGCACTGACCCGGGCGGCTCGGGATCTGGTGGTGCAGGTGCCCTCGCCCTCCATCAATCAGGACGGGGAGGAGTCCAAGACCAGTCTTGGTTCCGCCGCCGGCATCATTCGCGAATCCTTGCGAATCGAGGGGCCGGGTGATGACGATGATCCAACCGAGATGGCCGCGGTGCAGGTCTGGAAAGCCAGGTCGTCGACGCCGGAGGCCGAGAGTGTGCCATCACATGTGTCGCGAGGCCTCGTCGAACGCCCGACCATCGAGATCACGGATCGACCGCGTCGCCGCCGGGCGGTTTCCATGAGGCCGCCTTCCGCTCGGAAGGAGGATCGACGGCGTCTCTTCGAGTTGCGAGACACCGACGCCGTGGACCGAGGCACCGCGATTCACGCCTGCTTTGAAGCGATCGAATGGGCGGAGGATCTTGAACGACTCGACGATGCCGATCTGGATGCTCGGATTCGCCGCGTCGTCCCCGACCGTCCAATGGAATGGCGGACGGGGTGCATCACGGCGTTTCGGGCGGCGTGTCGCCTCCCAGCGATCTCCGAACTCCTCTCGGGACCGAAGCCGGGACAGGTGGTTCGACGAGAGCGACGATTCGTGGTCTCAGGCCCCGAGGGGGTCCAGCAGGGCTCGATCGACCGGCTGGTCCTTGAAACGAAAACGGAGACCGGAACGGAAACGGAAGCCCGCGGCGGGGGGGGCTCACGCCGGGTGGTGGGCGCCCGGATCATCGACTTCAAGACGGATCGTCTCGATCCCGGCCTTGCCGCCCCGTCCGAGGTGCTCCTCGAACGCCATCGTCTCCAGCTTGAGGGATATCGAGCCGCGATCGCCCGGTCATACGGCCTCGACGTCTCCGCCATCACTGCGGCGATCGTCGCGGTGGATGCAGGCCTGGTGGTCGATCTATCCGGCGACGGTGCGGGCTGAATATCCCCCCGGGGTCCCCGGTGGGTTCGATGCACCCGCCGCAAGGGCCTGTGGGGTGGAGCCCCGGATCCGGGGGCGTCGATCCGGAGATGAGGCGCTGTTCCCCCGGAATCGGGCCTTCCATGCGAGCCACCGAACCCTCCTCCTGATACCATCCAAGGCCGTTTTAGGCCGTCCTGCCACGCCCGGAATCCACCAATGCCCTCGATCTCCATCAACGGCCAGTCCTTCGACTTCGAGCCGGGTGAGACCATCCTTCAGATCTCGCTTCGCAACGAAGTCGAGATTCCTCACTACTGCTACCACCCCGGTCTCTCGATCGCGGCCAACTGTCGCATCTGCCTCGCGGAGATCTGGGCGCCGAACCCTCGCAACGAGAACAAGCTCGAGCCATGGCCGAAGCTCGTGCCGACCTGCCAGCAGACGGCGTCGGACGGAATGGTCGTGCACACCGACAGTCCCAAGTCGGTGGCCAACCAGAAGCAGGTCATGGAGCTGCTTCTGATCAATCACCCCGTCGACTGTCCGGTCTGCGACCAGGCGGGTGAATGTCATCTTCAGGACTACTCCTACCAGTACGGTCGTGGCGAGAGCAGATTCCGCGAAGACAAGAACAAGCAACCGAAGAAGAGCGTCGGTCCCAACGTGCTTCTCTACAGCGACCGCTGCATCATGTGCACCCGATGCGTCCGGTTCACCCGCGAGGTGACCGGAACCGGCGAGTTGATGGTGGATGGTCGTGGCTCCACCGGACAGATCGACGTCTTCCCCGGAATGGCGCTCGACAACGAGTTGGCGTCCAACGTCATCGACATCTGCCCGGTCGGCGCACTCCTCGACAAGGATTTCCTCTTCAAGCAGCGGGTCTGGTTCCTCACCAAGACCGCTTCGGTGGACGGAATCACTTCGAGTGGCGACAACATCTGGGTCGAACACAACGAAGGCATCGTTCATCGCATCAAGCCGCGGGAGAATTCCGAGGTCAACAAGTGGTGGATCACCGACGAGGTCCGCTACGGCTGGGAGTTCGTGCACGACGAAGGCCGACTGAGAATGCCCGCCGTCCGCGGGCTTGACGCCTTCGATCACAACCGAGCGGGCGACGCCTGGCGTGACTCGATCGTGGCGGCCAACGAGACCCTCGAGGCCGCTGCGGGACAGGGCCGACTCGGCGTGCTCGTGAGTCCGATGCTCTCCTGCGAAGACGCTTATCTGCTGGGCCAGTGGGTTCGGTCGATCGATCCCGACGCGGTCTTCGGTCTTGGGCCGGTTCCCGTCGACGGGGAGGACCGTGAATACAGCGGCTTCGTGGTTCGCGCGGAAAAGGCCCCCAATGCACGGGGGGTCCGCCGCGTGCTCGCCGGGCTGCGGGGCGGCGATGAGACGGCGATCCTCGACGCGGACGCATTCCGATCGCAAGCTGCGAGCGGCCATTTCGCCGCCACCGTCATCACCGGGAACTATCCGAGCGAGTGGGTGACCGCGGAGTGGGCCGAGGCGATCGCCTCGAAGCCGTTCGTGCTCATCGACACGCTGCCGAGCCGTCTGACGGATGCCGCTTCCGTGCTCCTTCCGAGTGCGACCTGGATGGAGAAGTCAGGTTCCTTCCAGAACGCCGCCGATCGACTGCAGGCCTTTGAACGAGCCATCGCCCCCATCGACTACTGCAAGAGCGAATCGCAGATGGCGATCGACCTTCTCGCCGCCCGGGAAGGCCGCGCCAGCGTGAAGTTCGATCCCGAACAGACCCGAGCCGAGATCTCCACGCTCTCCGGCTTGAGCGGATTCAGAAACGAGATCGTCCGACCCGAGTCCAAGGTCTCGATCGAGAGCGACATGGTCGTCGTCGATCTTTGACTTCCATCGACTCGTGGATCGTCGGAATTCCGCGCCGGAACCGACTCGAGGAGTGATGCCGGGGTGAGCCGCGGCGAACCACGGCGGTTCCCGCGGCTTCGGCGAGAAGACAATCACGTGATGATCAAGACTCGATTTCCGTTTCTGGATTCCATTCGGTGATGGTCGCCGACATTGAGCCTTCATCGTCGAGCGCGATGCGTTCCGTTGGTGATGCTGGTTCTGATGTTCATCACGTGGATGCCCACCGCCGCGGCGCGGGAGGGTCTCGACGCGACCGACAGCAACTTTCGCATCTGGGGATCTCCGAGCTTCGACCGACAACTGGAACCGGGCGACGAGGTCGAGCAGGTCGCCGCGGGTGACTCCGGTACCGTCGGGGGCAGCGACCTGGGGTTGATGTTCATCGACTGGGGAGCGTGCGGCGACTGTCGTGTCGATCTCGACGAAGACGGCGTCGTCGGCGGAAGCGATCTTGGGCTGCTCTTCGTCGAGTGGGGTGCGTGTCCCTGAGGCCTGGACTCGTCACGTGTGCCGGCACTCGTTTTCGCTGATGGCGATCGGACGATGGCTCGAGGCGCGGCGCGGGTAGGGGGCGGGCAGGAGGCGGATGCGGCCGACGGTTGTCGTATGACGGCGATTCTCAAGAAACATCGAGGATGGTCCGTAACTTCGGATCCCTTTCAAGATAGGTTCGTATCGGACGGCATCGAACCGGGGTGAGCCGCGGCGAACCATGGCGGTTCCCGCGGCTTCAACGAAGGGNCAATCGCATGATGATCAAGACTCGACGTCCTCGTTTGGATTCCATTCGGCGATGGTCCTCGACATCGAGCCTTCATCGTGGAGCGCGATGTGTTCCGTTGTTGATGCTGGTTCTGATGTTCATCGCGTGGATGCCCGCCGCCACCGCGATCGCCGAGGACGCCCTTGAGGCGACCGGCAGCAACGTCCGCGCCTGGGGTTCGATGAGCTTCAACCGCCCGATCGGGCCGGATGACGAGGTCGTGCAGTTGGCCGCGGGATACAACCATACGGTGGTGCTCCTTTCGGATGGTTCGATCGCGGGTTGGGGAAATAACGGGCTTGGCCAGTGCAACCCTCCGATCGAGGTCGGCACCTCGGCGAATCCCGTCGTGAGCCTGGCCGTGGCAGGTTTCGGTGAAAGCAATGAGCATGCGGTGACCGTACGCTCCGACGGTTCACTCGTCTGTTGGGGCTCGAACGACTACGGGCAATGCGATGTCCCGAGCGACGTCGGCACCCCGGAAAATCCTGTGGTCGGTGCGGCCGTGGGCTACGTGCACACCGTCGCGTTGCTTTCGGACGGCTCGATCGCCTGCTGGGGATGGAACGGCTCCGGCCAGTGCGATGTTCCGAGCGGCATCGGCACGCCGGCGAACCCCGTCGCAAGCATCTCGGCGGGCGGCTCCCACACCGTCGCGTTGCTCACGGACGGCTCGATCGCCTGTTGGGGATCGAACGACTACGGCCAGTGCGATGTTCCGAGCGGCATCGGCACAACGGAGAACCCGGTCGCGAGCGTCGCGGCGGGCAGTTTGCACACCGTCGCGTTGCTCACGGATGGCTCGCTCGCCTGCTGGGGATGGAACGGCTTCGGCCAGTGCACGGTCCCCAGCGGCATCGGCACGCCGGAGAACCCGGTCGCGAGCGTTGCGGCGAGCGGCGGCCACATCGTCGCGGTGCTCACGGACGGCTCGGTCGCCTGCTGGGGATGGAACGGCTCCGGCCAGTGCGATGTCCCCCGTGGCATCGGCACGCCGGAAAACCCCGTCGCGCGCGTCGCGGCGGGTAACAACCACACCGTCGCGTTGCTCACGGACGGCTCGGTCGCCTGTTGGGGACGGAACCAATACGGCCAGTGCGATGTCCCGAGTGATTTCGGTGGGGCGGAGAATCCCGTTCTGACCGCGGCGGCGAGCAGTGGGAACATCATCGCGGTGCTGGCCGATGGATCGGTCGCCTGCTGGGGGGTCAACTACGACGGCCAATGCGAGGTTCCAAGTGGCGTCGGTACGCCAGAGAACCCCGCCGCGAGCATCGCGACGGGCGGCTCCCACACCGTCGCGTTGCTCACGGACGGCTCGGTCGCCTGTTGGGGACGGAACCAATACGGCCAGTGCGATGTCCCGAGTGGGATCGGCACGCCAGAGAACCCCGTCGCGCGCGTCGCGGCGGGCAGGTACCACACCGTCGCGGTCCTCACGGACGGCTCGGTCGCCTGCTGGGGAACAAACATCAACGGCCAGTGCGATGTCCCCAGCGGCATCGGCACGCCGGAGAACCCCGTCGCGAGCGTCGCCGCGGGCTACTACCACACCGTCGCGGTCCTCACGGACGGCTCGGTCGCCTGCTGGGGATACAACGTGGGCCAGTGCGATGTCCCCAGCGATATCGGCACGCCGAAGAACCCCGTCGCGAGCGTCGCCGCGGGCTACTTCCACACCGTCGCGCTCCTCTCAGACGGCTCGGTCGCCTGCTGGGGATCCAACGAAGAGGGCCAGTGCGATGTCCCCAGCGGCATCGGCACGCCAGAGAATCCCGTCGCGAGCGTCGCCGCCGGCAGGGAGCACACCGTCGTGGTCCTGACGGACGGCTCGGTCGCCTGCTGGGGACACAACAACTACGGCCAGTGCGACGTGCCCAGCGACATCGGTACGCCGGAGAACCCCGTCGCGAGCGTCGCCGCGGGTGGCAGCATCACCGTCGTCATCCTCGCGGTATCGACGACCAAGCCGTGTCCCGCCGATCTCGACGGCGACGATGTCGTCGGCGGCAGCGACCTGGGGTTGATGTTCGTGGAGTGGGGAAGCTGCGGCGACTGTCGTGCGGATCTCGACGATGACGGCGTCGTCGGCGGAAGCGATCTCGGCCTGCTCTTCGTCGAGTGGGGCGCGTGCCCCTGAGGGCGGGCTCGTCACCGAACGCGATGACCCGAGTCAGACGCCTCCTCGAACGCTGAAGCCGGTCCGGCGATGCGGGGACGAGGTGCGGACACGGGCGGTCACGGTGCCACGGTCTTCCAGGACGTCGGATCCGCGCCGAGCTTCTTGCCGTAGTCCGAGAGCGACCGCATCGTCTTCGCATCGAACATGTTCATCGGGTCCGGGCTCGCGAGTTCCTTCTCGACCGAGATCCAGCGGACTT
>NHBO02000088.1 GCA_002167845.2 Phycisphaera sp. TMED9 | reverse complement strand
ATCCTGCTGCTGCTCTGCTTTTCTATGCATTTACGTAATTCGTTGCGGGCGGTGGTCGATGATTTCCCCGCAACATTCATATGACACGTGCGTCCGCCACACCCATGACGCCCATCACCACCAGCCCGACGGTGACCGCAGGATTGAATGCGGCGCCGGACACCGGACCAGCGAGGTATGCGCCAACGAGCACCGTGACACCGATGGCGACGTGGAGCCACCGAGGATTCGGATGGCCGCCCAGTGGCGTGATGATGAACGTGACATGCACGAGGGCGTAGGCGAACAACGCTTCCCAGAGCACGCTCGGAAGAATCACGAGTTCCATCGGTGTCACCACGAGTTCGCCGGCCGTCATGGCGTCCTTGATCGTGATCGCCAGAAGCCCCCCGGCGGTCGCCGCAACGACCTGGACGATCATGTACGGGATTGCGTCATGCCACCGACAGTCGCCGCGCCACACGAGGGCGAGGGTGACCACCGGATTGAAATGGGAACCGGAGACGCGTGCGAACAGCAGGATCAGAATGGTGAGAACCAGCGCAATCACCGCGGGCGCCCAGGCACCGGCCGACCCCGGTTCGAGACCGGCCATCCCGATCGTCAGCGCGAGCCCGAACGTGCCGATGAACTCAGCCAGTGGTTTCACGGGATTCATGGCGATCACCGAGGACGACGGTTCGACCGGATCGCGACGGATGACATCCATCGACCGGAAAATGGTACTGCCGATCAAGAAGGCGGCGTTGTCCCGGGGCATGATCACCATCACCGTTGCGCACGAGGGTGGCCGTGTCGAATTCAGATCGGCGGGACACGATCGGCGAGCACGTGATAGTGCGGATCCTCGCTGATGTCGACTTCCACGAGATCACCGGCACGATCAAGAAGACGCCGACAGTCCTCGCTGAGGTGGCGGAGATGGAGCCGCTTCCCGAGTGCCTGATATCGCTCCGCCAGATTGTTGATGGCCTCGAGGCCGGACTGGTCGTAGACCCGGCTGAAGTAGAAGTCGATCACGATCTCGTCCGGATCGTCCTGCGGCGTGAAGAGATCGCGGAAGCGCGTCACCGTGCCGAAGAACAGGACCCCGTGCAATTGATAGACCTTCTGGCCTTGGTCATCGGTCGAGACGTCGGCGATCAGATGCTTGCTCTTGTTCCAGGCGAAGACCAGCGCGGACAACGCGACGCCGAGAATGACCGCGGTCGCGAGATCGTGCATGAACACCGTGTACATCGCGACCACCAGCATGATCAGAACTTCGGGGAAAGGAATGCGGCGCCAGGTCTGGAGCGTCGTCCACTCGAAGGTCCCGATCACCACCATGAACATCACTCCGACCAGCGCCGCCATCGGCACGGCCTCGATCCACGGAGAGAGGAACAGGATGAACAGGAGCAGCGTCAGCGCCGCGGTCACACCGGAGAGGCGGCCACGGCCGCCCGACTTCACATTGATCAAGGACTGGCCGATCATGGCGCATCCGCCCATGCCGCCGAACAGACCGCATGCGACGTTCGCGACCCCCTGCCCCACGCACTCGCGGTTTCCGTTGCCGCGGGTCTCAGTCAGTTCGTCGATGAGCGTCAGGGTCATCAGCGATTCGATCAGGCCGACGCCTGCGAGGATCAACGAGTAGGGAAGGATGATCCACAAGGTGGCGAGGGTGAACGGAGGCAGACTGAAGTCCCACCAGGCCGGACGGGGAAGCCCACCGGCGATTCCCACCTTGGAGACGTCGACCGACGCGATCGCGGCGCGGCGTTCCTCCTGGGTGAGGGGCGCGATCGAGGTTCCGGGATCCGGGACGACCTCGACGCCCTCGGGAAGCCCCGCCTGCGCCGTTGCCAGCATCGCGAGGTCCTTCTCCCGCTGAGCCTCCTGCACCGCCGCCGCGACCGTGCTGTCCACCAGCATGTCGCCCACCGTCAGCATCGGGCGAGGCGACTCGGCCGAGACGTCGCCGTCGGCGGCCGGAACGACACCACCGGACCCGTTGATGAAGAACGCGACCAGCGAGACGACGAGAATGGCGGCCAGTGACGACGGAATCGCCTTGGTGAGACGAGGAAGAAACGCGATGATCGCCATCGTCGCCACCACCATGCCGAGCATCAGCCAGAGCCGGCCGCCCGAAAGGAACGCCATGGCGCCCTCCGCGTCCAGCGTCTTGAAGCTTCCGAGTTGCGCCAGCAGGATCACCACCGCGAGCCCGTTGACGAAACCGAGAATCACGGGATGCGGGACGATGCGAATGAACTTGCCCATGCGCAGCAGTCCCACCGTGACCTGGATCAACCCGCAGAGCACCACCGCGGGAAAGAGAAAGCCGATCCCGTATTGGGCGACCAGCGCCACGACGACGACGCCCATGGCTCCGGTGGCGCCCGAGATCATCCCCGGCCGCCCACCAAGCACCGACGTGATGAGACAGATGATGAAGGCCGCGTAGAGGCCGACCAACGGCGGGACACCGGCGAGAAACGCGAATGCCACCGCTTCGGGCACCAGCGCGAGCGCCACCGTCATTCCGGAAAGGATGTCGGCCTTGAAGGAACCGCTGGAACCGGAACGAAGATCGAGTTCACGGTGGCCGATGGGGAGAAACGAGGGAAGGTGAATGGTGAACTGGGACATGGTTGGGATCGTGCGAAAAACGGTCTCGCCACACCTCGCGGAAGAGTGACGTGGACGGTCAGGATCGGAACGAGTTCCGATCGACCGGAGGGAACGTGGATTGGGGAGGCCGATTCGGTTCGGGGCCACCGCGAGTGGAAATTCGGATCGCGACGAAACGGGAGTTCGGATCGCAATTGCGATACCGGGCGAACCAGTCACTGGAACCGAGCCCCGTATGGTAGTCGTTCCCGCCAGTCGAAACAACATGCGACGTCGCCGCGGCCGGCTCGAAGCTCGCGGGCTCGATCGTCAGGGCCGAGTCGAATCCCGGACCCGGCCGTTCAGTTCCATCCGGAGCGCCTCCACATCCGCGGCCTCGATCTGAGGCGGATGATCGCGCCACGCCTCGCCGGCGAGAATGTCGCTTCGGCCACGCTCGAACAACGCCTTCATGTGGACCGGATCGAAGGGTTCCGAGGGTACGACGTCGAAGTCGAAGGGAATCGACGCGAGGCGGAAGTCGAATCCGTCTCGGATCGACGTGAGCCAGATCCGATAGAGGTCCCCGATGCCGTTGCTTCGAATCAGGCCGGAGATCGATCGTCCTGCGATCTCGAAGAGCGATCTCGCCACCTGCTTGTACCGGAACACGAGCGGCGCGTTGCGGATCACCCAGACCGTGGGCGTTCCCCTGCGTTCGTCCCCGAGGACTTCGGAGTCACGGAGCCGAAGCGCGACGGGATAGGTGAAGACCTGGGCCGAGACACCGCCATCGACGTGCATCTCGTCGTAGGTACGACCATCCGGAGTCACCACCTCGATCATCACCGGCGGGAAGACGCCGGGGATGGACGCGGAGGCGAGGATGATGTCGAGGGCGAGCTCGCGTCCGCCGGGGAGGTCCTCGGCCGCGATCGCGCTCAGGCACCAGTAGGCCGGCTCCATGCGGTCGAGATTCGTGGTCCCGACGAACAGGCGTCTTCCCTTGAGATGCTCCTCCCCCATCCGACGGTACGCCGCCTCGTCGAACTGCGTCGAGAGCATCTCCAGAAGTCCGTCCGGATCGCTCATTGCATCGCCGGTCAGGCCTTCGAGAAGCCCCCGTTCGGTGACGAGTTCGCTCGTGCTGAGCGTGGTGTAACAGGTCTTGAGTGCGTCGTCGTAGTCGGATCCAAGGAACGCGAACGGTGCGGTGAGGGCACCGGTCGAGACCCCCGTGACGACGTTGAACGACGGCCGGGTTCCCAACTCCGACCAACCGCAGAGAAGTCCGGCACCGTACGCGCCGTTTTCACCGCCGCCCGAGATCGCGAGCACCTCGATCGGCGCGCGATCGAGACCGCTGGCCTTCATCTGGTCGATCAGACGTCCCACCCGATCCACGGCGCCCGGCCCCCCGGAGGTCGGGTCGTCGTCCCGGGTGATTCTCCACGACTCCATCCCCGGCGGCGAAGCGTCCCGAATGTGCTCGCGCGGCACGGCGTTTCGCTTCGGCGTGGAACAACCTGTGGCGAGCACTACAAGGGCGAACGCGACGGGAAAGATGAGGGTCGAAAGGGTACGAAGCATGGGTTTCGGATCTCCGATGGTGCGATGGCGTTGACTATGACGCTCGAATCACTCAGTTCAGTTCGGCCTGGTTCGGGGAACACTACTTCCCAATCCCGCTTCATGTCGACGACCGGCCAGGAGATCGGCCCCCAGTCCACCGCGATTGAGTTGAGATCTCCGACGTGAACGACGCGGAGCTCCGAAGACAGCCTCCTTCCGATTCATCGCAACGAAGAAGCGGGCAATCATCCCGTCGTGCTCGGCGTTGGGCTCACGACTCGGTCCGCGAGCGAACCACTCCGTGAGTCGATTGCGTCGAGCCATCCGAACCGATGCCGGAGGCCGGCTTTGAAAGGTATCAGCAGGGACGAAAAGGCATGCGTTGCCCGGTCACCGTTGATTCAGGAAGACCCGAACCCGGTCATTGTTCTGTGTGGCGACGAGATCAGGGTCACCATCACCATCCACATCGACCGCTTCCGCCGAGGTGGCGTCTCCGCGGAGGAGGATTCCCGTCTCCAGCGCGGTGGCGGGTACGTACTCACCCGACTCGGTTCCGTGAAGCATCTGCCCGACCCCTCCGCGCCAGATCCCCGTCTCGGGCTCCCGATGATCATGATTCTGCGCGAGGAAGACGTCGGTGAATCCGTCTCCGTTGAAGTCAGCCACCGCGGCACCGTAGGCGGGACTGANTTGGACGATCGAGGGGAACGCCTGAAACTCGAATGCCGGAGCGCCAGAAGTGGATTCGTTGATCCAGACGCCGGACTCGAATCCATTGGCCTCGAACTGCATGGCCCCGTCCAGACGCTCGGCCGTGTAGATGGTCGGTAGATCTGCCAACGCGAAGTCGCGGAAAGTCCCGAAGTTCTGACGGATGACCGGCATCGCATTGGCACTGCAGCTCCGACCACGAACCGGGAGAAGGTCATTCTTCTTGCTCTTGGCCTCGACCAGATGCGGTGTTCCGCTGCCGTCCATGTCACCGTAGTAGAGAATCGCCGGACTCTCCGCGGTTGGNCGACCGTACTTGGTGTTGAGCCCCACGTTGAGTGCGAGGAGGTCGGTGTCACCGTCGCCGTCCACGTCGACCGCGCGAAGCCCGTTCCACCAACCCTTCATGCCTCCCAGGCCGGCGGTATCGGTCGCGTCGAGGAGCCGGCCGTCATCGTTCCGCCACAGATGCACCGGGCCCCACTCCGTGGAGACGACCAGGTCATCCCAACCGTCTCCATCGGCATCCATCCAATCCGCATCGGTCACCAGGCCGACCTCGGAGAGCCCCGGAGCCAGCCGTTCCGTCGCGTCCGCGAACCGGACCTCACCTTCGGAAGATTCATTCAATAGAAGGTGGCTCTTCGGCGTGGTCGGGTAGAGACCCGGAACCGAACGGCTCCCGATGAACAGATCGATGTCGCCGTCACGATCGAAGTCGCCCGCCGCGACCGCACCACTGCTGAACGCGAGATCCGCCAGCACCGAGTCGGGCGCCCGCTCGAATCGAGGGCTGACGCCGTCCGCGGCCAGCCCCTGGTTGAGATAGAGCCGGTTCAGGAGCCGGTAGTCCCCTTCCAGATGTTCCACGCTTCCGCTGGCGACCAGCAGATCGAGATCACCGTCGCCCTCGGCATCGAACCAGCACGCGTCGGCATCCTCACAGATCGAGTCCGCACCGAGGACGTCTTCCGACGCCTTTGTGAATCGCCCTTGCCCCCCGTTGAGCCACAGTTCGCCGGCCTGATTCCTCGCCCCGCCGAAGAAGACGTCGATCCGGCCGTCGTCGTTCACATCCCCCCAGGCCATGCATGGCCCGAATGCCGAGAGTTTGCCGGGCAACAGTGGCTGCGCCTTGAAATCATCGTGGACGTTCTCGCGATGGACGAAGTCCGGACCGACCTTTCCGCTCGCATCCGTGAAGTTCGCCTCCGGTCTGGTCGTTCGATCTTCGAGTTCCGCGGACTCCTCGATCACCAGAAGCTGGTTCGCCTTGGTGGCACCGAGTCTCTGCACGCGGTTTCCCGGCCAGATCACCTCGATCGAATTCACCTGCTCGTCGTCGCCGAGACCGAAGTGAAGGTCACTCCCGTTGGTCGATGCCCAACCAGTCCAGGGATTCGCCATGCGGGTCAGCGTTCCGTGAGACTCGGTCGAGAGACGAACGATCGCGCCGATCCCATGACGATTCGAGCCCGAACCACGCAGCCGGACGTTCAGCCAGTTCCCCGTCGCCTCGTTGCGATAGATCGACACCGGTCCATCGAGGTTCGCGACCACGAGGTCCTGATCACCATCGCCGTCGAGATCCCCGTAGGCGGCGCTGTAACTCATCCCGTTCTTGTCGAGCCCCCACTCTTCAGAGACGTCGTCGAACCGGAGATCCCCGGAGTTTCGGAACGCCATGTTCCGCTCCGCGAGCGGTGGCTGATCTCGAAAGTGATCCCACTGGGTACGACCGTACCGCTGGCGCCCCGAGAAAGGCACGTCGGAATCGGTGTAGTTCCGACTCATCCCGTTGGTGAAGTACGCATCGGGCATTCCATCCTGATCGAAGTCCGCCAGTTTGACGGCCCAGGTCCAGTCGGAACTGTTGAGCCCCGCCATGAAGCCCCCCTCCCGGTAGACGCCTCGACCGGTGTTGAGGTAGAGCATGTTCCGCATCGCCTGGCGAGGCCAACCCTCTTCGAGAACCTGTCGTTGCCGACCTCCCATCTCGCCCATGTTGACCTTGGCCTTGAAGTGCGTGGTCGCCGACATGTCGGCGACCATCAGATCAAGCAGTCCGTCGCCGTCGAGGTCCGCCTGATCGGCGCCCATGCTCGACCACGACGTGTAGGGAAGCACGTCACCGATCACGTTCTCGAATCGAACCATCCCACGCGAGTCCGGGCCCAGATTCCGATACAGCCGATCCGGATCTTCGAAGTCGTTGGCCACATGCAGATCGAGCAGACCGTCTTCGTCGATGTCCAGCCAGGTCGCGGAGAGCGCATGGCCCGATCCCTCGATGCCGGCGGGCTCGGTGATCCTGGAGAACTTGATCTGCCCCTTCGCATCCGGGCCGTTGTTCAAGAGCAGGTAGTCGTCACGACCGTAACTGTCGCCTTCGAAGTTCCCGTCCGGCTTTTTCCAGGCGCGGAAGTATCGCTCGTACTTCGGAAACATGGTGACCGTCCCGGTTTCCGGGTCGTACTCGCCCGGCGCCTCCATCGGAAGACCCTTTGGAGGCACGTAGCGATTGCAACCGACGTACGCGTCGAGATCCCCGTCATTGTCGATGTCCGCGAAAGTCGATGTGATGGACGCATCTCGAATGTTCAATCGATAAGCCGCGGCTTCTTCGGTGAACTTCGGATTTCCCGGCGTCGANCGATTGATGTAGAGCTGATTCGGCGTGTCGTAATTGCACACGTAGATGTCGAGGTCGCCATCCCCATCGATGTCGACCAGCGACGCACCCGTNCCCCACGCGAATCCACCNTCGGTCTTTNCTCCCTCCACCCGGGCGAACCTGAGTTCACCATCTGGATTCTCCGCGTCAGGGGCGAGCTGAAGGAAAAGGCCGTTCGACTCCGGCCCTCCGACGCAGAACACGTCCGCACGATCATCGCCATCGAGGTCACCGATGCTCACGCCGCCACAGGCATACCCGAACGGATAGAGATAATTCTTCGGGTGATCTGGAAGAAGCGGATTCACGAAATCCAGCCCCGTCTTCTCCGGACTCAACTCGGTGAAGAGCGTCTCCCCCGAACGAGCCGCGAGATCAGGAAGGTCATTCGCGTGCACGACGAACGTACCTCCGCAGATGACCGCTGTGATTGCCAATCGCGGGAGCACCGCGAATCCAAAGCGAGATGGGTACATGGTCTTCCGGAACTCCAAATGGAACAGTGTTCCTTTCTCCGTCGGGATCATAGACAAGACCCGGTGCGTGCGGTTCACCGCCCGCACCGGGTCATTTTGAACCATCAAAGAGGCCCGACCGGCCCGAATCCCCCGGACCGAAACCCGACGGGGACGCAGTGCGCCCCCGCCGGAGAGGAGGGTTTGACGGATGACCGTCGAATCAGGGACAAGGTCCCCAGAGTCCGACGAACAGACCGAGGTCGGCACCATTCACCACACCGTCATCATTGAGGTCCTGTGCGCAGCCCTCGCAGATGCCCCAGGCGGCGAGAAGGGACCCGATGTCCGCGGCGTCGACAATTCCGTCGCCATTGAAGTCACCGGGGCAGGATCCACAGTCGCCACCGGGAATGATGACGATCTTGGCGCCAGCGAGGTTACCTTCGCCATTGCCATCGGGTCCGGTGAACGAACCGCTGTAGAAGTCGCTTCCGGAGACTTCGCCGACGCCGGTGAAGACACCGCTGCCGTCGCCGTCGGGGACGCCGTCGACCAGGGTTTCAACGCCTTCGAAGGTGACCAGGGCCCGCTCACTGCCACGACGGTCCACGAATTCGAGGATCACGGTGTCGCAAGGGTTGAGACCACTCAGCGAGAAGCTGACCGGTCCGCTGCCGTCCCAGTTGGAGAAGAAGTGGTCACCGGTCAAAGCCTGCGGGCTGCTGTCGGGGACGCCATCGGTGTTGTTCCAGCCGGTGACGTTCGCGAAGCTGAAGCTCGCACCGTTGCCAAGGTCGTAGGAGACGTCGATCTGCTGACCACAGTCCTGGATCTCCATGGCACCGAAGTTACCGGTGGCATCGAAAATCCCGCTGAAGACCGGAGTCGGCCCACCGCAGTTGGCCCCGACCATGCCGAAGTCGATGGCGTTCACCTGGATGTTGGTGGTGCCGTCGCAGCCGTTGCAGATGTCGATGGCCATCTTGGCGCAGTCCGCATCCCACATCAGGAGGCAGCAGTCGGGGTCGATGACGCAGACGGCATTGGCGCATTCGACGTCGAGGCACGAAGGCAATTCACCCGCGACGCAGCATTCCATGAGTTCCGGAGGTGCACAGGTGCTCGCATCGCAGACCGAGCCCTCGCCGCCGAACTCGCCGCCGGCCGCGACGCAGTCGTTGCCGCCGATGTCCCAGCAGTTCTCGCCGAAGCAGCAGGCGCCGCTCGGGCCGCTGCCCTTGCCGGCGCTGATGACGGTGAATCGGGCGCCACTGAGGTTGCCTTCGCCGTCGCCGTTGGGTCCGGTGAACGACCCGCTATAGCTCGAGGAACCGGTCACGACACCGACGTTGGTGAAGACACCATCATCGCCGACGACGCCCTCCACCATGGTTTCGACGCCTTCGAAGGTGACCAGGGCTCGCTCGCCACCCTTGCGGTCGGCAAAGTCGACGACGAGGATGTCGTCAGGGTTGAGACCGTCGAATGAAAAACTCACCGGACCACTGCCAGCCCAGTTGGAGAAGAAGTGGTCGCCCGTGAGGGCACGAATGTCGTTCACGTCACTGGTGTCGGAGTTGTTCCAGCCGGTGACGTTGGTGAACGAGAACGTCGCGCCGTTTCCAATGTCGACGGTCACGTCGACCTGGTCGCCACAGTTGCCGATCTCCATGCCGATGAAGCCACTGGTGCCGTCGAAGGTACCGGCGTAGACGGGACTCGGCCCGCAGTTGTCACCGGTCATGCCGAAGTCGACGGCGGTCGTCGTGGTATCTGCGTTGGCCTGACCGGCAAAAAGGCCGACGGCCAGCCCCGCAGCCATCGTGAGGCCGCGGAACATTGTTCCAAATCGAGTGGTGCGTGTCATCTCTTTGACTCTCCAATTCAATACGAGGGGTTCCGGATGGATCCGGACTCAGGAAAGGGGTGGGAAGGAAGTGGCGTCAGTCAGCGGAGGTCGTCTCTGCCGGCGGAGCCGTGGATTCAAGTGGGTCGAGCCAGCCGCCGAAAGCGACGGGACCTGGTTCGATCCGACGATCGATGATGCCGAGAAGATGTGGGATTGATCTGCGGAACCGCGTTTCCTCAAAGAACGTCCAATGCCAACCCGGCGAAGAACGCCACGTGCTTTGAACCTGAAAACCGACTCCGCTTTTTTCTCCTGATTGGAATTCGAACAGAAAGAACCGAGGTATCCCATCATCGATTGACTCCGGCCATCGAGCGGGAGCAGGTCGAGCAGAAAAACTGAGATTCAAGTCACGGCGCCGTGCCGTCACATTCATTACAGACGTCTTCCGCGATGCCGGCACAGACGGTGTCCCAGCCGAATTCGCAGCAGATCGGATCGACGTTGCAGACCAGCGTCGTACAGCCCGGATCCGAGCAGCTGGTGTCACCGTTCGGCTCACAACAGTTGCAGTCCGGACAGAGTCCTTCTTCGCCACCGCCGCCGCCACCGCCCTGGCCTTCGGCGTAGATGAAGATCCTCGCACCCGAAAGATTTCCTTCGCCGCTCCCATCACCGCCCGTGAAGAAACCGCTGTAACTCGTCGATCCGGTGACGCCCCCACCGGAGACATCGGTGAATGCGAAGTCGTTGTCGACCAGAGTCGTCGCTCCTTCGAAGGTGACCAACGCTCTTTCCGTACCGCGTCGATCGACGAACTCGAGGACCACGGTCTCCGCCGGATCGAGACCGGAGATCTCGAAAGCGACCGGATCGTCGGCGTCCAATGCGGCGCAGAAGAAGTGATCACCGATCAAGGTATCGACGTCGGAGACGTTTCCATTGCTGTTGTTCCAGCCGCTGACGTTGGTGAAGGTGAGAGTCACGCCGTCACCGATGTCCATCGAAGGACTCTCCACCACGCCGTTCTCACTGATTTCGAATCCGACGAATCCGCTGGTGCCGTCGAAGGTCCCCGCGAAAACCGGCCCGTTTCCGCCGCCGGTACCGAAGTCGAGCGCCATCATTCGGGGCGTCGTACCGTCGCAGGCGTTGCATTCGGTCTCCGCGAGCCCGGCACAGATGGAGTCCCACCCGGTCAGACAGCATGCGGGATCGACGTCGCACACCAGAGCGGTGCACGCGGCGTCGGAGCAATTGGTGCCTCCGTTCGCTTCGCAACAATTGCAGTCGGGACAGTCGGCGGGATCATCGCTTCCGTCACAGGAAGTCGGCGTACATACCGAGCCGTCTCCTCCGTAATCACCGCCGGCATCGGCACAGTCGCCGGAGGAGACGTCGTAGCAACTCATGCCGAGACAGCAGGCCCCGGTCACCCCCGGATCGTCGGGGCAATCACCCCAGACCACCAGGAAGGCACCGATGTCCGCACCATTCACGAAGCCGTCTTCATTCAGGTCTTCCGGACATCCGCCGCATTTGCCCCAGGCACCGAGGAGGAATCCGAAGTCGGCACCGTCGACGATTCCGTCGTCGTTGAAGTCGCCGGGGCATCCTGCACCACCTCCTCCTCCGCCCTCGGAGATGATGATGATCCGAGCCGCGGCAAGATTGCCTTCGCCCGAGCCCGAGGCGCCGGTGAAGGATCCGCTGTAACTCGTCGAGCCGGTGACACCGCCACCCGAGACGTCGACGAAACCAAGTCCATTCGCATCGACCAGCGTCTCGAGACCATTGAAGGTCACCATCGCCGAACCATCGAGCTTGTCCAGAAACTCCAGGACGACGATGTCGTCGGCGTCGAGACCGGTGAGATCGAACGCCACGGGATCGTCGGCCTCCAGACTCGCGGAAAAGATGTGGTCCCAGAGAAGGGTGTCGATGTCCGCCGTGTCGTTGTTGCTGTTGTTCCAGCCACTGACGTTGGTGAAGCTGAGCGTGACTCCGTTCCCGATGTCCATCGAAGGACTCTCGACGACTCCGTCAGCGGAGATCCCGAAGCCGATGAAGCCATCGGTGCCGTCGAACTCGCCGGTATAGACGGGCGCCGCACCGCGACCGGCACCGAAGTCCAGCGCGATCACCTCAACCTCGGCGGCCGCCGAGCTCCCGAACACTCCCGCCACCGCCGCCGCAAGAAACGCGATGACGGTGGTGAATCGTCCGGAACGCCGTGATTGACCCATCTTCATTTCAAACTCCTTGGAGGCCTAGATCGCCTTGCTGGTCCATCGAACGGGGAAGAATCCGATCAGAGATCACTGAACGGGGCAGCGGTAGAATCCAACGGCTCGAACGAGCACTCAAGCTTGATCTCGCGAGGTGCTGAGCGACGAGCGATGACGTCGAGAAGGTGTTGAAGCGCGGTCTCTCCGAGGAGGCCGACATGCTGGCAGACCGATGAAAGCCGCGGGAAGGTGTCGTAACGCCCCTCGGAATCGTCGAAACCGATCACCGAGAGATCCTGAGGGATCCGAACTCCCATCCGCAGTGCTTCGATGCAGAGCCCCGATCCCAACCCCGGGTCCGTCATGAAGATCGCGGTCGGCCGGTCGGGCAGAGCCATGAGCTTTCGCAGCGCCGAACCACCGTTCGAGTCCCATCCCGGGCTTCGAATGATCCAGCGATCGTCGGTCGGAAGATCGTGCTTGGCGAGAAAATGCTGATAGGCGGCGAATCTCTGGGCATGGTCGTAGTCGTCGATCGCGTTCAGTGCGATCGCGATCTTTCGATGTCCCTGTTGCACCAGATGTGACAGAGCCTGGGCGATCGCCAACTCGGCGTCGAAGTGCACGCAACCGATGTGCTCGCTCTCGATCCTCTCCGCGATGACGACGGTCGGAAATCGTTCCGTGGCAAGTTCACTGAAGAGGCCGTGGTCCTTGGTGGCGGCACGGAACACGACCCCGGCGACACCGCGCCGAATCAGCGTCTGACCGAGCGACCCCCCTAGCCCTCGACCCCTCGCCGTGTTCACGACCATCAAGTCGTGCTCGGTCGGTGCCAGCCCTTCGGCGATCCCGTGCAACAACGCCGCGTCATAGGGCGACAGGAAGGACTGTCCTCGGTACGCGAACGCAATCGAAGTCGTCACGCCAGGCGAGCCCATCGCCGAGTCATCCCGCAGCTCGTTCACCGCCTTGAGAACCTTGGCACGCAACTCGGGGCTCACGTGCGGCTGATTGTTCAAGACGCGCGATACCGACCCGATCGAGACGTTGACGGACTCCGCGATTTCACGAACACTCGGCATGAGGCGACTCTGATCCAGAAACGGAAAAAAACGGTCGCTGAAACACGTTCCAGAATCGTTCCAGCACGCCTCAAATGTAGCATCGCACTGGTCGATTTTTCCAGAAAACCTAAAAACAAGCCCTAATCTCGGCAGAGTGGGCCTCCGCGAGCACCCCGCCGGGTCGGAACGCGCCATGAACTCGTGCCTGACGGCCACAGGGCCGATTCCAGAGAATCTCTGGACCGGTGCCCGCCCGCCATCGATTCTCAGGCTCGATCTCCGCCTCCCCGGATCAAAATCGATCAGCCGCTGCCCGAAAGCGCGATTTGACGCCTCATGGGGCTTGGGTGAACAATTCATCCATGACCCTTCACACCCTTGCCATCATCGCCGTCGCATCCTGCCCCCTGCTCGCCACCCCGCATGCCTCCCCGCAGGATCCCGTCGCGGCCCAAGCGACACCCCCGAGCTCACTCGTCCCGGCGGCCCGAACCGATGCCTGGGCGATCGATCGCGAGGCTGAACTCATCCGACGAGCCCGCGAGTCCAAGCCATGCGATGTCCTGTTCGTGGGCGACTCCATCACTCAGGCCTGGGAAGGGCCAGGCGCGGCGACATGGAAGAAGCACATCGCACCGCTCGGCGCGCTCAACCTCGGGAACTCGGGTGATCGAACCGAGAACGTGCTGTGGCGACTCCAGGAGGCTCCGCTGGACCGCCTTGAGGCGAAGCACGTCGTCCTGCTGATCGGCACGAACAATCTCGGTCACGGAACCAGTGATGCCGCGGAAACCCTCGCGGGCGTCACCAAGGTCTCGGAGGTGCTCGCGACGCAATGCCCCGACGCCACCATCCACATTCTCGAGATCTTCCCTCGCGGCGAACGAATCAATCCGATGCGGGGTGACATCTGCCAGATCAATCAGGCGTTGAGATCGTTCGTCGCCACCAGGAACGCGACCGCCACCAGGAACGGCGGAGCACCTCGATACACGATCGATGCGCTCGGCGATCGGTTCGTCGGTCCGGACGGATCGATTCCAAAGGAACTCATGCCCGATTTTCTCCATCTCACTCCGACGGGCTACGAGATGTGGGCCGAAGCCATCGTTCCCGCGCTGAAGTGAACCTTTCAGGGATCGCCGACCGTCTCCCTGCTCACTTGCTCGAACACAACTCAAGCATCGCCTCACCCATGGCCTCGCCGATCAGGTAGTAGGTCTCGGCGTTGCTGTTCCAGTGGTACTGCTGCCCGGAAGGCGAGGCTTCCGGCGATCGATAGAAATTCCGTGTGCCGACGAAGGCCACGTTCCCCTGAAATTCCGGCATCTTCGCGACCGCGGCCTGCGCAGCCATGAGCGACAAGGCTCGCGGATGCTTCTCGTTCGGACCGCTCATTCCGGTCTCCGCGATGACGAACGGAAGGTCCGGCGACTTCAGGTCACGACGAATGTCGCGGATGAAGTGCGCGAGGTTCACTTCGTACGCATCGTTGAATTCCTGGTTGACCCGATCGTTCCATCCCTGATGCCAGCCGATGCCCGCGAGTTCGAAGGTCCGACCGGCGAGCTCGGGGAACTGCCTTCCCGCATCCTCCAGAACCTCCTTCGTGCGATCAACGAGGATCCGGTATTCCGGACCGACCTCTCCACCCGCGCTCGGCGGGCGGAAGTCCTTGCCGATGCTCTTCCCACCCCAGGCGATCTTGATGAGCAGCACCGGCTCGTCGAAGGCTTCCCCCACCACCATGCCGAATCCGAGTTCCGGCCCGATGGTTCCGGGGTTCGACCCGTAACCCGGCTTCAATCCACCGGTGCGTCCGAAGTTCCAGATCCGAACGTCGTCGCGTTCGACCCATTCGCCGGACGAGTTCCGCAATCCCTGAACCTTCGCCTTGAGTGGCGATGACTCCACCATCCATTCCAACGACCCCTGCCCGTCGTTCCGATCGGGATTCGCCTTGATCTGGCCGGCGCCGACCATGTTCGACTGACCGGCAAGCAAGAAGACCTTCACCGGTGCCTCCGCGGCGGCGGAATGCCCGAGCGTGAGGAAAGAAAGCAGCGCGACGGAGAGTCCGAACCGACCGAGGTGATTCCGCATGATTCAAGTTCCTTTTCAACCGACCGTCGGAATCCGAATGGCGACGTGGTGCCTGACTCCGACCTGACCGGGACATCATCGTCGAAACCGGGGTTCCCCGGATGCTCTCTTGGCTTCAGGAATACCG
This sequence comes from Phycisphaera sp. TMED9, assembly GCA_002167845.2. GTDB lineage: Bacteria > Planctomycetota > Phycisphaerae > Phycisphaerales > SM1A02 > UBA12014. The sequence goes on along the minus strand of NHBO02000088.1, from coordinate 6,678 downwards.
ATCAGTGTGATTCCCTGACGGATCTCGGCCGAACTCGGATTAGAATGACGACCGTTCGCCGTGCCCCTCGATACGTTGATCGGGCGTCTTCGCCCTTCTGAAAGGCCTCTCTTCAATGGCAAAGTTGTCGCGCTCGATCCTGATCGTCCTCGCCGTGATGGGCGGCCTGCTCTCCACCTCGGTGATCGCCGCACCTCCATCGAAGGTTTCGAATCCCGACTTCACCAAGGGTGAGGCGATTCCCGAGGGCGCCACCCACGATTGGAACCTCGGTCCCACCGGCGCCCGGGGATGGATGTACAGCAACAAGTTGGAGACCAGTGAGGCCCGGCAGATCATGGTGACCGAGGTCGACCCGGGATCTCCCGCGGATGGCGTCCTGAAACCGGGCGACGTGATCCTGGGCGCCGCCGGCCGACTCTTCAAGACCGATCCGCGAACGGAACTCGGCCGCGCGATCGGGATCGCCGAAGCATCGAGCGGAAGACTCGTCCTGATCAACTGGCGCGACGGCAGACGAAAGAGAGTCACGGTGAAGCTCCCGGTGCTGGGGCGATACGCCTCGACCGCCCCGTTCGACTGCCCCAAGTCGACGAAGATCTTCCAACGCGGTTGTGCATCGCTCGCACAAAAGATGGCCGCGAACCCGGAGAAGGGCACGCCGATCGAGCGCTGCTACAACGCCCTCGCCCTGCTCGCGAGCGGCAACCCCGACTACCTCCCACTGGTCCGACAGCAGGTCGAGTCGTTCTCGACGTACTCCGATCTCGAACGACGCAGCCTGCATTCCTGGTGGTATGGCCCGATCAACATTCTGATGGCGGAGTACGTGCTCGCGACCGGGGATCGCACGTTCATGCCGAACCTCGAGCGAATCACGATGGAGATCGTCAACGGCCAGAGCGAAGTGGGCTCCTGGGGCCACCGGATGGTGCAGTCCAACGGCCGGCTCTCCGGCTACGGGATGATGAACGCCCCGGGGCTTCCGCTCACCATCTCGATGGTCCTCGCGCGGAAGGCCGGCGTCGAGAATCCCGAGCTCGACGAGGCGATCGAGAAGAGCGCCCGCCTGATGCGGTTCTACGTCGGCAAGGGAAGCGTTCCGTACGGGGACCACCATCCATGGATCCAGACCCACGACGACAACGGCAAGAACGGCGCCGCCGCGATCCTCTTCAATCTGCTGGCGGATGCCGAGGCCGCCGAGTACTTCTCGCGAATGAGCGTGGCCTCCCACGGCAACGAGCGCGACAACGGACACACCGGCAACTATTTCAACATGCTCTGGGCGATGCCCGGCGTCGCCCTCTCGGGATCGGACGCGAGCGGCGCCTGGATGGAGGAGTTCGGCTGGTACTACGATCTTGCTCGCCGCTGGGATGGAACGTTCCGACATCAGGGCCCGCCGCAAGCGAAGCCCGACAGCTATCGCAACTGGGATGCGACCGGCGCGATGCTGCTCGCGTACGCCCAACCGCTTGATGAAATCCATCTCACCGGACGAACCCCGAGCACCGCGCCTGAGCTCGACCGAAAGAACGCCGAATCGCTCGTCGCGGACGGTCGAGACTGGGGTTCCCGCACCCGACTCGAAGCCTGGTCCGACCGCTCCGACCGACAACTCCTCCGCAACCTCGAAAGCTGGTCGCCGGTGGTGCGGGAGCGGGCGGCGATCGAACTCGCCCGACGTGACGGCGATCCGACGTCGGCGCTGCGAAAGATGCTCCGGCGGAACGATCTGTACTCCCGGCTGGGCGCGTGCCAGGCGGCCATCATGCTCGAGGCCCGTGCCGCTTCATTGGTTCCCGAATTGCGAAGCACGCTCGACGCCGAAGACCTCTGGCTCCGAATCAAGAGTGCTGAAGCGCTCGCCGCGATCGGCGGCCCCGCGATGAGCACGGTTCCGGATCTCCTCACCATGCTCACCGAAGAACCGGACGCATCCGACCCTCGAGGAATGCAGCAGCGATATCTCTGCTTCGCCCTGTTCAATCGCCGCGAAGGAATGCTCGGAAGATCTCTTGAAGGTGTCGATCCCGATACCCTTCAAGCGGCGATCGCCGCGGGGCTTCAGAACCAGGATGGTCGAGCCCGAGGCACGTTCGACTCCGTCTACCGGAATCTCTCCCTCGAGTCGATCAAACCCCTGCTGCCGGCCATTCACCAGGCGATCATCGAGCCCGCGCCGAGCGGCATCATGTTCGCAGACGAAATCCGACTTTCCGGACTCGATCTCTTCGCCAAGCACGGGATCGCGGAGGGCGTGCCGTGGTGCGTGACGATGGTCGACCCCGAACGCTGGGGCATGGGCAACCGGATCGAGCGATGCTTGAACGCACTCCGGGTCTATGGCGGGGCCGCCGCCTCGCAGATCCCCCGACTCAAGGCGCTGCAGGCGGAACTGGTCGAGCGGAAGTGGAATCCCGATCGGCTCCGAAAGATCGACATCCCCGGTCTCATCGTGGAACTTGAGGGCGACCGGCAGCCCCGCGAGCTCCGGCGCATCGCTGAACTGACGCCCGATCCATCCGCGTGAACCCGAACGGCGACCGAATGGACGCCGGCCGATCACTCGAGCCCGCGGGCGATACACTTTTGGATTCCACATCCGATCCCACGCGGCCGCTCACCGCGCGACTCGTTCGACCTCGATCACACCGTCGCAGACTGCCATGCCCCCCACCGACGCCCCCATTCCGAACACGTTGTTCATCGAAGTGTCCGGCGCCGGCATTCCGGAGATCGACGGTCTCTTCGTGCCGTCGACCGCACCATCGGCGGCGAGCGAGTCGGGGACGGTCTCGAGCCTCGGCTACTGGAACGGGAAGATGGCCTGGGACCGTGCGGACGGGAAGGGCGAGCGAAGTCCGTCCCTCTCCTACTCGAACAGCTACCGCTCCTGGCGAATCGCCCGGCTCGACGGACATCTCGCCTACGACATCACGTGCGAAGATGACCTGCCGCCGACCGACCGGGCGTGGCACGTCTACAAGAAGGGCGTCGCCCCCGCCCCCACCATCACCATCCATCACTGCGATCCCCGGCAGCCCTGCCCCGAGCCCAACGTGGTCTTCGTGCTCGGCGGACCCGGCGCCGGCAAGGGAACGATGTGCGAGCTCGCCGAGGCGCAACTGGGTTGGACGCATCTGTCGACCGGCGACATCCTGCGGGCGGAGCTCGAGCATGGTGGTCCGCTGGCCGAGACCATCGACGGCTTCATCACGCCGGGAAATCTCGTCCCCGACGACATCGTGGTGACCCTGCTCAAGAAGGCGATGGACACGATCACCCGAACCACCGGCCGGAACAACTTCCTGCTCGACGGCTTCCCGCGGTCACTCGGGAATCTCGACGCCTGGTACGAGGTCTTCGGTCGTCACGCGGAACTCCCGCGAATGCTCTACTTCGAATGCCCGTACCCGGTGCTCGAGGAGCGGATCATGGGCCGGGCGAAGTACTCGGGGCGAAGCGATGACAATCTCAAGAGCCTCAAGCAGCGCTTCGACACCTTCAAGGCGGTCACGCTTCCGACGGTGAGCCTCTTCAAGGAGAAGGGCCGTTGCGAGGAGATCGACACCAGTCCCGATCGGGAGACGGTCTACGCCGAGGTCGTCGAACATCTCGCGGAACACACCGAGCCCACCCTCGCGGACCGGCCGCTCGGCGAACGGGCCGAGGAACTGCTGGGGCTCCGCAAGCGGACGAGATGACCACCGACGCGGCGAACGCTCGTGATTCAGCGAACTAGTCGTCAGTTCCGGAACCGACCGCATCGCCACCGCCGTGCCAGCCACCGCCTGAGAATTCCGGGTCGACGAGCCGCACGATCTCCGCGATGTCGTGTTCGGCGCCGATGCCCCGGATCGCATCCGTCCAACGTTCCCTCGCCGCCTCGGTGACCTTCAGATCGAGCCCACGAGCCTCGGCCGTATCGATCACGATGCCGAGGTCCTTCTCGGCGAGCGACATGTGGGCGGTGATCGACCAGTCCTCCGCCGCCATCCGGGGGCCCAGGATCTGCAGCACCACGGAGTCCGCCGCACCACCCGCGAGCGCCGGGATCAGGGTGTCGAGTTCGAGCCCCGAACGTCGCGCCAACGCCATCGCTTCNGCGACGGTGACCTGCGNNGANAAGCTGATNAGTTGATTGACGACCTTCGNGGCCTGCCCCGTCCCGACCTTTCCCATGGGCGTGACGTTCTCGCCCATCACCGCCAGAAGCGGGGCGACGCGATCGTGGTCCTTCGGCGAGTCCGCCCCGACGAAGATCGTGAGCCGACCCTTGGTCGCACCGATCCGCCCCCCACTGACCGGCGCATCGACGAAGGTCGCGCCCGCGTCTTGAAGTCGACCGNCCACGGAGGCGGTCGTCGCCGCGTCGGTCGTCCCCATGTCCATCACGAGCGTCTGCGGCGTCGCCGAGGCGATCAGGCCGTCCGGCCCGACACACACCGCGTCGACCGCCTCGGCGGAAGGAAGCATGAGAATCACGATGTCCGCGGCCTTCGCGATCTCCGCCGGCGTCTCGAAGACCTCGATCCGATCCGACCCCAGGTCCGCCATCGACTCGGCCGCACGGCGGGGAATCGCGAGGGTGGCCCCGGCCGCGTGGAGATTCTCGGCCATGGGGCGACCCATCAGGCCGAGCCCGATGAATCCGATGGTCATGGCCGAGAGATCCGGAGAAGGCGGGTTGTTCATGACGGGAATCTAGCCGGTTCCCTCGCCGACCGTCTTCTTGATCGCCCGCCTTCGAATCAGCATGACCACGAACGACGATACGCCGAACAGGCACGCCACGAGGATTCCCGCCGGAAGCCATCCGAGAAGGAGCGCCCCGATCGGAGCGGTGTCGGCGAACGCCTCGTCCGGCGGGTTCGGGCCCGACTGCCACTTTCGGTACCCATTGTCGTAGCCAAGAAAGATGCCCACCCAACAGCACAGGATGCCCGCAAGAAGCAGCGGGACCTTCCCGAACCAGGATCGATTCACCGCCGCAAGAATGGCGGCGATCACCGCGGCGACGAGACCGATGGCGAACTTCGTGAGAAATGTGGCACTGAAGGAGAAGCCGTAGTCCGGCCCGAGCGCAAACCAGAATCCCACGAAATGCACCAACACCAATACGATCGCCGCACCGACGCCGAAGAGAATCTGGGGCAGTAATCTTCCCTGCTGAAAACTCGTCGGATCCGCCGGATCGAAGATCCGACTGCATTCCGGACATCGCCCACCGGGCAGCCCTACCAAGGAATAGTTGCAGGAAGCACAGTACATGCGTCGTCATTATCACAGGTCTTGCTTCGAAATGCATGCTCGTCCGCACGAACATTCGATCCATCGCCACTGTCCGGCCTCCGAAAGAACCGAGCGAAGAACNGACGAGCCCTGCAGCGCCACCCCCATGACCGTGGATGAAAGCCTGAAAGACCACGGATCCATCGACTGCGTTCCCGTCTAGAATTCAGCGTGTCGAGGCGAATGCCCCCGGACCAGTCGGAGAGATCGCGTTGCCGAAGGAACCGCCCGATTTCGATCATCGAGACACCGTCGCGGTGCTTCTGCTTCGACTGCGCGACTGGTGCTGGCCGACCGCGATCGCGATCGCGATCGCAATCCCGTTCCTCGCTCAAACGGGTGGCGGCNCCTACAAGATCGGCTCCATCACGTACTACGCGAACACGTACGGACTGTGCATCTTCCTGCCGGCGATCTTCATCGCGGGCCTGCGATGGTGCTGGATCGGAAGAATGCGCTCNGCTGCCCCGAACCACTGTCCGCGGTGTGACTATCGCCTGGACGGAGTGGTTTCCGGAGCCGGCGTCCAGTGCTGTCCCGAGTGTGGAGCGGACCCATCGACCGCCGGGAAACGGCGTCGGATTCCATTGATGCGGCTCTTGCTCGACGTGCCCGGCGTACTCGTCATGCTCTTTCCGATCGGGATCTTCGGCATGTTGATCCTTGCGACCTTCGGCCTGCTTGACCTCGATTGAAGACCGGACGGCATTGCCATGCAGCCCGGCCGAGGAACTTCGAGCGATGATCTATCATCGGTGGCGACTGGTGCATTCCCACCGATCGAATCCACGCGCGGAGCCCGCCCCATGCCGAAGACCACCCCCGAGCACGATGCACGGATCGCGAAGATGACCTTCGCCTCGGTCTATCCCCACTACGTCAACAAGGTCGAGAAGAAGGGCCGGACGAAGTCCGAGCTGCACGAGGTCATCGAGTGGCTGACCGGTTTCGACGAGAAGACGCTCGACGGCCTCATCGACGAAGAGGTGACCTTCGAGACCTTTTTCGCGCGGGCGACGCTCAATCCGAACGCGGAACTGATCAGGGGCGTCATCTGCGGCTACCGAATCGAGGACATCGAGAACCCGCTGACGCGACAAACGCGATACCTCGACAAGGTCGTCGACGAACTCGCGAAGGGCCGCAAGATGGAGAAGATCCTTCGAACGGAATGAGGTCACGCGGACGCTGCCCCGCCGACCGTTCGCAAACCGATCCGCACCGCCGACACCGGATCATCGATCCCGACGGCGACCGCCCGCCCCAACGATCGAACTCTGGTCGAGGCCTCGCGGCGGTCGGCCTCGTGAACCTGACCGCGGCCACGGCACTGGTGTCGCTGTTTCGCGGTGAAAGCGGTGAGACGCGTGGGCTCGCAAT
>NHBO02000087.1 GCA_002167845.2 Phycisphaera sp. TMED9 | reverse complement strand
GGCGGCGATCTCGGGATTCTGTTCGTCCAGTGGGGCGGTCCGGGTTCCGCGGACCTGGATGGGGACGGCATCGTGAGCGGTGGCGATCTCGGGATCCTCTTCGTCGATTGGGGTCCCTGTCCCTGATCCGAGCTCATTGCCGCGACGATGACCTCGCCGGAGAGGACGGCCGTCTCCTCGAGGGCCGCCGGTTTCAGGTGTCTGACGCAGCGCCCGTGCGGAGCATCACCTCCGAGATCGTTCGGGTCCGGAGTGGCGGTGCTCCCCGATCCTCCGGACGGGTCGAATACTCGCTGCTGAAGAATCTCGCGACGCCGGTCCGGGGTTGAGTTCCCGTCGCGATTTCGGCGAGCGTGAGCAGTGCCTCGTCACGCCGCGGCCCAGGCGGCATCTTCAGAACCCGCTTGACCGTGCCGATCCACCGTGCGGTTCGCAGCGGGCCGCGACCGGTCGCGAATGACTCGCGTTCGACGCCGCCGTCGGAGGCGACGAACTCGAATTCCACCACGGTGCGGATCGGCTCGCGGATCGGGTAGCCGAACTTCGGATAGCACGCGAACGGCCAGCCGTAGTTGTCGCCGCGGATCCCGTACCACCCGTTGCCGACGAGGAGCACCGCACCGGCGATCGTCACGGGAACGAGTGAACCTCGAGTCGGCGGGCCGACGCCGCGAGGGATGCCGACACGCATCGACCGGACGCCGAGTCTCGAGAGCAGTCGGGGCCAGTCGACGAGGCACGGATAGATCGCCATCAGCGAAATGAAACCGATGTTCAGGGTGAGGAGGTTCGCGAGGTGGAAGAGCAGCCCGAGGATCAATGCGAGGAACCGCGTCGGTCGACTGAGCATCAACAGGATGAATGACAGCTCGAAGGTGATCACTCCGAGGCCGCCGAGTCGAAGGAGCCACGGGTGTCCCGTGGGATCCAGCACGGGCGTCCAGTTCGCGTGGGTGGTCCATTGGTGCCAGATCTGGTTGCGGAGATGGTCGCTGAAGATCCAGTCGAGGCCGCCGGTCCAGAGTTTCCAGACGCCCGGGAAGAGATAGACCATGCCGAGCAGGAGCCATGCGATCCGGAGGGGAAGGCCGTACCGCGGATCGGGTCGAGGCGCCGTGCGTCCTCGTCGGATCCAGCCGTCGAGCGAGAGCACGTCGCCACAGGGGGCGCTTGCGAGGAGGATCGCGAACCACACCAGATGGTGCGCATGGTTGACCTTGCCGTGGAGTTGCGGAATACCCAGCACGATCAGCGTGAGCAGCGAGCTCACGATGGTCGCGGGACGGGTCAGGAGTCCGAGCATCGCCATCGCGGTCGCCGCGATCCACACGATGAGGATCAGGCGGGCGGTGAACGGCTCGGGAATCAGGCTCGTGAGGAGGGGGCCGATGCCCGAGGGTGGGAAGAGGAGCGTCTCGGGTAACGCGGCGTGGATCAGGAACTCCTCGCGTCCCGCGGGGATCAGTAACAGGGCGCCGAAGGTGGTGATTCGGAGGATCGCGAGGTTGAGGGGGGCATCGGGTTCGGTGAAGTACGCCTTCACGCCGCGTATCAGCGACTGCCGATGATTGAAGCCCGTCACGCCGGCCACGAGGAGCAGCCACAGCAGTCCGAGCCGAGTCATGACGGTTCGCCCCACCCAGAGCGCATGCTCCGGGGCCTCCCATGCTGGATCGACCGAACGGCGCTGTTCGATCAGGTCGACCAACGCGTCGACCCCGCCCCGGCCGGACGCCGCCGAATCGACCACGCCTTCCAGCCATCCGTACCAGGCGAGACAGAGCACCAGCCAGCCTCCGAGGACCGCCAGGGTGAATGGAAGGACGAGGTGTCGATTTTGAACGCTTCGCGTCATGATCGATTCCCTTTGGGGGCTCCGAATTCTTCGGCCCGAAGCGGTGTCCGGCGTGAGCGACCGCTCGATGAGCAGTCGGTCCGCCTGGCGGCGAGCCGCGTCGATCGCGGCCTCAGGAATCAGGCCAGGGAACCGGTCGTCCCAGAAGTCGGGCGAGTTGTTCGTTCTGGGGTGCGAAATGCGTCCGCAGGCGATGGAGGATCTCGGGCGGGGGGGCTTCGCCGTCGCCACGATTGGCGATCGGAGGTGCGGCATCGGATGGATTGGGCGGGATCCCGAGCCAGTCGAGCACCCGGTTGCTGGTGCCTTCCGGATCCTCAAAGTGATCTTCGGAGAAGAGGACGAGAATCCGTTCGGACCCGAAGGCCTCGAACCACCGTTCGAGTTGCTCGGCGTATCGGCCGCGGGCGAGGTACGAGAAGTGCTCATGAAGTCCTGAAACTGCATCGGCATCGTCGAGAAGACGTTGCGTCTCGCCGGCGAGTCGTGCCGGTTCCTGTTCGATCGCGTCCTCGAAGTCGAGTGTCTCGACGCCGAGCCTTCGTTCGTGTCGATGATGCGACCAGGCCCGCAGGGCCGGATCCCGGAGCAGTACCACGAGATCGAGTTCCGGGCCCAGCAGATCGCGGGCGATCTTCGGGGTTCGCGGATGGAAGAGGTAGTAGGGGCACGCGTCGCCGGCTCGAAAACGGCCACCGAGCCGGCGTCGGAGACCGGCGCGGCGGAACACGGTCTCCTGGAGGCTTCGGCAGCGAGATCTCGACGGGCGGGGGCCGGCGAGAATCCGGCATTCCTTGGCCGCCCTCGGAAGAATGCGAGGCGATCGCGAGATTCGACGGTCGAGGTCGGTGGTGCCGGACTTCTGGGCGCCGATCAGGAGGAAATCCGGAAGGACCCGCCATGGTGCCGATATGAGGCGGTGCAGGCTCGGTCGGGGTTCCGGCGTCGGAACGCAGGAATGCGTTGTCGGCGCATGGGGCATGGGTCCGAAGATACAGTTGAATCGAGGATTCGTCGATGATTCCCTGGCTGAGAAGAACACCCGTCGGAACCCGGTTCCTGATCCTCTTCCCCGGAAGGACCGGNAGCTCGTGGTTGGTGGATGGTCTGTGCCGGCATCCACGCATTCGAGCGGAGGGTGAGATCCTCGTGGGGCGGTCCCACGCCGAGCAGCGGTCCGAGCTCCGGCGTCTGTACGCCGGCCGGCGGAACAAGTCCGCCGTCGGGTTCAAGACCAAGTTGAAGGACGTCACGGACCTTGATCTGCTGCGATCCTGCATCGTGGAGCAGGANCTGGTCGTCATTCTGATGCGTCGCCGCGATCTGCTTCGGCTCGCGATCTCAAGGATCAATGCGCGGCGACTCCACGCCGAGACCGGACGCTGGAACGTNNGTGGGAATGACCGTCCAGTAAGCGGGGCGGATGTCGCCGTCGAGGAACTCGTCGATGCACTCACCCGTTGCCGTGATGACGTGCTGCGGCTTGATGACTTCGTCGCGTCATCGGGTGTGATTCCCTGCGAGATCGAGTACGCGGACATTCTGGCCGAGCCCGAAGGGGTGTTCGCAAGGGTGCAGGAGGTGCTTGGCGTCGAGCGTCGCCCGCTCGCGTCCTCCGTCGTNAAGAACACGAGTCAGGANCTCGCGGGGGCGGTGGGGAACATCGATGCGCTGCGTCGCGAGNTGGCGTCCAGCGAGTGGTCGTCGGTCTTCGACGTCGATCCGATCAGCGAGCGACGTCTCTCGAACGAAGGTTGATCAGCATTCGCTGCCAACGGCGGAACCGCCATGATCGGGTCGACCGGGTCGCTCGGGCGATCGATTGGCGGAGCGTCTCGTCACGCGGCCCGCAGGTCTCGAATTCCAGCTTCAGCCAATGCAGGAAACGCCTCCGCGTCTGGACGTCCAGGCCGGATCGGTGGGTCTGCGCGACACAGCTCGACTCGTGCTGGCGATAGAGGTGCAGGACCTCGGGGATGACGAACACGGGGTGGCGGAACATCAGACGGGCGAGAAAGGCCTGGTCCTCGTACATCCCNCGGAATCGTTCCACGTGCCCGCCCATCGCCACGAGCGGACGTCGCCGCACCAGGGGGGCGAGCGGTACTGCACGGGGATTCTCGAGGAACACCGGAAGCAGGCCCGGTGGTGGAAGCAGGGTGTCGAGCACCCGGGCCGGCAGCNTCTGNTCCTCGTCCTCGATGTCCGATGCGGACCACGTCCNCCAGCGACGGCAGGGGCCGATCACCGCGACCGCCTCCGGGGAGCGGTCCATCGCCTCGTGGAACCCCTCGAGTTTCCGAGGAAGGAAGCGGTCGTCGTGGTCCAGCCACGTCACGAACTCCCCGGCGGCATGACGCAGCCCGAGATTCCGACTTGCGCTCATGCCGCGATTCTCGCCGCCGGGATGGCGGTGGAGATGGATGCGTCCGGGATCGCCGTCGGCCAGGTCGGTCGCGATNTCGAGGGTGCCGTCGCTCGAGCCGTCNTCNACGATGTGGAGTTCCCAGTCCTCGACGGACTGGTNCCGGAGGCTCTCCACCGCCTCGGCNAGATGCACCTCGCCGTCACGGACGATCGTGATCACGCTGAACCGNGGGTGANGCGTCAACGATCACCGCCTTTCGGGTCGTGCCCGAACCGGGAGGCGAGGGGGCCCGCGATGGCAAGGCACCGTCGGAGATCCCGACGTCCNAGNGNCGGATGCCCGCTTCCNTCGCCGAAGCCTTCCGGTTCNACGAGGGATCGATCGCCGAACTCCCCGCGCAGCGTGATGGGCGGTCCCTCGCCCTTGCCTTCCGCGGTGACGATCCGGTCGCATTCGGTGGCGGGCGTGGACAGGCCGGCGAATTCCAGNGCGNCGCCCAGCNNGCGGGCGGGATCGGATCGCAGGTCTTCGTAGCGCATCGTCATGAACCGCGTCGCGCCGAAGCGAGGGGCGGCCGACTCCGCGGCCTCCACGCATTCGACCCAGCGTCGGCTCGCGGCTTCGACCGAACCCGGCGCCCAGCCGCGGCCCCACGATCTGGCGGANGCGCGAACGAGACTGGCCGCGACGTCNGCGGGATGTCGGACCAGNTGGATGACCCGGCANCGNGGNAGCANNCGNTCNGCCAGNTCGAGNTGNAGGGCGTGGTCGGGCGTCTTCTCGACCAGCNGCGTCGCCTCCGGNCGNGATTCGAGCGTGGGCCGGAGGATCTCGATCCACACCCTTCGGAGCGCATCGAGCATGGTCTTCTCGGTGGCGAGGGTGAAGGGGCCGTGCGGTCGCTCGAATTCCGCCTTCCGCCTCGCCTCCGTCATCATCCCGTCGAAGAGGGTGAGCAGGTGGGATTCCTGGCCGCCGACGCACGCGGGGTGCCCGAGAAGAAGTCGCTGGAGCCAGGTCGTCCCGCTTCGCGGAGCGCCCACGATCAGGAGCGGAGACACGGCCACATCGCTCGGATCGGGTGGATCGTCGGAGTTCGCATCGTCGGTGCTGGGCGCTGGAGCCATCAGATCCGATGATAACCAGCCAAGTGGGTTGGCCGCGTTCAATCCCTCGCCTGGAGCCCATTCCCATGCCCGACCTCGACGACGTGTTCGCCGGCCTCGATCGTCTCCGCATCGAACTGCCCAGCTGGGGATTCGCGGACACCGGCACTCGTTTCGGCAAGTATCTGCAGGATGACGACACTCGAAGAGATCGAAACCGTCGAGGATTTGCGAAACGGTGATGGCTGATTGCTGACGACGGCCAGCGACTCTCAGCAAGAATGCCAGCATTGATCGATCGTCGTAAGACAAAGGAAGAGCCCCCCAAGGATGGCCTTGAGGGGCTCTTTAATGCCTCCGCTCGGACTCGAACCGAGAACCCGCTGATTAAGAGTCAGCTGCTCTGCCAATTGAGCTACGGAGGCGGGAAGAGTGTAACCATTCCCGCTCCGGCTTCAAGTCGCCGAGCTTTCGGACCACGGAGAAAACGCGACTCTGATCAGGCCAGTTTCCAACCCTTCTTCACCAGTGACTCGGCCTTCTTCCATTTCATCTGTTCGCGTTCGCCCGTCTCCGGATTGATGACGCTCACCATCTCGTTTCGGCCGATGGCCGGGGCGGCCTTCGGCTTGGCGGCCGTGGCCGTCTTCGATCCTGTGGTATCCGCGTCGGCAGCACCGGCCCGTTCGGCGATCTCAAGGTCGCGACGCTGGGCTTCGGTCCCGGCATCCGCTTCATCGGCCGCCTCGGCCATCATCGCGGCAGCCGCGGAGACGGAGGGACGAGCCGCCTCGGTCTTCTGAACCGCCGCGGTGGGGGCTGGTGCCGCGGGCCGCGACCCCTGTGCCTGGAGACGTCCCTTGAACACGAGATCGGTGAGACGATCGCGGACCTGCTCCTTCATCTCGTCGAAGAGCCGGGCCGATTCTCGTTTGAATTCGATCCTCGGATCCTTCTGGCTGAATGCCCGAAACCCGATGGCATCCTTGATCTGGTCCATCGAATGCAGGTGGTCCTTCCAGGTGGAATCGAGAATCTGAAGCATGATCCAACGCTCGAACTGACTGAGTTCGGTTCGGAGCAACTCCTTGATCCGGCGATTCGTGAAGTCCTTGAAGCCGTCCCGAGAGGCTTCCGACTTCTCATCGTCGGTCAACCGGATGAGGCACTCACGCTGGAACCACTCGTCGAGGGCCTCGACGTCTTCACCGGCGGCAGCCAGTGCTTCCTTGGCTCGCTTGGCGATACGACCGTCATCCCACTTGTGCGCCTGTTCCACGAGCAGGCGCTGGAGTTCCTTCGGATCCGTGGACGGAAGCGCCGAAGCGGACCAGTTCAGTTCGTATCGAGACTTCGCCCACGAGCAGAACTGCCCGAGCGCCCCACGGGGGTCGGAAGTCATGCTCGCAGTGGTCATGTCCACCGCGTACTCGATCGGATACTCGATCTCACGTCGACCATAGGCCTCGCGGGCCGCTTCGAGAAGACGCTCCGCAGCCTCACCCGAGGTCGAGAATCCCGAGACGATCTCCGGNTCGAATTCGGTGTCGAACTTGCTGTTGGCCCACTTGACCAGCTCGCGAGCGCCGTAGTCGCTGACCAGGTAGGCGTCCAAAGGTGCCAGATCGAAATCCTCGATCTTGCGAGCCTGCGCGTNCTCGACCNTTCGAATGACCTCGCGACGGTCGGCGTTTCGAAGCCACTCGGCGTCGATGTCCGCGTCGTACTCGGCCTTCGCCCATCGGGCGAAGCCCTCCACGTCCCATTCGGACGAATCGAGGTCGTCGGCCAGGTATTCATTGCAGGTGTTCGCGACGACTTCGCTGCCCTCTTCGAGGTAGTCCGAGCGGATCAAGGCGTGCAGATCCTCCCGGTCCTTCTTCCGGATCCGCTCGGACTCGACCATGAAGCCGAGATGNTCGTGGACCCACTCGCTGATGCACCGTGCCCGATAGNCCTTCGAGAGCAACCGNTCCGCTTCGTCGTGGGCCGATTCCTCGACGTATTCGAAGATCCGCTCNTTGATGCCCTTGTGCTCGAGCACCGGTTGCCGAATCGAATAGAACGCCTGACGCTGATGCTCCATGGGCTCGTCGTATTCGAGGATGTTCTTTCGGATCGTGAAGTTCCGTTCCTCGACCTTCCGCTGCGCGTTCTCGACGGAACGNGACAGCATGGGATGTTCGATCGCGTCNCCATCCTTCATGCCGAGCTTCGAGAGGATGTAGAGCGTCTTCTTGCCCGCGAACATCTTCATGAGGTCGTCCTCGAGACTCAGGAAGAAACGGCTGCTGCCGTTGTCGCCCTGACGTCCCGCCCGACCACGGAGCTGGTTGTCGATCCGGCGACTCTCGTGCCGCTCGGTTCCGATGATGTGAAGGCCACCCATCGATTCGACCGAGTCGAAGAAGCCAAGCCGGTGCAGCCGACAGGTTCCCGAGGAGTCGAGAACTTCTTCGAGCGTCTCGGCCGACATCTGAGAGGCCTTCGCTTCATCCTGCCAGGCGAATTCCACGGCCCAGGCCGCCATCAGGAGACGGCGAGCCTCCGTCGGATCCATGGCCTCGGCGTCCTTTCGTGAGAGACCGAGATCCCGCTGGGCCAGATGCCGCCAGCAAAGATCCAGCACCTGCTCGTCGGCCATGTCGGGCTTGGCCTCCTTGGGGCAGATGCCGGCCCGCTTCCAATGCTCGATCAGATTCTCCCGGGTGATCTTCGCCAGCTTGATGTCGGTACCACGACCCGCCATGTTGGTGGCGATCATCACGGCCCCGAGTCCACCCGCGCCCAGCACGATGTCCGCCTCCCGCTCGTGCTGCTTGGCGTTCAGCACCTCGTGGGGGATCCGGTGGGCCTTGGTGAGCATCCGACTGAGCATTTCGCTTCGCTCGACGCTCGTCGTGCCGACCAGCACCGGAAGTCCCAACTCGTAGGAGCGACGCACNTCTTCGACGATCGCATCCCACTTGTCACGCTCGCTCAGATAGACGAGATCGTTCCGGTCGATGCGTTCGACCGGAACGTTGGTCGGAATCGAGACGACGTCCAGCCGATAGATCTCGTGGAACTCCGTCGCTTCAGTGTCGGCCGTTCCGGTCATTCCGGAAAGCCGTTCGTACATCTTGAAGAAGTTCTGGATGGTGATCGTCGCCATGGTCTGGGTCTCGTCCTTGATCGGAACCCCTTCCTTGGCTTCGACGGCCTGGTGAAGCCCGTCGGACCACTGNCGTCCGACCATCTTGCGGCCGGTGTTCTGGTCGACGATGACCACTTCGAGCTCACCCTTCTCACCCGGGGAGATCACGTAGTCGCGATCGCCGACATAGACCACGTGGGCCCGCAGCGCCTGCTCGAGAAGGTGGGGGAGGTCGATGTTCTCGCCGACGTAGAAGGAGCCGACGCCTGCCTTGCGCTGGGCTTCGGTGACGCCCTCGTGGGTGAGTGAGGCCTGCTTCTTGTCGAGTTCCACTTCGAAGAACTGCACGAACTTGTCACGGTTGGCCTCGAGGCGTGGAAGTTCATCCCGGGCGGCTTCCAGATCCGACTTCATGCCGGGCAGTGCGGCCTTGTCACGGGAGTTGCGAATGTCGCCTTCGAGCCCGGAGATTCGAACTTCGCAGGACTGGACCTTCTCGTCCGCGACGGTCCACTCCTTCTGGCTTTCGACGAGATGCCTCGCCAGTCCGTCGGCCAGTTCGTACCGGGGCCTGACCGAGTGAGCCGGCCCTGAAATGATGAGCGGNGTCCGCGCTTCGTCGATCAGGATCGAGTCGACTTCGTCGACCACCGCGAACTGCCGTCGCTTCTGGACCTGGTCTTCGGCACGCAGCTTCATGTTGTCGCGGAGATAGTCGAAGCCGAACTCGGCGGTGGTTCCGTAGACGACGTCGCAGTCGTACATCGACTTCTTCAAATCCCCCGACTGCATGTGGAAGGGGTGAATGGCGCCGACGGTGAGCCCGAGGGCGCGGAAGAAGGGGAACGTCCAGTCACGGTCGCGCTGTACGAGATAGTCGTTCACCGTCACCACATGAACCTGCTTGTTCTCGACGCAGGCGAGATAGCACGACAGCGGGGCCACGATCGTCTTGCCCTCACCGGTCTTCATTTCCGCGATCCGACCCTCGCTCAGCACGGTCCCACCGATCAGCTGCACATCGAAGGGGCGGGCCCGAAACGGCGGGCGGCTCTGGGGATGAAGC
>NHBO02000086.1 GCA_002167845.2 Phycisphaera sp. TMED9 | reverse complement strand
TCGCCGCCCGCCTGCAGCATCGCCACGACCTCATCCATCGGGCGATCGATCAGCTTCCAGAGCACCACCAGAGCGACGACGCCCACCACCGCGGCGACCACCGCTTGCATGACGTCGGTCCAGACGATCGCCCTGATTCCTCCGGCGATCGCGTAGAGAGACGTTCCGATCGCGACCATCGTGATGGTCAGTGCCAGTGGCCCCGGTTCTGCCGAACCGAACAAGACCCACGACACCGCGATCGCGGCCATGAACAGACGGGCGCCGCTTGCGAGAAGCCGCCCGATCAGGAAACTCACGCCGGCCGCGGCCCCGGCTCCCGAGCCATACCGTTCCCCAATGACGCCGTAGATGCTGGCCCGCGTCGATCGGTAGAAGGTCGGTAGAAAAAAGATTCCGACCACGATCAAGGCGGGGAGCCCCGCGAACTTGAACACCATGTAGGTCAGGTCGCCGCGGTATGCCTGCTGCGGCATGCCGACGAACGTCGCGGCGCTGAGCACCGTTGCGACCACGCTGAAGGACGCCGCCCAGGGTGGAATCGACCTTCCGGCCAGAAAGAAGGCATTCCCCTGATCGCTCCGACGGCTCGCGATGAAGCCGATCATCGCCACGATGGCGAGATATCCGATGACCACGAGCCAGTCGAGGAAGGGCATGCGCCCAAGAGCCTACGTCCTCGTTTCGGATCCTGCCTTCAGTGGGTTGAGTGATGCGATTCCCGGCGCGTACCATGCAGCCATGACGCCTTCGGAATCAAACTCGCCATTCAGCACTGCCGGTCTCTCGGAATTCGGACGACCGGAGCACCCGGGTGATCTGACCCCGTTTCTCAAACAGCTCCTGGACGGTCGCACGCTTTCCGAAGATCAGGCCCGAGCGGCGTTCGACGGCATCATGACGGGGACGGCCCACCATGCCGAGATGGGGGCGTTCCTCGCCCTGCTGGCGACCCGGCTTCCGACCGTCGACGAACTCGTGGGCGCTGCAGGCGTCATGCGGGAGAAGGTGGATCCATTGAAGACCGGAATCTCCGCAGACCGCCTGCTCGATACGGCGGGCACGGGCGGGGCGCCGAAGACCTTCAATGTTTCGACCGCGGCGGCGATCGTGGCGGCGGCGGCGGGTGTGAAGGTTGCGAAGCATGGGAACCGGTCCCGAACCGGGCGGGGTTCGTCCGAGGTGCTCGAGAGACTCGGGGTCGATGTCGACGCTGGCCGTGAGGTGCAGCGAAGATGTCTCGAGCAGGCGGGTGTCGCATTCTGTTTCGCTATTCACCATCACCCGGCTGCGAAGCATGCGATGCCGGTTCGGAAGGCGCTCGGTTTTCCAACGATCTTCAATCTCCTTGGTCCCTTGACCAGTCCAGCCGGCGCGGGCCGACAGATCATGGGTGTCTATCACGATCGTTTCGTTCGACCGATCGCCGAGACTCACGCGCGGCTCGGAACGGTTCGGGCCCTGGTCTTCCATTCCGGCGATGGTCTCGACGAGTGCTCGATCGGCGCACCCACTCATGTCGCCGATGTGAAGAATGGCGAAGTGACCGAGTATGAAGTCGACGCGACCAGAATCGGCTTGAGGTCCGCATCGATCACCGAACTTCAAGTGCGCGATCTCGACCATGCCGCCACGCTGGTCCGCGACATTCTCGAAAATCGTGAAGTCGGTCCGGCGCTCGACATGACGCTGCTCAATGCGGCCGCGGCGATGGTCGCGGCGGGGATTGCAGCGTCATTCGGCGAAGGTGTGGAGCAAGCCCGAGAGACGATTCGATCCGGAGCCGCTGGGAAGACCCTCGACGCGTTGATTCGAACCTCGAACGACGTGTGAGAATTCGCCTTGCGTCCGGTGTCAGGGAACTCCGAATCGGCCCGGCGGTTCGACGCCAAAGACGATATTCCGCAGGATCGGCGGATCATGGTGAAAGCCGTTCTATCTTTGCGGGACCTTGAGAGAAGAACTTCTTCCAACCGGCGGTGGCGTCGGGATCGCGATCGGTCTGGGCGCGATCATCGGAACCGGCATCGCATCCTGGACGACAGGCGTGGCGGTCATTCTGCTCGCATTCTGTCTCGCCTTTTCCTGCTTGGGTTGGCTCGTATGTCATTCGTCCTCGGAGGAGCACGACCAGCGGAGAACGCGGTTTCGAAGAGTGGTTCTGGTCGGGCTCGGAACCGCAGCATTGTTCACGTTTCGAGGGCGCTCGAACATCGAAGATCTTCGCCCGGAGTTTCGAGGCTCGGCGGTCTCGGCCCGGCTCGTCACGCTCGAAGGTCGGCTGCTGGACACTCCACGTCCGATTTCAACGGGAGTTCGACGCACACGCTCCGGCGTACGCGAGCAGTCGACGACGGCTCGATTCGAACTTCATCGTGCTTCGCGGGATGCGTCGCATTCGGGGTCCGTGTCATCTGGTGAAGTGGTTCTGGTCCGTTTTGATCGGGAGGGAGGGCCCCTGGTTCCGGGTGTCCTCATCCGTTTGACGGCGAGGCTCGAACCAATGGCGCCGATGGCGAATCCCGGAGAACGAGGAGCCCGGCTGGATTCGACCCGGGGTGGCTCGGTCGTTCTGGTGGTGAGCGATCCGGGACTCGTCACGATCGTCACGGATCCGATGGGTGAGCCATCGATCAACCGGTGGATTTTGTTTCGAAGTTCGATGCGCGACCAGCTGATGGCTGCCGCCGGGCGACTCGCAGGAGACAACGCCGAACATTCGGGTGGAGGCCTGATCCGAAGCCTCCTCGTCGGAGACCGTCGCGATCTCGATGATGCCGTTCGTCGAGACTTCACAAGGACCGGGCTGGCGCATCTCCTGGCGATCAGCGGTCTTCATCTGGCGGTAATGGCGGCGATTCCCTGGTTCGGATTGAAATGGATCGGAGTCGGTCGGCGAATCAGATGCCTGGTCGTCGCGGCACTGCTTTCAGGATATGGATCGCTCCTCGATTCGACGGCCAGCATCGACCGAGCCACCATCATGGGTGTGGTCGTGTTTCTTGGAATGTCCATGGGCATTCGCGTTCGGCCGGTTCCACTCCTCGCCTCGGCCGCCACGATCTTGCTTTGGATTGATCCGGGACTCGTCGAACAGACGGGTTTTCAGTTGAGCTTCGCGGCGACGGCGGCATTGGTGGTTTCCATGAACACCGCTCGCGCTCGATGGTTTGGAGCACGCGACGCGATCGGCATGACCCGGTCCGCCATCATTCGAAGTCGATGGACCGCGGCTCTTTCGGCGGCGATCGTGGCCTGGTTGGCGACCATGCCGATCGTGGAGAGTCGTTTCGGCGTGGTGGCGATCATTGCGGTTCCAGCCACGTTGGTGGTGGCACCCGCGGTCGCGGCGATTCTCGTGATGGGTTTTCCGTTGTTGGTTCTGGCGCAGGTCGCGCCGGTGACGGCCGAGTTTCTGGCGTCTCCACTTCGATGCTTCAGTGCAGCACTGTGCAGCCAGTTGTCCACGCTGTCTGCGGGGTCGCCGATTTTCACCGCCGCCGACTTCGGGCCGGCATGGACGGGTATCGCCACCGTGCTCGCAGTGATCATCCCAGGCCTTGAGTCGCCGCGGTGGTGCCGAGTCGGGGGAGGTCTGCTCTTGGCGGTGATGCTGACGCTTCCGCTGGTGTCTGGATCTCAAGACGGATCGCCGGGGGAGATCCGAATCGTCCAGTTTGCGGTCGGTGATGGAACATCGATTCTTCTTCGAAGCACGAAAGGCAACGTACTCTTCGACGCAGGAAGCGCTTCCATCGATCGAGCGGGTGGGAGACTGATCGTTCCGGCGCTTCGATCTCTGGGCGTTCGTCATCTGGATGCGATCGTCATATCGCACCCCAATCTGGACCACTTCGACGGGGCGGTCGAAGTGGTGAATCGAATTCCCACCGATTGCATCATCGTCTCAGAGGAATTCACTCGGACGGCGAGAGCCCGGCCGGAGTCCTTGGTTCGTGTGCATCTCGACGGCCTTCGGCAGGCGGGCCTTGCAGTCGATGTGGTCTCCCGGGGGAGTCGCCGGGCAATCGGTGGTGCCGAGTGGTTGTTTCTACATCCGGCTGCCGGAGAACATTCTCGCACGGTGAACGACGGATCGATCGTGGCTCTGGTCACGCCGAACAGCAGCGGACGTTCCGGAGGATGGGACCGGGCGATGGCGGAAGGAGCAAGCGAACCACTGGTGTGCGCCGATCACGCCAAGAGGGCTTCAAAGTGCGGCGTTCTGCTCTTCGGTGATCTTCAGGATGAAGGGGTGGCGAAGATCCTCCAGCGCGAGCCGGCCCTTCGGGCCGCGGTCATGGAGCTTCCGCATCACGGAAGTTGGCGACCCATCGTCGAGGAGTTGATCGAGCGGATCGACCCGGGAATCATCCTTCAGTCGACCGGCCGTCGGCGATTCGAGTCCGATCGCTTCGGACCCGCATGCGATGGGCGTATCCGCCTTGTCACGTCTCGAGACGGTGCGGCGACGATCGAGCTGGACGGCAGGGGTTCGGCGTCGATCCGGACCGGGCGAACGGGACTCGCTGCGGACGTGGTCCTGATGCGAAGATCCTCCGGGCATGTTCCGGGGTCGGTCACGGAGAAGAGGGAGGTACCGACTCCATCTGGACCATCGCATCGGCAAAGGCTTTTCCCATGAGGAACTGCGTTCTTCCGCTTCCGAGATAGTGGTACGGACGGTCGGAGGCGATCCGATAGAACCGTTCCTTGGACGGTCCTTTCCAGACATCCTGCTCGTAGAGTTCGTGCGCGATCCGGTCGTAGTACTCGGCGGTTCGTACGAATCTCACATTGCCTTTGAGGTCCGGTTGTTCGGCCACCGCCGCCTGCGCCGCTCGGAAAACAAGCATCCCACCCTTGGCGCGATCGCCGTGGACGCCAAGCTCTCCGATCACCACCGGGCAATCGGGTGCATCGAGATCGGTTCTGAGATCCCGGATCATCTGAGCCAGATTGGCGGTGTAGGCGGCGGTCTTTTCCTTGTTGACCATGTCGTTCCAACCCTGGAACCAGACGATGCCAGCCAGCTCGGTCGGCCGTCCCGCCAGTTCCGGGAATCGTTGGTCGAGTTCGGCGATCGTCGACGTGTAGTGCTCGATGGTTCGACGGTAGAACTCACCGGGTCCGTCATCGCCACCCAGAGTGGGACCCCGAAAGTCCTTGGCGACGTCCTTCCCACCCCAGGCTGCTTTCACCAGGAGTACAGGGGCGTCATTCGCGTCGCCGATGTTCATTCCGAATCCATACTCCGGGCCGATGAGCGGCCCGTGTGGGGAGCCGGTGGATCCGTATCCGACGGCGAGCTTTCCACGCCGCCCGAGGTAGTCGATCCAGACGCCATCGCCTTCCTTCCAGGAACCGTCTCCATTTCGGATCGTGGCAAGCAAACGACCGTGCTCGGGATCCTCGCCGAGCCAGGGAAGCGTGTTGACGGCACCTTTTCCTTCCATGTTCGATTGCCCGGCCAGAAGATAGACCTTGATCGGCGATGGGTCGGACGGCGGATCAACGACGGGAGCATCTTGCGCCGCCACCGTGGCGGCGACGGTGATCGAGGTCACGACGGCGGTGATGCGGCTGATTTCGATGTTCATAGGGGATGCTCCGGCAACGAGGCGTCGGTGGTGCGATGCACCATCATGCCTCCGCACCGCGTTCGGTGCGACCGGAGTTCGGGCGTGGGCCGATCGGTACCGGAATCAGAAGAACCGGAGTCCGGCTTCGTACCCGGAGCCGGTGCCAGAAGGCCGTGACCAGACCACCATGACCGATCGATCGAGGCGGCGACCCTCGGGAAGGACACTTCGCAGCGTTCCGGTCATTCCCTCCAGGAGCGGGGTACTGGATCGGAGGCGCATTCCCGTTTCGCTGAGGTCGACGGAGCGGTACCTCACCGGTTGGTCCGGGTTGAAGTGCCACGCCATCACGACTTCGACCGAAACGGCGTTTCGGGCCGATTCCCGGCGGTTGAGATCCGAGGTCCCCCGATTGGAGTCGGGCGAGTCATTCTGAAACATGGATTCGTCGAGCATGGTCCCAAGGCATCGGCGGATTCCCGTGGTCTGTTTGATGAGATGGGGCGCAAACACCTGCAGGAACGTCACTTGAGACGAAAGAACGATCTATGCGGGTTGCAGGAGCACAGCCTCGCAGCGCGGTGGGAGTTTCTCCACGGCTCGCCCACATGAAGGCTCGGAATCAGGGTGGTTCGATAACCACTGTGGAATCAGTGATCCACGCATGTCGAGGCAGGTTCGAGCCGATGAGGAGGGTAGAAAATGACGAATACTCCACGAACCAAACCGACGTCGGAAACCGCTGATTCCAGCGAAGAATCACCTCTGGACCCCTCCGGGCTCGTGGGGGATGTCCTTCGTGATGCCAGATCGCTGCTTGGCGAGGATGATCTCGAGGCAACGAGCGGACCACAGGCCAGCGCTGAAGGTTCGGATCTTCCCGCGCCGCAGATCGAAAGCACCGATCCAGACCCGGGAATGTTCGCCGAGTCGGCGACGGCCAACGCGATCAAGCATGCCGAGTCGGCTCGCGATCTTGGTGAACACGGTCCGATGGTCGATCTGTTCGGCCATGCTGAACCGACGGCCGACGAGGTGGAGACCACACTCGAGACCGGTCATGCTGAATCGAACGAGATGCCGGCGAAGAGCGAGGCAGCCATGGCGTTGGATGCGCTTCTGGCAGAACGTGTGGCTCAGGAATCCGACGACGACGAGCGCCCCTCGTACGCAACGGCGACCGATGACATCTCTCGTCGGCGTGCTGCGGAAGCGGAGCATTCGGCGGTTGAAGCACTCGAAGGACTCGGGTCTTCGCCACTGCGAACCACCGCTGGAGAAGTCGAGACGTTGGTACCACCGGAGCCTCCTCCGGCGAACATCACCGCGGACCCGGTGACGGTCGCGGTGGTGAGCAGCGAGACCTCGGTTTCCAATGCATCCGCGGTCGATGCACCGATTGCTTCGGCCGAATCCGAGCCGCTCGTCGATGAGCCGACGTCGGAGGTTGTCGCGGGAGCCCCCTCCGCTGCGGTCGCGGTTCCTGCACTCGAGGAGTCAGCGACTCCGATACCGGCGAAACCTTCGGAAGTCGGACCGCAGAAGACGGCGGCTTCGCCGTCGATGGCGATTCGAATCGGCGCGATGCCGTTTCAGATGGTTCCAAGTTCGTTGCATCGGCTGGTGACCATCACGGCTCTGTCGCTTGCGATCTGGGTGCCGGTGGTGTGGACCTATGCGGTCTTCGGCCCGGAGTTCTTCACCGGCGCGGTTTCCGACGCGGGTGCAGATGTTCGGGAGCCCCTGGAGCCGACGGATCCCGCGCCTGCGATGTTTGACGAGAACGACGTCGCCACGGCGACCGATCCCGTTGACCACTGATCACGGGACGCTTCGAGATCTTCGATTGTTCAGATCCAGGTGCCGGTCGTGGTGCGCTCGTTTTCGTCTGCGTCGCCGGTGTTGACCAGGCCCACAGGCTCCACGAGCATCACCGAGCATTCCTGTTCCGCGACCGGGCGATGTTCGACACCTTTGGGAACCACCAGCATCTGGCCCTCGTGGAGTTCGACCGAGCGGTAGCCATATTCGTCCGGGGCCCCGAAGCTCTTTCGGAACTCCATGGTGAACGAGCCATGCAGCACCAGGAACATCTCGTCTTCGTCAGGGTGCGAATGCCAGTCGAAAGCGCCGATGAACTTCGCGAGTTTCACTTCCTGACCGTTGAGCGCTGCGATGATGCGCGGCGACCAATGGTCGGAGAAGTGACCGAGTTTCTCATCGAGATCGATGGCGTTCATTGAAATCCCCTGCAAGCGATGCGGATCGCGCGATCACTTCCTGCGGCCGCTGATCAGACTCACGAGAATCAGCACGATCGCGACGACGAGCAGGATGTGGATGAACTGGCCCATGGCGGCACCGGAGACCAGCCCCAGAAGCCAGAGAATGATGAGCACGATGGCGATGGTGTAAAGCAAATCATGAGCTTTCAGTAGCGGTGAAGAGAAGCCGGGGTATCGAGGTCGCGGGCGGAAGCTTGATTCGAAATCGTTCGGACGATCAGCTCCCCGAGGGATGCCAGATGGTCTTCATTTCGGTGAACGGTTCGATGGTCCACGGGCTGTGTCGGGAGTCGTCGTCGAAGTAATCGACGTCACCGACGGTCTCGAGCCGGACCCGCTTCATGTTGTCAGCGGCACCAAGTTCGAGGATCCGGCGTTCTTCCACGGTCTCCGCGGCGCCACCGATGGCATCGATGTCCCGGTGGTCGGCGAACTCCGGGAGCATTTCGCGTCGGTACCCGGTCAAGATGTTGACCACGCCTCCGGGGACGTCGCTGGTGGCGCAGATCTCCGCGAAGACCATCGCGGGAAGTGGGTTCGTTTCGCTCGCCATTGCGATCGCCACGTTTCCACCGGCGAGGATCGGAGCCAGATGCGTGACCAGGCCGAGGAACGACGGCGCGTTGGGTGCGATCACCCCGCAGACCCCGGTCGGTTCGGGCATCGTGAAGTCGTGGTAGGGGCCGTTCACCGGATTGCGGGATCCGACGACCTGCGGAAACTTGTCACACCATCCCGCGAAGGAGACGAGTCGGTCGACGGCACACGCGATCTCCTTTCGAGCTTGCGCGGCCGTCGGTCCTCGGCCGGTGTCCGCATCGGGAATGGACCGAATCGCATCCACCAGCTCAGCGGTACGACCCTCAGCCATTTCGGCGAGTCGATAGAGAATCTGGCCCCGGTTGTACGCGTCGCGCTTCCACCATCCGGGCAACGCCTTTCGGGCGATCTCGACCGTGTTTCGAAGATCCTTGCGACTTCCCTGGCAGCAGTGCGCCACGACCCGATCTTCGGTACCCCACAGAATCATCGTGCGGCCGCTTTCGGTTCGCGGAAAGGCGCCACCGATGAAGAGTTTCCAGGTCTTGAGAACTTCGAGTCGAGGCATCTGGCGGTGCTCCAATCAGAGAGAATGGTACCGGTTCAAGGACGGATCGGAACTGAAACCGGATCATCATCCGGCGCGGTCGCGAAATCGGGTGAAATTCCGGAGACCTCTCCCGAATCGGCAAGCCGAATTCGTACTCATTCATGAAGGCGCCATGAACGGCACTGATCCCGGCCGGAGGCGTTCTTCACAGGGGCGGTTGCTGACGACTTGTTCGTGCGAGAGGTCGGAAACCTGGATACGGCCCGGCGGTCGAACATCGGTTCGATCGCGGGGTCGTCTTCCTGAATCATGAATCAGATCTTCAGGTAGCCCCGGAGTCCGTGAAGCCCACCCTCGCGGCCGAATCCGCTCTCCTTCACACCGCCGAACGGGCTGGTGGCATCGAATCGGTTGTAGGTGTTCAGCCAGACCACGCCGGCCTGAAGTTTGCTGGCGACTTCGAAGATCTTGCTTCCCTTGTCGGTCCAGACGCCGGCGGCGAGTCCGAAACGCGTGTCGTTGGCTCGGCTGATCGCCTCTTCGGGCGTTCGGAAACTCATGACCGCAAGCACCGGTCCGAAGATCTCTTCGCGGGCGATGACATGATTCGGCTGGACGTCGGAAAGGAAGCACGGTTGGCACCAGAACCCCTTCTCCGGCAGCGAACTCGAGTGCGGCCGATGCATGGTGGCTCCTTCTTCGGTGCCTTCGGCCAGATAGCGATTGATCGTCGCGAGTTGCGGCCCGGAGTTGATGGCGCCCACATCGGTGTTCTTGTCGAGTGGATCACCGACTCGGAGCGTCCCAAGTCGACGCTCCAGCTTCTCGATGACTTCGGGAAGGACGGACTCCTGAACGAAGAGCCGACTTCCTGCGCAACAGACATGGCCCTGGTTGAACCAGATGCCCTGGACGATTCCTTCGATCGCCTGATCGATGGACGCGTCGGCGAAGATGATGTTCGGACTCTTCCCGCCGAGTTCGAGGGTGAGTCGTTTTCCGGTGCCTGCGGTCGCTGCGGCGATCCGCTTCCCGACGTCGGTCGAACCGGTGAAGGCGATCTTGTCGACGTCCGGGTGCTCAACCAGCAGGCGGCCGGTATCGCCCGCTCCGGTCACGATGTTGACCACACCCGCAGGGAGTTCGCACTCCTCGCAGATCTCCGCGAAACGCAATGCGGTCAATGGCGTGGTCTCGGCTGGTTTGAGGACCACCGTGTTGCCACAAGCCAGAGCCGGGGCGATCTTCCAGGCGAGCATGAGGAGTGGGAAATTCCACGGGATGACCTGGGCGCAGACCCCCAGCGGCTTCGGTTCGGTCGCCCCGGGAAACGCGTATTGGAGCTTGTCACACCATCCGGCATGGTGGAAGAAGTGCTGGGCGACGAGCGGGATGTCCACATCGCGGCTTTCGCGGATGGGCTTTCCACCGTCCATCGTCTCGAGCACCGCCAGCTCCCGCGCTCGCTCCTGAATTCGCCGAGCGATGCGGTAGAGGTACTTGGCCCGCTCCTTGGGCTTCGTCCGAGACCATTTCCGAAAGGCGGTTCGAGCGGATTCGACGGCGGCATCGACGTCGGCGGCATTCGCCTCGTCGCAGCACGAGAGGACGTCTTCCGTCGCTGGATTGATCGTTTCGAACGTCTTCCGTCCCCGGCTGGCGATGAAGCGACCGCCGATGAACAGGCGATGCCGATCCTCGATTCCGGGATCGACTCGTTCCGGGGCGGGCGCGTATTCCCATTCGGGGGTGCTTGTCGTCGAATTCATCTGGACCTCCGGACGTCGGATCGGGACCGCGGGCGCACCGATGGTACCGATCCGGCGGCCTTCTCACCGAGGGCCGCCGAGCAGGTACCTTGGCGACTTCGAGAACCGTCGATCAGAGTCGATCGCCGCTCTCGGACGCGTCGTGAAGCACGGCGCTTCGAAGATCCCATTCTCAGGAACGATCCATGAAGATTCTTTCCGTCGACATCGGTGGCAGTCACATCAAGACCCTTCTCTCGGGTGAATCGCCCGAAGACAAGCGACGAGTGGAGAGCGGCCATGACTTCACGCCGGACGACATGGTGGCGGCGATCCGTGAGATGCGTTCCCCGGATGAATTCGACGTGATGGCCATCGGCCTTCCGGCCCCGATCCGAGGCGGACGGCTTCTGGTACCCCCGAAGAATCTGGGCCCCGGATGGGAGTCGTTCGACTTTCAATCGGGATTTCCCGGGAAACCCATCAGGCTTCTCAATGACGCCGCCATGCAGGCCGTGGGAAGTTACTCCGGAGGGAAGATGCTCTTCCTGGGGCTTGGCACGGGCCTTGGTAGTTGCATGATCTGCAATCACCAGGTGATGCCGATGGAGGTCGCGCACATGCCCTTCAAGAACGACGACACCTTCGAAGATCGCGTCGGGGAAGCGAATCGGGCGAAGGAAGGCACCAAGCACTGGCGTACGGATGTCTGGAAGATGGTCGGCATCCTTCACCAGGGACTTCTTCCGGAGACGATCTGCATCGGCGGCGGCAATGCGAAGAGGCTTGCCAAGCACATGGATGAAGTCCCCGACTTCGTGACGCTCGGAGAGAACACCAACGCGTTCCTCGGAGGTTTCCGCGTCTGGGAGGAACCTCGTTTCGAGGAATCCGTTCCGATTCTGGGCAAAGCCTGAGATTCGATCGCGTCGAATGAACAGGGCGGGACGTTCACGATGCGTGAGCGTCCCGCCTTGTTCATTTCATCATCTTGAACTCGGGAGGATCTTGCGTCCTCGACCGGATGCCGCCGTCAGCCGGCTCGTTTCTGCTGCAATTCCTCGATCATGCGATCGAGCTTCCGCACCACCGTGTGCATGTTCTTCCAGCGGGCGTATTGATTCGGGTCGACGCAGACGCTGATCAACTCGCTCAGCTCCGCAGGAATTCCGGGCGCGATGGTGTGCGCCAGCGGTGGAACGGAGGCTGCTTGCGCACCGCGGCCCCCCGCGGCGGCGGTGGGAACTTCCTTCCGAGTGAGCATCCAGTACATCGTCGCTCCGAAGTTGTAGACATCGGTGCGTTCGGTCAGCGGTTCGAGTTCCGCCTGTTCGGGTGCGATGTAGCCCGGGGTACCTTGGATCCGTTCCTTGGGCTTCCCGATGGGGTGGGCCTGTCCGAGGTCGATCACCTTGACGTTGCCGGTTTCGGTCACCAGAACGTTGGTCGGCTTCATGTCGGCATGGACGAAGCCCTTGTCGTTCATGTGCGCCAACGCATCCGCGACTTCTCGGAAGATCCGCATCTTGGAAAGGACGTCCGTGTCGACCAGGTTGTCCATCGACTGGCCGTCGACGAGCTCCATCAAGACCGCCACTTCGGTTCGAGTCCAGCCTTTGGGGCGGACCTTCTCCACGCTCAGGATTCGCCGAATCGAAGGGTGGGTGAGCTTCTTCGAGACCTTCACTTCGTTCTCGGCCTGCACGAGAAACCGGTCGTCCTTGTCGGATTCCTCGAGGAGGACATGCTTCAGCGCGTAGACCTCGCTGCTGTCTGGCTTGCAGACACAGTAGATCTCACTGGCCGCACCGCTCCCAATGTGCTTGAGGACGCGGTAGCCCTGGATGTAGTCAGGCTGTTTCACGGTCGATGGGGGGTTCATGGACAAGAACTCTCCTCACGGAGGGCGAGGAGCTCAAGGGGTGGGAGCAGCACTCTCTGAATGCTGAAGAAAAATGAACTCGGGGGATATGACTCTTTCGGAGCGGTGAGTTCACTGGATTCCCGTGGAAGACGGGATAATACGTCAAAGAACGGTGAAAACCAACCCGAAACCACGGTGCGGTGGGAATCCGAGCAGGGTCTTCAAGTGGTCGTTGTCGGAACTCAGCTGCGGGGGACATCACCCGTGGCTGAATATCGTCGATTTTCGAGTCGAAGCAACTGCCTGCCAAGGTCATCCAGGAGGCTGGACGCTCCAAATCGGTAGAGACTCGGTCGTAACCACTCCGAGCCAAGCGTCTCCTGGACCATCACAAGGTGGTGCAAGGCCGATTTGGAGGCCCGGATCCCCCCGGCGGGCTTCATTCCGATCCGAACCCCCGTGTCGCCGAAGTGATCTCGAATCGCCTCCAGCATCACCAGAACGACGGGCATCGTGGCGGCGGGGGAGATTTTTCCGGTGGACGTCTTGATGAAGATCTCCCCGTCTTCGATCCCCGAATCGGAGGCCGGAGCGGAGACGGCGGCTTCGATGGCCAGATCGGAGGCCAATCGCACCTGATCCAGGGTTCCCAGCTCCCCCGTCTCGAGAATGATCTTGAGATGAGCCGCCCCGCAGGCTTTCTTGATGGCGGCGATCTCCGACTGGACGACGTCGTACCGGCCGGCCAGAAACGCCCCTCGATTGATGACCATGTCGATCTCGTCCGCTCCAGCCTCCACCGCGGCGGTGACCTCCTCGAGTCGGGTCTCGATGGGAGTCTGGCCACTCGGGAAGGCGGTGGCGACGCTGGCCACCTTGATTGGAGCGTTCCCGAGCCGGTCTTTCGCGGCTCGGACCATCGAGGGGTAGACGCACACGGCGGCGACGGGAGGAATCGGGGGGTCGAGATTCTTGTGAAGGGGCCTCACCGCTCGATCGCAGAGACTTCGCACCTTCTCGGGTGTGTCAGAGCCCTCCAGCGTCGTCAGGTCGACCATGGAGATCGCCAGTCGGATTCCTCGGGCCTTGGTCGAGGTCTTGATCGAACGGGTGGTGAATTCGGCGGCGCGACGCTGGGCCATCACCGGGTCGACTGTGCGTGGACGCATGCCAGAGCTCCGTCAGATCGGAATACGAGACGAGGGCGTCGCGGTCGGCGACGCCCTCGTGGTCGATCGCTTCACGCGAGAGAGATGCTCAACCGCCGCGTCCGGCGGCGAAGAGCCGCGGAAGGTAGGCGCCGTCGATGAGGACGAGCTTGCTCGCGGTCGGGTTGTTCGCATTTGGAATCTCGTAGATCAAGAGACTCTCGTCATTCGAATCGATGACGTAGAGAAACTCGTAGGGATTCTCCTTCGGCCCGTTCCCGCTTGAACTGGTCACCAGGGAGAAGCCTTCATCCGTGGACGTCGCCATGCCGGCGAACGCGGGATTCGGGGAGAGATGTCCGGCCTGGAAGATCGCCAGCGTCGCGATGATGAAGGCGGATGCCCAGAGGATCGCAGCGGCTGGTTGGACGGTCGTGTTTCGTCCGGTATCGGTTTGATGATGATCGGTCGTCATGGTCGAGTTCTCCTGGTCGCCTCCCGGCGTCACTTGCGGTTCTGTCGAACGGTGGCGCCATCATTGGCAAGATCGGCGTACCCCATGCCCTCGAGGACCCGCTTTGATGTGTCGTAGCGGATGGCGACGAGTTGCCGGGAGTTCTGATCGACGATGTAGAGGATGTACGGCGAAGAGCCTTGCGCACGACCCGAGACCATGGCGTACTTCCCTCGGAACCGTTCCTGTGCGTCGGCCGCGGGCGCGAAGGTGATCGCCGCGACGGACGCGACGAGGAGCCCGTTGAGTACGAGCAGGCCCTTGATGCTTCTTGGGGACATTCTGGTCTCCGTGATGGCCGGCGTCATCCAACCTCCCCCGGGGAGATCGACGCGGCGGCCCTTGAAATGAATCGGGCGATGAGTCGAATTCAGGGTGCGATGCCGGGGATCAGAGATCCTCGTGTTGTCGCTTCGACGGAAAGAGCGTCAGTACCAGAAGGACCGCTGCGAAGAAGGCGGCCGCCAGATATCCCAGCCACATCGGCGATCGAGTGCCGATGGAGGGATCCCGGGGCGCATTCTGGGCGAGTGCGATGGCGGTACTGGAGAACGGGAGGGCGAGCGTGATCGCCATGAGAGGTCGGATAAAGCGTTGCATGACGTCCAAGGTACCGGTTCGAGAGGTCCCAAGGCAAGGCGATCCACATCCCGCGGGGAGGTGGACCGCCTTGCATTGGTGCTGGAGGCGATCAGGGAGCCTCTTCCACTGGGCTGTCATTCAGGAGGAGCCCGACCGGGAGCGACGGAGTCCCTGTGGCCTGCAAGCCGATCGTGAAGCTTTCGCCCTGGCAGACGTCGCCATTCCAGGTCTCGTTGACGATTCTGATCACCCCATCGCCTCGAGGCACCAGCACGCCGTTCCAGACGGAGTCGACCGCGAAGGTCTTGGCGTTGAACAACGCCTCCCAACCGCTCAGGCACTGTCCGGAATCGTTGTGAATCGTCAGGTTGGCGATGAAACCGGTCCCCCAGTCATCGGTGACCTCCCAGTCGTAGGTGAAGCCGTCCAGCTGACATTCGTCAAGGATGCCGTTCCCGTCCTCGTCGAGCGCTCCATCAGCGATCTCGCATGAGTCGGGAATCAGGTTGATGTTGCAGTCGTCGACGAGTCCATCGAGGATCGCACAGACGTCCCAGATTCCATCGCCATCGCAATCCGGCTGTTCCTGGCAATCGTCGGGAATGCCGTCCAGGTTGCAATCCGGTGCGCCGGCTTCGACTTCCTCGTAGTCCGAGATGCCGTCATTGTCACAGTCGGGACCGCAGGACCCCCATTCGCCGAGGAGCATTCCAAGGTCGGCACCGTTGGTCAGTCCGTCATTGGTCACATCACCAGCGGGGCTTCCCCAGGCGCCGAGCATCATTCCAAGGTCGGCGCCATCGACCCGACCGTTGAGGTCGAGATCGCTCATGCAGTCGCAGGAGTCACTGCAGATTCCGAAGTCCACGTCGGCAAGCATGTAGAAACCCTCGCCGACCGGATCGATGCGCTGCCAGATCACGTAGATCGAGTGCTTTCCCACTCGCGGAGGGAGCGTGACCGTGAAGGTGTACTCGTTTCCTTCCAGCGTGACGGGTCCGACCGGGATGGGCTGCATTTCGTCCCAGGTGAGTGCCTCCTGACCCCAGTCGTGGTCCGGCGTGGTCAGAAATGCATACATCTTGAGCGGATTGTGAGGCGTCGTCGCGAAGATGGTCATCTCGAGCGGACCAGCTTCCACCGGTGTCGTGGGCCAGAGATCGCTGACGGTGTCGAACGCCGCGAAACGCGGATTGTCGGCGCTGGCCAACTTCCCGTCAGGGATGATCTGATCGAAGGGCACGTTGAACTGATCGTAACTCTCGACCGGCGCAAAGTTGACCAGTTCGTTCCAGTTCCAGCAGGCATCGACGTTCTGGTTGATGACGCCCTGAAGAAACGGATCGGGGTTGTTCATGCATCCGCTTTCCCAGGCTCGATAGATTCGGCTGGGTGGATTCGAGAGCGTTCCGTGCCCGAGCGCTGCATGGGATGCCATGCTCCCGAGGATCAAGGATGACATCGCGATGGTCTGGATCTTGTTCATGATTCGAGCGTCCTGACAGAGGTAACCGTTCGGAAGTGCGCCGCATGCCATTGCACCTGGCGCAGAGTAACCAGAGTCATGTACTCACCGACTCCGGGTGAAGGTTCCAGATTCGCCTTGTGGGAGCCGAAAATCGTCCCTATCGGGGTTTAAAGCCACGATTCAGGTGATCGGGACGACCTCGTAGCCGCTGCGTTCGGTTCGCGAGATCCGACCGACGGGGGTGTCCGGCTCATGATCAAGCACCAGAATCCAATCTTCTTGGGCGGCTTCGCGAAGAAACGCCGCTTTTGTCTGCATCGTTTCGAATGGGAGCATGTCGTAGGCGGGACTTGATGATGCGTGCGTGTGATGAACGGTCGGGAGAAGATCGCCGGGGAAGACGACCGTTCCCTCCGCCGACTCGATGAAGATTCCCTGCATTCCCCAGGTATGGCCGACCAGTGGTCTCACGCGAATACCGGGGAGCACCTCCTGTGGGCCATCGATCATGCGAACACGATCAGCGATCGGGTCGAGATGGGTCCGGAGATAGGTCCGAGTCATGGTGCTGCGATCGGCGAGGGCGTCGTCCCACTCCTGACGCTGGACGACGACCTCCGCATTCGGGAAGACCAATCGGGGAGAAGTGCCGGCCGCCACCATCTCCTTCGGGTCCCGACCATCCCAGGTGGTCAGTCCTCCCGCATGATCGAAGTGAAGATGAGTGGTGACGACGGTGTCGATCGACTCCGGTGCGACATCGATCTCTTGCAACGCATCGACGACCGAGCGGTGTTCGAGTTGATAGATGCCTCGTTCCTTTTCGGTCCACTTGTCGCCGCATCCGGCTTCCACCAGAACCCGGCGTCCCGCCTGTTCGAGAAGAAGGCAGTTCGTGTTGAGGGCGACGCGATTCGCCTCATCGGAATTCGTCCACCGGGACCAGATCGATTTCGGGATGATCCCGAACATCCCACCACCGTCGAGACGAAAACTGCCCGCGTTCAAGACGTTCCAAGACCATGCATCTTTCATGATCGCCATTGTGCCGCGAGGCGGATCGCGGTGTGGCGGAAACTGGCGGATTCACGATCTTTCAATCCACTATTATTGATCCGCCGGGGAAGACCGGCGAGAGTCGTAATGAGTGAAGACCAAGCACAACAACTGACACAGATCTTCAACGCGGCGCTGGAAGGTGACGAGCAGGCGGCGCGTCGGATGTGGGGATTGATCTATGAAGACCTGCGGAATCTGGCGGCGAACGTGCTTCGGCGTGATTCTCCAGCATCCGGTCTTGAAGCGACCCAGGTGGTGCACGAGGTGTTCCTTCGCATGTCGCAAAGCAGCCCTGAGAAATGGGACAGTCGAAGACACTTCTTCGGCTCCGCCATTCGTGCCATGGAGCAGTTTCTGGTCGACCATGCTCGGGAACGGAAGGCCATCAAGCGAGGCAGCGGTCGTGCTCCGATCTCACTCTCGGTGCTTGCAGGCGAGCTTGCGGACTTCGACCATGCCGCCTCGGCGGAATCAAGCGGCCTCATCACGGCGATCGAAGAGCTTGATCGGATCGACTCTGATGCCGCAGACACCGCCCGTCTTCGCTGGCTGATGGGGCTCAGCAATGGCCAGGTCGCACTGGTACTGGAGTGTTCCGTGCAGAAGGTCCGGAGAGACTGGACTTTTGCGAGAGCATTCCTTCAGCGCCATCTCGCCGCACACGTGGATTGAGTTCAAGAACTCGGGATCAGCACCTATGATCTTCCGTTGCCCTCTCGGACTCGCAGTGAACACTCTTCATGGTTGATTTCGCCCCCAACCCGAACTCTGAAGAAGCCGATCGAATTCGAGGCCGGCAGATCCGGAGTCTCTTCGATCGAGTGATTCAGGAGTCGATGCCGCAACGGGATCGGCTCATCGAAGCCTCCGGCGCAGATATCGAGATTCAAGACGAGGTCCGAAGCCTTCTTGAGTTCATCGATGCCACGATGGTGGACACGGAAGGGGGCGCAGACGCCTCGATCGACTTCGAGAGCCCCGGGTCGCTGGTGGGCTGTCGTATCGGGGATTTCGAACTGCTCCGACTCGTTGGGACCGGGGGAACGAGCATGATCTTCGAGGCGAAACAGAGTCGTCCGGAGCGTGTCGTCGCCGTCAAGGTGCTTCGAGCCGCGTTTTCGGGTCCACAGGCGCGGCGACGATTCGAGCGTGAGGTCGAGATCACCGGACGGCTTGAACATCCGTCGATCGCGAGAGTCCTTGCGTCCGGCTCTTTGGAGGTCGCGGGCAGACACACACCATGGCTCGCGATGGAATTCGTGGCCGGGGCGTTGCCGATCAGTAGCTTCGCCAAGGCGAGAAGACTTGATGCCCGTGCAACGATTCATCTCTTTCGAGAAGCGGTCTCTGCGGTTCAATATGCGCATGGTCGAGGCGTGATCCACCGTGATCTCAAGCCGGCGAACATCCTCGTGGGATCGGATGGTCGGGTCCGGGTGATCGATTTCGGAATTGCTCGACTCGATGATGCCAAGCGAAGCGCGGACACCCTGGCCACCATTCCCGGGCAGGTGCTCGGAACGGTTCCGTTCATGGCCCCGGAACAGATCGATGGCGGGCTTGAATCAATCGACGTCAGGACGGATGAATATGCGCTTGGTGTGGTGGCGTTTCTGCTCCTCACCGGCCGAATGCCCTACGAACTCGGCGACTGTGGAATGGTCGAAGCCGCCAGCAGGATTCGCGAGACGATCCCGGGTTCACTTCGAACCTATGACGCAGCCATCGATCGTGATCTTGACGGGATCATTCAGAAGGCTCTCGAGAAGTCGCCGGATGCCCGCTATCCGTCGATCGAGGCGATGAATGTCGATTTGGAGGCATGGCTCGAAGGACGACCGGTCACGGCACGACCACTGGGGCGAGTCGCCCGGATCGGAAGACTGGCGAGATCGAATCCGATGACTGCGAGCATGCTCAGCATCGCCGTCGGATCATTGCTGGCAGCGCTGATCGTGCTAACCGTGATGCTCCAGCGAGAGACCGCGCTTCTTCGACTGTCGCAGCGATCGGCCGCCGATGCCCAGATCGCATCCGCGATCTCCGCCCATGCTGCTGGAGACATGGCCTCCGTTGGTCTTCGTCTGGCCCAGATTCCTCCATCGGAACGAGGCTGGGAATACGGTTGGCTCGAAAAACAGATCGACCGCAGTGACCTGACCATCAGTGGTTTTCAAGACGATGTACTTTCCATCGATCTGGTGGATGAACCAAAGACCGGTGAAAAGTGGATGATCGTCTCGGACTACAAGGGCGTCAGTGCATTCCGACTTTCCGACGGGAGAGAACAGTGGTTCAACGGATGGAGATCGCCGAGTACCGGATGGCGACATTGCATCGTCCCGGATCGGAGTCTCATCTTGAGTTTGGACCTTCAAGGCAGCATCAAGTCCATCGATCTGCAGACCGGAGAGACGCTCGTCACCGGGTCCGTTCCGGAACCGATCGGTGAGGTCGTGGCGCTTCCCGCGGAAGAGCTCGCGGTCCTTGCAGGCGAGGAAGGCACGGCGTACGTCATTGATCTGGCCACGCTCGAAATCGAAAAGTCCGTGGCCACGGAGAGCCGCCTGATCCGAACCGTCGCAGCTCTTCCGGACGGTCGGATCCTTCTGGGAACCCAAGAGGGAGCGGTGTTGGAGACCACGACCGATCTGGATCATTTCAAGCCGGTTCTTCAGCGAGATTCCGTGGTCCTGAGATTCGGAGTCTCCGAAGTTGCCGGGCTGGTCGCGGTCTGCGGTGGTGATGGCATCACGGAGATTCTCGACTCCGAGACATGGAAGATCGTTCATCGGCTTCGTGGAAACAAGTCCGGCGTCTGGGATGCGATGTTCGATGATGTGAACAACGTGCTTCATACCGTCGGGACGGATGATTCGATCCGAACCTTCGATCTGGTCTCGGGTGAACAGATCAGCATGATCGGCGGCTCTCAGGGGTACATCTGGTCCGGTGCGTTGAGTGAAGACCGCCGGTCCGTGTGGTCGGGAGGCCACGATGGAACCGTGAAGAGATGGATGATCCGTGAAACGGGCGTGCGACTTCCGGACGAAGCGATCCCTGGTCCGGTCGTCTTTTCGCCGTCCGGGGAACACATCGCGATCGGCGACGATGAGAACAGGGTTCACATCTTCGAGTTGTTGACCAAAACCTGGATCAACTCGTTTGCACTCCCCGAAACCGCAACCGGCCTGTACTGGCCGACTCCCGATGGCTTGTATGTCGGATTGAATGGCGATGGAGTGATGCGCTTCGACCCGGCGAGCGGAAGCCGGCGTTCGATTCTTGATTCCGGGATCGTTGCGACCTTTGACGTACATCCGGACGGCGGTTTTCTCGCCGGGATCGACAACGGGCAAGTGGCGATGATCGCACTCGATGGAACGGTCGAAGCGATCGCGTTTCCGGGGCGCCCTGAACCCAACGGGATCAGTTCACGTCCGATGAAGCTCTCGACGAACGCCGAGAAGCGACAAGTGGCGATCGTCGGCGGTGAGCGGTCTGCATCCGTCGAGGTGTTCAATCTGGATGATTGGAGCCAGGTCGAGGGGGTCCCTCAGACCATTTTGAACTACGAATTCGCGGTCGACTTCGATCCCGCAGGCAATGAACTGGTGCTGGCGGGAAGAGAGCGGCCGGAGAACGTCGTGATTCTGGATCTTGATCGGATGGAGTACTCCAACAGGATTTCGGGTCATCAGGGGAATGCGCTCTTCGTCGAGTATCTCGATCAGGGTGATCGAATCGTGAGCGCGGGGCAGGACGGCGCGGTCTTCATCTCTCGGCCCGGGGACAGCCGGCCGCTGGCGAAGGTGCTTCAGGTGATCGGTGCCATTCGCGGCCTCGCGGTCTCACCGAGCGAGTATGAAATCGCGGTGACGAACGAGAGCGGACTTCACTTGATCCGTGGTGGCGTGAGAGCCGACTGATGTTCCGGTTCGCGAGCGCCTCACCTCGTCAGTCGGTCAAGACCGTCGGCGAGATCCTGAGTCAGGTGTTCGACCGATTCGAGCCCCACCGATACTCGAAGGAGCGTTCCGTCCTCCGTCCACGGCGTCACGGATCGCTCGCTCAGCGGGTGCTGGGGGATGAGCAGGCTTTCGAATCCACCCCACGAGTAACCCATTTCGAAGATGGCCATGCCTTCGAGCATTCGAGCGAGTGACGCCCGGTCGACCGGATGCAGGACGACGCCGAACAATCCGGTCGCTCGATCAAAGTCGCGCTTGAAGATCGCATGCCCCGGGTCTTCTGGAAGAGCCGGGTGCAACACCCGCTTCACTTCGGATCTGGTCTGCAGCCACCGGGCGAGCTGGACCGCCGCGTGCTCCTGGGCGTCGAGACGGACGGCCAGAGTTCTCAGCCCGCGCAGGCCGAGCCAGGCATCGTCGGGACTCACACCGTGTCCGAGGTCCATCGCAGTGATCTTGACGCGGTCCCAGAGTTTCCGGGTCCGTGTGGTGACGGCACCGAGCATGACATCCGAGTGTCCGCCCACGTATTTGGTGAGCGCGTGGACCACCATGTCCACCCCATGTTCGATCGGTCGGAAGCCGAGCGGAGTCGCCCACGTGTTGTCGATCGCGGTGATGATGTCGCGTTCTCGACACGCGGCCGCGATCGCGGGGACATCCTGCATTTCGAAGGTCACCGAACCCGGCGACTCCATGAAGACCAGCCGCGTGTTCTCGCGGAAGAGGGTCTCGATGCCCGGACGACCATCCTGACCGACGCGAGGATCGTAGTACTCGGTTTCCACGCCCATCCGCTTGAGCATTCCCTCGCAGAGAATTCGGCTCGGCCCGTAACACGAGTCGACCATCAGGATGTGATCGCCCTGCTTCACTTGTGAGAGCATCGCGACGCCGACGGCGGCGAGTCCGCTCTCCAGCAGAACCGCGCCGTCGGCTCCGTCGAGTTCGGCGATCGCCTGAGCCAGCGCCCGGGTGGTCGGTGTATCGAGAAGTCCGTAGGTGAACGGCCCGTCCTTGAGATCGCACGCGAGCGCTTCTTCGAATTCATCGAGCGACTGGAACGTGACCGTGGAGCCGCGTACCACGGACGGATTCACGAATCCTTTGTCGGATCTCCCCAGGCGAGTGAGCCTGGTGCGAATCTCGGCTGATCGTTTTCGAAGAGCGGCATCGGTTTCTCGTGGAGAATTCTCCGAAGGCGGGAGAGCGTCGGCATCATGGTGTTCTTCTTGCATGGGGACGAAAGCGTATCGAATGCAAGGTCTTGGATCCGGTGCGCGCCTGATCATGCTCGGCAAGACCACATGCTTCACGATGCGTTCGGTTCCAGACGCATCAGGTCCGAGCCCTGACTCTGGCGAACTTCATGGCGCTTCGAAGTCGACCGTCTCAGCCGACCGAGTGTTCCCATGCGGGGCCCCTGAAGGCACTGATAAAGGGGTTTTGATTCTGGATTGGTTCGATATTTACGTTCCGAGAACCAAGAGTCCGATCTCAAGACAAGCCCCGTCGTGGGGCTGTTAACAAGCCCCCAGCAATTGGGAGATCCGCGTCATGAAGGGATTCGACGTTATCAAGAGTTTCGCCAAGGAACTCATCGAAATTCTCGTCCTGTTCATTGCCCTCGGAGTTCTTGCTCAGATCACGTTCGGCGACAAGGTCACCTTCTTCAATGGTGTCGTCACGAACCTCATGGGCCTTATCAACGAGTTCGGTTCGAATGGCTTGGTTGGTCTGATCGCGCTGTTGCTCATCGTGAGCATCTACAAGCGCAACTCAGCGCCCGCTTGATCGGTCGCGAAGAAGTTATTTTCTAAGAACGCCGCCTCGCTTCTAGCGAGGCGGCGTTTGTTTTGTTCAGGTCGGTGAGAACGAAAATGCGCCGTGACCCGTTCAGGCGAGCAGCGAATTCGGGTTTTCAAGCAGCGTCTTGACGGTGTTGAGGAACCGAGCCCCTTCCGCCCCATCCACCACGCGATGGTCGCAGGACAGACTCAGTGGAAGCGCCGTGCCGGCGAAGATCATGCCATCCTTCGCCATGACCTTTTCGAACGACCGACCGGCAGCCAGAATTCCAACCTCGGGATAGTTGATGATCGGGGTTGCAAAGCGCCCGCCGTAACTGCCGACGTTGGAAATGGTGAAGGTCCCGCCCATCAACTGTTCTCGGGGGATGGTGCGATTCTTGCAACCCTCGGCGACCGATTTGACGGCGTTTCCGAGCTCGACGAGGGAAAGCCGGTCGGCGCCTCCGATGACCGGGACCATCAGGCCGTGCTCGGTGTCCACGGCGCAGCCGAGGTTGACCGCATCCTTGATCAGGATTTCTTCGCGGGCATCGTCGACATTCGCATTGAGCGCGGGATGCTTCTTCAACGATCGGCATACCGCCGTCATGATGAAGGGGAGGAGTGAGAGTCGCGTGCCGAGTACCTTGGCGTACTCGCGTCGCTTCACTTCGAGTTCGGTCACATCGACCTCGTCGACCACGGTGAAGTGGACCGCGGTCTTGACCGAGAGATCCAGAGCCTGGGCGATCTTTCGTCGAACTCCTCGGAAGGGGATTCTCTCCTTGATTCCGTCGGTCGACACCGGTGGAAGGTCCTTCGGCGGGGT
Source organism: Phycisphaera sp. TMED9 (assembly GCA_002167845.2). GTDB lineage: Bacteria > Planctomycetota > Phycisphaerae > Phycisphaerales > SM1A02 > UBA12014. The sequence goes on along the minus strand of NHBO02000086.1, from coordinate 4,605 downwards.
GGACAGGCTGGCGGCGGTGATCACCGCGGCCTCCGTCGCATCGGTGTTCACGTTGGCGGCCGGCGCGCCGTCGCGGCCGAGTGAGGCGTGAGCATGGACATCACTGGCGGTGACCCTGCCACCGCGGCCCGTGCCGGGCACACGATCAATTTCGAGGCCGAGCTCCCGAGCGACACGCCGGACCGCCGGAGTCGCCATGGCCTTGCCGCCAGTGGTCGTGCCGTGCTGTCCGTTGCTTCCGGCTTCATGCTCCGGCGTCCGCGAGAAGCGGCTGCTCACTTCGAGAGTTCCGCTCATGGTTCCCACCACGGTTCCTTGATCTTCCGTCTCGGCACCGTCACCGCCTGCNTCTGAGGCGGGGGCAGCTGCTTCGGGAGCGTGGTCGGCCGGAGGAGTACTGGCCCCATCCACCTTGTACGTCACCAGGATCGAGCCGACGTTGATGATCTCGCCTTCGCTGCCTCGGAGTTCATCGATCACACCGGTCCACGGGCTCGGTACCTCGACCAACGCCTTGTCGGTCTCCATCTCGGCCATGGTCTGGTGTTCCTTGACGTGATCACCAGGCTTCACCTTCCAGCTGATGAGCTCTGCTTCGTGAACACCCTCGCCGAGATCGGGAAGGATGAAGTGCGACTTGTCGGCGGGTTGCTTGGTGGCGGCCATGGGAAGGATCCGGATCTCGGAGCGACGGAGGTGTTTCGTGACGGACGCAGGACGTTGACGACGGGGCGCGAGCCCGGCTCAGTAGGCCGAGATCTCGTCGATGGCGAGACTGATTCGTTCGGTGTCGGGAAGGTATTCGAGTTCGAGCTTGTAGTACGGCATGATGGTGTCGAAGCCGGCGACCCGTTGGACGGGTGCCTCGAGATGCAGGAAGCATCGCTCCATGATTCGAGAGGCGATTTCCGCCCCGAAACCACCGGTCTTCGGTGCTTCGTGCACGATGACGCAGCGTCCGGTCTTCTTCACGCTGGCTTCGATGGCGTCCATGTCGAAGGGGTAGAGCGTGCGGAGGTCGATCAACTCGATGCTCTTGCCGCTCTTCTCGATTGCCTGCATGCATTGCACGACGCTCGCGCCCCAGCTGACCATCGTCATCTCTTCACCTTCGCAGACGGTTCGGGCCTTGCCGATGGGCAGGACGTATTCGTCTTCGGGGACCTCTTCACGGAACGCCCGGTAGATCCGCTTCGGTTCGAAGAAGATGCAGGGATCCGGGTCCCGGAGGCAGGCGATGAGCAGGCCCTTCGCGTCATAGGGAGAACTCGGCATCACGACCTTCAGGCCGGGCTGATGAATGTAGATGTTCTCGGGGGAGTCACTGTGCAGCTCCGGGGCGTGGATGCCGCCACCAACCGGAACGCGGATGGTCAGCGGGACGGTGAGGCCGCCGCGAGTCCGAGTTCGCATTCGCGCGGCGTGGGAGCAGATCTGGTCGTACGCGGGCCCGAGGAAGCCATCGAACTGAATCTCCGGGACCGGTCGAAGTCCGGCCATCGCGAGGCCGATCGAGGTTCCGATGATTCCACTCTCCGCGAGTGGAGTGTCGACCACGCGGTGTTCGCCGAAGCGTTTCTGCAGCCCTTCGGTCACGCGGAACACGCCGCCGTTGATGCCGACGTCTTCGCCGAGAAGAAGAACCCGGTCGTCCTTCTCCATTTCCTGAACGAGGGCGAGGTTGATCGCTTGTACGAGTGTGAGGTTGGCCATCGATTGCGTTCCGTCTGTTCATCGGGACCGGGAGGTCCCGCAAGTGGGGGTCTGGAGAGAAAGGGGCGATGCCGCTCAGCGGTTGCTGGCCTGCGGCCGTTCGATCTGGGACGGGTCCTGGCCGATCGAACTGGTTCGGCGGGTTCGTCGTTGCAACTCGAGATCAGGGGGGATCTCCGCGTACATCGCGTTGAAGAAGTCGTCGCTGTCCGGCGCTTCGATCGACTCGGCTCGTTCGACGATCGCCGCGGTCTCCGCTTCGACCTTCTCCATCAGGGCCGCTTCCTTCGAGTCGTCCCAGATGCCGAGTTGCTTCATGTGGTTGCGGACCCGGATGATGGGATCGCGCTGCCGCCAGAGCTCGACTTCCTCCTCGTCGCGATAGCGGCGAGCATCGTCGGCGGTGGTGTGATCGCCGAGGCGGTANGTCACGCCTTCGACGAAGAACGGACGTCCGTGCTCGCGAGCCAGCTCGGTGGCCTTTCGCATGCAGTGAACGACCGCGAAGATGTCGTTGCCGTCGCACTGGATGGTGTCCATCCCGTAGGCGACCGCCCGCTGGGCGACGGTGGGGGCGGAGCACTGGATTCNTCCGGGCACCGAGATGGCCCAGTGGTTGTTCTGGCAGAAGAAGACCACCGGAATATCGAGGTTCGCCGCGAAGTTCATGGCTTCGTGGAAGTCACCTTCACTCGTGGCGCCGTCACCGAAGAACGTGCAGGCGATCCGCTTCTCGCCGCGATACTTGCTCGCCCAGGCGAGTCCGGTCGCGTGCAGCATCTGGGTTCCGATGGGAACCGCGATCGGCGTGATGCACAGGTTCGGATCGATGTTGTTGCCCCGCTCGTCACCCATCCAGTGCAGAAGGATCTGCTCCGGCGGAAGTCCTCTGTAGAAGAGGCCGCAGTTCTCGCGGTAGCAGGTGACCAGCCAGTCATCCTGGTTCAGGACATAGGCGGCGCCGAGCGAGTTGGCTTCCTGCCCCATGTTCTGCGGGTAGGTGCCCATGCGGCCGGAGCGTTGAAGTTTGAAAGCCACTTCNTCGAGCTTTCGACAGAGTGACATCTCTTCGTAGAGTCTGATGAGATCGTCGTTCGGGATGAGGTCCTTCCCGAGCTTCTCATCGAACTGTCCGTGTTCGTCGAGGATCGAGACTCGTTGGATCTCGGTGGTGAGGGCGTTGGTGATCGGCATGAGCGTGGAATCCGTGGAGCCATCGGTGAGATGGGAGCGAAAGAGCGAACGCGTGCCAGAAGGCACCGGGGAGGCGACGAGCGACCTCGTTCTCGACGAGGCGGTGGATGGGACGCCGGCCATGGAGGCTGGTGCGGATCGCCCGCGATTCCGAAACGAAGAACAGGAATCTCCCCCGCAGGCCGGATGACGAAAGGTCATCCTTCCGTCCACCTGACGGCGACCTTCATTCTACCAACCACGCCCTCGGTGTTCGATTCTTCCGCGATGCTNATCGGCTCGAACCAATCGAGCCTGAATGGGCGCAGATCGCCGAAGGGCAATGAGTTACGCCGTGNCAGCTTGCTCCGATAACCCGCGAAAGGCCGTCTCAAATCAGGTATGAACCGGAGCCGGATTCGTGGGTCTCGGTCTGCTGTGATCGTCTGCGGGGGAGCGATGGAGGCTCGACCGCTTCAGAATCCGACGGCCTGGCCGTCGGCACGGAGGTCGCTTCCGGCGCACCAGCCATCTTTGATCGCATGGATCGCCTGGCCCCGGCCGAAGCTGACGCTCCGGTTTTCGGCTCGCTTCACCCGGTGGCCCCGCTGNGCGAGNACNTCGTAGACNGCCGGATCGAACCCCGGCTCCAGACTGACGTTCAGGCCNCTCATCCACTGGAATCGCGAGGCNTCGAGNGCCGCCTGCGGATTCTGCCCGAAGTCCCGAACCCTGCTGAGNACNTGCAGGTGACCNTGCGGCTGCATGAANCCGCCCATCACGCCNAACGCCATCAGNCCNTCNNCCGCNGGTGCGNCGGNATCGGTGGGNGTCGCCATGGCGGGAATGATGGTGTGGTACGGACGCTTGTCCGGGCCGACCTGGTTGGGATGACCGTCGGCGAGATGGAAGCACGCCCCACGGTTCTGCATCGCCACGCCCCATCCCGGGATCACCACACCCGAACCGAAGCCGGTGTAGTTGCTCTGGATCAACGAGATGCACCGGCCTTCGGAATCGGCGGTGCAGAGGAGGATGGTTCCGCCTGGCTTGGGTATTCCAGCATCGAACGACTGGGCCTTGGAGGGATCGATCCGATCCGCGAGTTCCTTCAATCGGTCCGGTGCAAGCAGCGCTTCCGGTGAGACATCGACGAATCGCGGGTCGGCGACGTGACGGTGAGCATCCGCGAATCCGAGTTTCACCGCTTCGATCTGCAGATGAAGGACGTCGGGGCAATCGGGATCGAGATCGCCGATCTCGAAGTGGCGAAGCACGCCCAATGCCACCAAAGCCGCCAGCCCCTGACCGTTCGGGGGAATCTCGTGCAGGGTGGTGCCGCGGTAATCGACGCTGATCGGTTCGACTCGAAGCGTTTCGTGCGCCGCGAGATCGCTCGCCCGCATGAACCCGTTCTCCGCCCGAGACGCGGTTTCAATCGCCGCGGCGATGTCACCCCGATAGAACGCTTCACCTTCGCTCTCCGCGATCGCCCGAAGGGTTCGGGCGTGACCGGGAAGCCGAACGAGTTGCCCCGCGGTGGGAGGCGCCCCATTGAAGAGAAAGGTCTCGCTCCAGTCGGGTCGTGCCGAGTAACTCCTCGCGGCGCGGGTCCAGAGTCCGGCGGTCTGCGGCGCGACCAGATATCCGTTTTCGGCGTAGTCGATCGCGGGCGCCAGGAGATCCGCGAACGGGAGGCGACCGTGCGCCCGCCAGAGA
>NHBO02000085.1:30407-39031 GCA_002167845.2 Phycisphaera sp. TMED9 | reverse complement strand
CCGTCGAATCGCTGGATCTGCAGCTTGGAATCGGTGAGGCCCGGTTCTCGATGGGCGACATCGATGCCGCGGCGGATCGATTCGCGCGAGCCCTGGAGATCGACGATGAGAACAGCGGCGCCCGACTCGGTCTGGCAAGGGTGGCGGTCGCCCGCGAGGACTGGGAGCGGGGCATCGAAGAGGCCCTGACCACGACGGAGCTGCTCTTCCAGAATCCGACGGCGCACTTCATGCTGGGAAGATCGCTGGAGGGCGTCGGCGATGATGAACATGCGAAGATCGCCTACGGCGTCGCGTTGGGNCAGGCGCCCGGGATGATCGATGCACGGGAGGCCGTGATCGACCTGCTCGACCGCGTCGGTCCGAAGGAGGAGGCCGACCAGCATCGCAAGACGCTCGAAGAGATCCGTGCGCTGAGGAGTCGGAACACCGCGATCGCGAACGACGACGTCGACGCGGTCGCCGAGGACATTCGCGTGTCTCGCATCGACCGTCGCCGCGGNCTGGACTTTCGGAGCACCNCGGACGNCGTCCCCGACCGGGAGCCGATCGTGGTGGTGAGCGGCCTGCCTCGCTCGGGTACCTCGATGATGATGCAGATGCTCGCCAAGGGTGGTGTGCCCGCTTTCACGGACGGNAATCGAAAAGCCGACGCCGACAATCCTCACGGCTACTTCGAGCATGAGAAGAGCATCGGTATCGCTCGGGACAACGCGTGGATTCCCGACTCGCGTGGCCATGCCGTCAAGATCGTCGCGCAGTTGCTGAGTTATCTCCCTCGTGGTGAACGATATCGCGTGGTCTTCATGGACCGAGATCTTCGGGAGATCGTGCAAAGCCAGCGAGTGATGCTCGACCGCCTCGGGCGGAAGGGCGGCAGCCTCACGGAGGGCCGCATGATGGCCACTCTTGACGCACAGGTGGCACAGATCGAACGTCTGCTCGCCCGCCGTCCCGACGTGGAAGCGATCTTCGTCGACTATGCCTCGGTACTGGCGGATCCACGGAAGGAGGCCGGGCGCATCTCCGGAATCCTCGGTCTCGAGATTGATGTCGAAGCCATGGTTGCAGGAGTTGATAAATCGCTTCGTCGTCAGGAAGTCGGCGGAGTGGAATCGGAATGATCCAAGACGACGGATCGCGGGATGAAACACGCGTCGGCCTCATTCATCTTCGTTTGAACTCCGCTCGCTTTGATGCGTTCAGAANAGATCGACCGGAGAGATTCCTGAGGATTCGCCGGCGCCGATGGCTGGGAAGCGCTTCGGCCACTGTGGCGATGCTTTCCGGGACATCACTCGATGCGCACGGGGTTGACACCTGGCTGGTGCCGGGAGACGGCCCGAGCGACGCCTTGCTGCCCAGTGCAATCGGGGAGCGATTTCGATATCGCCGATCGAACGAGACCAATCGACCCCTTCTCATGCATCGACTGCTGGCAGGAGGGATCGAATCGGTCGCGGTCGGATCACGATTCGGATCGTCGGGGGTCGATGGCGTTCATGAAGTGGACGCGCGGGTGCTCGCGAACGCCGCGAGACTCCGGAAGGTCTCCATGCAGGAGACCGCCTTCGAGGCGATTGAAGAGGCCCGGGTGCAACGGGAGCGGTCCAGGTTTCATCTGCTCTCTCTAGACCTTTCACCAGTTCGTTCCATCGCCCGAGAGTCCGAAGAAGAGCATTCCACCCACGTCGGGGGTGACGATGGAGTCGAGTTGTCGCAGTCACTCCCGCCCATCCTTCGTCGTTTCAAGGATGTGTCCTCACTCGACCACCTGCTGGTGGTCTATTCGGCGAACGGCGTCGAGTGGCTTTCCTACGACGGGAGGCGTGAGCTGGGAATGAGTGGCCAGATGGCCATGTCGGGCGCCGTGGTGGCGACGATCTTCGACCTCTTCGGCCTGGCAAGACCGATCGATGTCGTTTCAGGGTCGATTCTCGAGGTCGAGGCCGACGCAGAACTTGAGACGTCGGCTGCCGGAATCAGCTGGGAGGTCGANCCCATCGCCGAAATCGGGGCGCCCGATCTCTCTGGCACCGTCGCCGCCGCGGTCCGAGGCGACGGAGGCCCCCTCACGCGTGCAGTGGGGCAGGAGAAANTTCGAGCGGCCTGGGAAGGCGCCTACGACTCGTTGATGATCTCCGATCTCGTGGATCTGGCGAGAGATCTCGTGGCGATCAGCGAAAACCCGATGGCCTTGTTTCGCCTCTGCCTCTCTCTTTCGATGCAGAAGAAACCGGAGGAGTTCCGGNGCGTTCGCGAGAAACTGCACACGTNGGATCCAGATTCCAGTTTCGATCGACTGGTCGATCTTCTTCCCGTCTCGAGAAAATCCGATCTCGAACGAATGGAGATCCTGGAGCGGAATCCACTCGCGTCATTTACCGAGCCGCATCTTCGTGGCTTGTGGATTCGCACGGCGATCATGCTCGGGCGAATCGACGATGGACTGAACGGGCTCTGGAAACGCATCCTTGGTGATTGGGCCAGCCATCGTGAATGCGTGGTGTTCGCCGCGAAATCGATCGAGCGGAACAAGGAGAACGACTGCGACCGGGCGAGAGTCGCGCTGCTTCGTTGTATTCCTTCCGTGTCGAGCCCGGAGCGCCGTTCAAGTCTGGTACGACTGCTTGCCGAGTCTCACGTGAAGTCCGGCCGGCCGAAAAGAGCCATCGCCGTTCTCGAGGCTTTCCTCGGAAGATTTCCGGGGGAGATGGGCGCCACGGGCATGTTGAACGGCCTGCGGCGGCAATTCGGCGAGTGACGGGAGCGGGCCGAATCGATCAGCGATGTTCGAGGAGAATCACGTGCTGGTTCTTCGGCCCATGCACGCCCAGAACCAGTTCGAGTTCGATGTCCGCGGTCCGGCTCGGTCCGGTGGCGAACGTCGTGGTCGGCGGAAGACCTTTCGCCGTCGAGTGGAGCGTGGACAAGGCGGCATCCCAGGTCGCCACGAGATCCGTGGCGGCGAGGATCGCCACGTGAGTCTCGGGTACCAGCGCCACCAGGCGTTGCCGTTCGGTGGGCGGGCCGTCGCGGCCTTCCGCATCTCCGGACGTGAGGACGATCGTTCCATATTCGACGACCCCGAGGGTCGCTCGCGACACGCCGAGTTCGCATTCGAGGATCGCGGATCTCGCCACGTCCGGCGGTAGGAGTTCGAACCCGCCGATCACCCGTTCGAGGATGTCGATGACCAGCGAATCATCACTCCGGACCACCCGACTCACTCCGAGGTCGGCGGTCAACGCCTGCAGTGCATCGGCCGCTCCCGCGTCACTGGTCACGCGATGGCAGACACCTTGCACGCGATCCAACGCGGCTTGAAACTCGGCGATGGCTCGGTTGGGTGCCATCGCGTCGCCGTCCTCAGGTGACATGGGTGATTCTTCGGTCGGCGGGGGTGCGGCGATCGCGGGTGGAGATCCATGCACGTCCGTCGCGTGGCGGGCGACCGCGGCCTTCGCGAGCGAGGACCTGATGGAATCGAGAATGGTCGATCGATCATCGCTCATGGATTGCGTTCCTCTTCCTCGAGACGAAGTCGACGCGCCACCTTGCCGGCCCGGAAGCTCCGCTCGGGCGGTCTTGGGACGGTGCGTCCATCGGTCCAGCCCGCGAGCGGGCCGGCATGCCTGGCGAGCGATGGAATTCCACCCACCACCTTCGCCGCGAGTCTGCCGACCGCACCGAAGACNCGGAATCGCAGGGGGGAGGCCATCGCCCATCGCCAGATGCGGAATCCGCGACGCATCGACTGGTTCTTCTCGGCGGTCTTCGCATCCGAGAGGGGACGATCATCCGTACTTCGATCACCTTCCGCCGCGCGATGACGAAGATGCAGGAGCACGCCGGGAATGTCGATGTCCACCGGACAGACTTCGCGGCACGCGCCGCAGAGGCTGGAGGCGCCCGGAAGTTGGGAGGCGGCATGCATTCCGGCGATCTGGGGCGTGAAGATCGCTCCGATCGGACCCGGATACACACTCCCGTAGGCGTGACCACCGATCTGCCGATAGACGGGGCAGACGTTCAAGCAGGCGCTGCACCGAATGCATCGAAGAGTCTCGGCGGTGAGATCGTCGGCGAGAAGCTCCGATCTTCCGTTGTCGAGAAGGACCAGGTGAATCTCCTCCGGGCCGTCGTCTTCGGGACTGGTCTTCGGTCCCGTGACCAGAGTCTGGTAGCAGGAGATGGGTTGACCGGTGGCGCTTCGGGTGATGATTCGAACCAGTGGCCCGAGATCCTGCAGGCGTGGAACGATTTTTTCGATTCCGGCCACGGCGATGTGAATCTTCGGAAGCGACGTGGTGAGTCGAATGTTCCCTTCGTTCTCGATGAGCAGGAACGAACCGGTCTCCGCCACCAGGAAGTTCGCGCCACTGATCCCCAGATCCGCTTGTGCGAAACGTCCGCGAAGTTCATTTCTCGCGACCGCGGTCAATCCCGCGGCGTCATCTGGCATCGGTCGATCGAGCACTTGCGCGAGCAGATCTCGAATCTCCCGTCTCCGTTTGTGAATCGCCGGGGCCAGGATGTGAGAAGGCGGTTCTTCGGCGAGCTGCACGATCCACTCGCCGAGNTCGGTCTCGACCGGCGCGATGCCGGCGTCGATCAGGGCGTCGTTGAGTCCGATTTCTTCCGAGACCATCGACTTCGCCTTCACCGCAAGCCGAACGCCGTTCTGGCGGGCGAGATCGAGGACGATCGTCCTCGCGGATGCGGCATCGGCGGCCCAGTGGACCTTGATTCCATTCGCGGTGGCATGCCGCTCGAATTCTTCAAGATGTTCGTCGAGATGAGACAGGGCTTCGGTCTTGATCGCTTTCGCCCGGCCTCGCAGTTCCTGAAGATCATCGATGCCCTCGAGGGCGGTGGCCCGTCGATTTCGAATGGTGTTCGTCGCTTTGGCGAGAGCGCCGCGAAGTTCGACGTTCGCGAGCGCTCGAGGCACGAGTTCGTCGAAGTGATGCGCGTCCAGATGATGGATCGANCCGGGGCCGCCGGGCTCGGATTTCGAAATCGTCATGACTTGACGCTCATCGGCGCTTCTCGGGCAGCGAGGATTTCGGCGAGGTGGACGCCCCGGATCCGGGAGCCTCGCGCTTCAAGCCGCCCTTCGAGCTGCATGAGACAACTGGCGTCACCGGATACGACGGCATCGATTCCCAGGGTTTCCAGTTCATCGATCTTGTCATCGGCCATGCCCACCGAGACNCCCGGCAGACTGACGCTGAAGGTGCCGCCGAATCCACAGCAGCGTTCGCACGTCGTCGACTCGACGAGTTCCAGACCGTCGACCGCTTCGAGCAATCGTCGGGGCCCGCTCTTGATTCCCAGTTCTCGAAGCCCGTGGCATGCATCGTGCCAGGCGACCCGACCAGGCCAGGATGCGCCGAGTTCGACGCGATCCAGTCGGCGGACGAGGAAGTCGCTCAATTCGAACGTGGCCTCCGAGACGCGTTTGGCCGCGATCGCATCTTCGCCATCCAGAAGTTCGATCGCGTGCCGGAACATCGCGGCGCAAGACCCGGACGGGGTCACGATCGCATCGCAGCCACCTCGAGTGAGTTGGTCGTGGAGGATTCGGACGGTCCCTTTGCAGACCGGAATGGCGTCCTGATGAAGGCCGGCATTGAAGGCGGGCTGGCCGCAGCAGGTCTGCCGCGGGTCGAAGACCACCTCGCATCCGCATTGTTCGAGCACCGAGACCGTGGCCTCTGCCGCATCGGGGCGAAACTGGTCCATGAGGCAGGTGACGAAGAGAGCGATTCGCATGCTGAGGAGGATACCCCCTCGATTCCTGACGCCTCAGCGTCAATCTCGCGGAATTTCGAGAGATCGGCAGTCCTTTGATGATTCNTTTGCGTAGTACTTCAACGACAGCCACCCTCTCCATCTCTCGTGCTGTCATTCTGGGGCCACTAAAACACGTGGAAGATCAGGTTTTCGTCTTCCAGTACTTCAATTCAGGACATGCCTTGCATGACGTCTGATCTTTACCAGACTCCCGAGGATGGAATACCGCCTCGTTTTCGAAATCGCGCCGCCTCGAACTCGGGGCCGGCTCCATGGCGAACCCGTTTGGCGGACATCGCCACGGATCATGATGTGATTCATCGTTTCAGGCGTCGAATCCTCGACGCGGCGGTGAACGTTGAAACGCTTGACGGATTCCTGGACCACGACTCGTCGTCTCANGAAAAGGATGACGGCAACGGTGAGTGCCTGCTCGTTCTGGCAGCGACGGGTGACGTCGTGGCTTCGGCGAGGATGATCCCGTTGGAGCGAGCGCAATCCCGACTGGGTGGCTACTTGAACGGCCGTCGCCTGGCGGAGAAGCTCGGCGGAGATCTCGTCAAAGTGGCCTGGTCACAACACCTCCTGATCGATCCTGAAGTCCCGGAAGCAACGATCGCTCAGACGATCTCCGCGGCCATGGCGAATCATGCCCGTCGGCGAGGTTGGGAATTCGTTCTGGGATTCTGCATCGAATCGAATGCGACGAGACGGGAGCGGATCGGATTCACGCGGTTGGGAGTTCGAATCGACCGCGAGAATCAGGCGCCGTTGGAAATCGTCTATCGGAAGATCTGAGAGAGATCGGAATGGAGTCTCCGCGAGGTCGCCGGCGTCTCGGCCGATGAATCCTCCGAGTCATCCCTTGATCACTGATCCCATGACCGGACCAGCACGCCCTTGAGGTAGTCGGGCTCGCGGGGATCGACGCCCAGCGCCTGCTCCAACTGCTCGAGTTCGTCGTATCGGTGGGTGATCAGGTCTTGAACGTCGATCCGGCCACTCTGGAGATGTCCGAGGCACTCTCGATACAGCCCTGGTCGGCCGTCCGGGTCGATCGGGCCAGAGGCTCCGCTGGAGGTGATGAGACTCGCGCCCCGCCACTGGAGGCGATCAAGGCCGGCATTTCCGCCCCGCTCGCGTCCGAATCCGTAGAGCACCGCGGTGGCCTGTTTCCTGATGATGTCCGCGAAGTCCGCCCAGGCCGCGGCCGCACCGCAGGCATCGATGAGCAGTTCACAGCCATGGCCATCGGTCAATTCCCGGATCGTTCCCGGGACGTCGGCCGAATCGTCGATCTCGATCGGCGTCCCGTCGAAGGAGGCTTCGGCCAGTCGAAGTTTCGAAGGCCGCGGATCGGTCACGATGATCCGACCTTCGAATCCGAGGATGTTCCGCAGCGCCTTCCCGAAGATCTGTCCCGACGGCCCCAGGCCACAGATCACGACGTTTCGGATGCGATCGCGAGATTCGGCGGCGTCGAGCGAGAAACGCTCGCCGCGGTCGTTCATCAGTCTCAGATTGTGGAGGACGCATCCGAGCGGCTCCGCCATGGTGGCGAGATCCGAAGGAAGATCGTCTTCGATGCGAATCGCATTCACCGCGGGAATCGCGATGCAGTCGGCGAACCCACCGGGGAGTCCGGTGATCCCGTGCTCCTGGTAGTCGACGCAATGGTGAGCGAATCCGGTGGCACAGTATTCGCAGTACGACGCGCTCGGCCGGCCACGCGAAGCGCAGTTGATTCCCTGATCAAGAATCACTCGATCACCGACGGCCAGATCCCTGACGTCTTTTCCGAGTTCGATGATCTCACCGACCATTTCATGGCCGAGAATCTGCGGGTGATCGGACAACGGAACTGGTTTGCCCTCGGAATCCGTGTTCCAGTTGGCGTGCCCGTCGTGGACATGGACGTCCGACCCGCAGATTCCGACCGCATCCAAGCGCACCAGGATCTCCCGGGAATGCACTTCGGGGTCGGCGATGTCGCGGACCTCCAGGCATTTGGTCTCGACCAGCAGGGAAGCCTTCATCGCGCATCCTTTCAAGGCCGTCGGGTCGGGCCGTTCCTAGAGTGACACCGAGCATTCCGACCAGATCTGGAACTCTCGATGCTTGGTCTTTTCGGCGAGTGCCGGAGTTCCGTCGGCGACGGCGACCACGTGGTCGAAGACCCGGCGTCCGCATTCGGGAATCGACTCATCGCCGTCGATCACCGTTCCGGCATTGAGATCGATGTCATGTTTCATGCGATCAAAGGTCTCGGTGTTGCTGGAGAGTTTGATNACGGGGCAGATCGCATTGCCGATCGTCGTCCCTCTTCCGGTCGTGAACACCACGACGTTGCAGCCGGATGCGACGATGCCCGGCGTCGCTTCCTGATCGTAACCCGGGCCCTGCATCAGCCAGAGTCCGTTCGAGGTCGGAATGGCGGCGTAGTCACAACATCCTTCGACTCGTCGTGAGCCGGCCTTCGCGAGCGCGCCGAGGCTCTTGATCGCGATGTTGAGNAGNCCGCCCGCNNTGNTTNCCGGGACTNGGATTGTCGTCCAGNNNNGTNCCGAANACNNCGGCGTGNTCCTTGTACCANTCNACCNNCTCGTAGACNGANCGGNCGGTCGCGGCNTCCTTCGCCCGCCANGCGAAGACGTGTTCGGCGCCGCAGAATTCCGGNACCTCGGTGATGATCGCGGTNCCNCNNCGATCGATCAGNNGNTCNGTCGCNACGCCNAGNGCGGGNTTCGCGCTGAGCCCGCTGAANCCGTCNCTGCCNCCGCACTTCAGACCGAGNACGATNTCNGANACNGGNCGGTCNGTNCGTT
>NHBO02000085.1:0-30402 GCA_002167845.2 Phycisphaera sp. TMED9 | reverse complement strand
CGNTNNACCTCCGGNANCATCTNNTCGANNAGNGNNAGNCCCNNNAGNANNGTNGCCTCNGTGCCGCCTTCGGTCTGGACGCCGATNCGNTCNACGGGCTTGTCCCANGAGAANCCNCCGTGNTCNCCNANCCANCGGTCGACGACNGTCTGNTTNGTCTTNTCGCANCCGAGTTCGAGCATNAGNACNCCGCCGACGTTNGGNTGNTCGGCGTAGTNCGCNAGCGTGCGCATCGTGATGTCNAGNTTCGANCCGTCNGANCANCCNCANCCCTTGGAGTGCGGNATGGCNACGACGCCGTCNACGTTNGGNAACTTCGNNCNGGACCANTGCTGGAANTCGGCGATCNNCGNGATCTGANTCGCNTCGTGGCTNGANCACATCGAGGTCGGCAGCACCAGCAGGAANTTCCGGGTNCCNGTCCGNCCGTCNGGNCNNAGNAANCCNNGNAANGTCCCGATCNCNTCGTCNGNGANGTACGNCGGNGCNGNANNNTGNAGNTCGTCGGGGANNTCNCGNANCACCGGGACTTCGTTGCTCATCGTCGCTTCAGTGATGGCGTCACCCGCCTTCAAGCCACGACTGGTTCCGATGGGTTGAGCGTACTGCCGCACGAAGTCGCCGGCTTCGATCGCGGAGATCGCGAAGCGATGTCCCGGTCCGATGTCCTCGCCGACGGTCACCAGATCGCCCGAAACCTCCACGGTGGTGCCGGCGGTCACGCCGAACTTGACCACGGCGCAGTTGTCCTGTGGGTCCACTCGAACCGCGACGCTGGCGAGCGGGGGGGCATTCGAAGGGGAAGAGGAAGTCATGACGCCACCTCTTCGGGAAGGTCGCGCAGGTCGAGCGAGCCATTCGAGTGAAGCGCCGAGAATGCGGCATGGGTGGACGCCAGGCCTTCTCTCAGGGACGTCCGGGGAGGCGGACCGATCGCGGCCGCGAGTGCCGAGTCGTCAAGTGCGCCCGGAATCGGAAGATGGGGGCCGTCGCAGTCGATCAGCCCGCGACGGTCTTCCGGAACGATCTCGTCGATCATCGCGATGACTTCCTCGACGGTCGAGGTTTCGCCGTGTGGATTGAAGACGTGAGCGCCCTCGGGCGCATCGAAACACCGGATCAGGATTTCGGCGACGTCGTCGGCGAGCTGGAAGTCCGTGGGGCCTTGGAATCCGATGGTGTAGGGGCGACCCAGGATCGCCGCCTTCAACGCCGTGGTCGGCCCGCTGGTCATTCCGAAGTCGCGGCCGACGCCGTACACGGTCAGTGGGCGGAGACCGACGCTGTTCACGCCCTGGTCCTGGTGATAGATCCTCGCGTTGCCTTCATTGGCGAGCTTGAAGATGCCGTAGTGGGTGCGGGCGTCACCCGCTTCCTGTTCAACGTGGGGGCGGAGTGGCTCGTCATCGGGCCCGTAGACCGCGGCGCTGGACGCATAGACGACCCGGCAACCGACCGCGGCCGCCGCTTCGAAGACCGCGAGGGTGCCCAGCACGTTCACCGTCGCACCAAGCATCGGGTCGGCGCGGCAGGTGGGCACCTGCAGGCCGGCGAGGTGGATGACGCCGTCGGAGCCGTGGGCCTCGACCGTTCTACGAACCATCGGGGCGTCGGCGACGTCGGCCTGGATGAACCGCACGCGAGCGAGCGAGTCGGGATCAAGGAGTGCTTCCAGACGGTGTCGCTCGGTGCCATGATCGAGCGCGGTCACGTCATCGCCGTCTTCGAGCAATCGTCGGACGACCCAGGCGCCGATACAGCCGTTCGCGCCGGTCACGAGTCTCGTTGCCATGGGGTCTCCTGCCTTCCGCAAGTGGGGATTGAACGTTGAGGATAGCGGTCGGGAACGAGTGAGCGCCCCGAGGGAAGGCCGAGAGCGGGCCTGCATTGCCGGACCGACCGTCGAGGTGTACCCTCGACACCGTCGAAACGTCAAGAACCCAGCGTCTTCGGACGAAAAACAACTGGAGATCGGAATGTTCAACCGCTCCCGCGGTATCAGGATTCTCGCCTCTTTCGCGGTCATGACGACGATCTCGTCCTTCGGCTGCAAGGACTCCGGCTCCTCCCCGACCCAGGCCGGGTCGAACGGCACGGCGGCCACCGCCCGGACCTTCGCGGTCATACCGAAGGGGACCAGCCACGAATTCTGGAAGGCGGTTCATGCCGGGGCCGTCAAGTCGGGGAACGAACTGGGCATCGAGATCATCTGGCAGGGCCCGGCCCGAGAGGATGATCGAGACGATCAGATCAAGGTCGTCGAGCAGTTCATCACCAAGGGTGTCGACGGAATCGTCATCGCGCCGCTGGATGACACCGCGCTGGTCCGTCCGCTGAAGGAGGCGGCCGAGGCCGGCATCCCGGTCGCGGTCATCGATTCGGGCGTGAACTGGGATGGATCGATCACCTTCGCCTCCACCGACAATTTCGAGGGTGGTGTTCGAGCGGCCCGAGAGATGGGCCGACAACTCGACGGGAAGGGCAACGTCGTCTTGATGCGCTACGTCGAAGGTTCAGCCAGTACGACCAAGCGGGAAGAGGGATTCCTCGACACGATTCGCTCGGAGTTTCCCGATGTCGTGATGCTCTCGGACAACTCCTACGGCGGGGCCACCCTCGAGGGATGCGTTTCGACCGCGGAGAATCTGCTTGATCGCTTTCCGGAGATCGACGGCGTCTTCGCACCGTGTGAACCGGCCACGGTGGCGTTCATGAGAACCCTCGACCAGGCGGGGAGGAAGGCGAGCACCGTGCTCGTCGGATTCGATGCCAGCGAATCACTCGTCGATGGACTGCGGAACGACAAGGTCGATGCACTGGTCGTCCAGAGTCCGTTCGCGATGGGTGAGCGAGGAGTCGCGCTGCTGGTGGATTCGATCGAAGGCCGTGACGTGGCGAAGCGGGTCGATACCGGATGCGTGGTCGTAACGCGTTCGAACATGGAGACACCGGAAGCCCGGGTGGTTCTCGATCCGCCGATCGACGAGTACCTCAAATGACCGCACCGTTCGAAGCCTCGAACGTCGTCCCCGAATGAGAACCGACTTGCCTGACGCCCCTTTCCCGCATTCCGCCCCATTGCTCGCCATGCGCGGGGTCTGCAAGCGGTACGGAGGCGTCAAGGCATTGCGAGGCGTCGATCTCTCCGTCGCGGCGGGAGAGGTTCACGCGCTGGTCGGGGAGAATGGCGCGGGCAAGAGCACGCTCATGAAGGTGCTTTCCGGTGTGGAACGTCCCGACGATGGCACCATGGAATTCGAGGGACGCGACTGGAAGCCGTCCGGCCCGGTTCAAGCCCGCAGCGCCGGCGTCGCGATGATCCATCAGGAACTGGCCCTCGCCCCGCATCTCTCCATCGCGGAGAACATCGCATTGGGCGTCGAGCCCCGGCGATTTGCTCGTCTCGGATCACTCGCGCCCCTTGACCGTCGTCTGATGCGTGCGACGGCTTCCCGGGTTCTGGCGAAACTGGGCCATGGCGGACTGGACCCGGATCGCCGCACCGGAGATCTTCCGGCGGCCACCCGGCAGCTGGTCGAGATCGGACGCGCCCTCGCGAGCCGGGCCACGGTGATGATCATGGACGAACCGACGAGCTCGCTCGGTCGGCACGATGCCGATCGACTTCTCGAAGTCGTCGGCAGACTTCGGAACGACGGAATCTCGATCGTCTACATCAGTCATTTTCTCGAGGAGATTCGCCGCGTCGCGGATCGATTCACCGTCCTTCGAGACGGACAGACGGTCGCCACGGCGCCGATCGAGGGATCGACGGACCAGGATCTGATCGAGTTGATGACCGGCCGCTCGGTGGGAGCCGTCTTTCCCGAACGAGATCGGCGTCCCGGCGACGTGGTGCTTCAAGTCGACGGGCTCGTCGGTCGGCCGTCGCCGAGCCGGGCGTCGCTCGAGGTGAGATCCGGTGAGATCGTGGGGATCGCGGGTCTGGTCGGAGCAGGGCGGACCGAGTTTCTTCGATGCGTCGCCGGTCTGGCGCCGATCACCGCGGGTGAGGTATCGATCCATGGTCGACGAATGGAGTCCAAGACATCCATCCGCGTGAGAATGCGCCGAGGTCTCGGATTCCTGAGCGAGGACCGCAAGGGCGAAGGTCTCGCGTTGACGATGTCCATCGCGGAGAACCTGCTCTTGTCGAACCTTCAGGCCGTTTCGAGGCGAGGTGTGCTTTCGCCCACTCGAATGCAAGCGGCGGCGAACGAGTGGGTCGATCGGCTCGCGATCCGGTCCGGCGATCCTGCCAAGGCTGCGGAGACGCTCTCGGGAGGGAACCAGCAGAAGATCGCCATTGCGCGACTCCTGCATCAGGACTCCTCGGTGCTCCTTCTGGATGAGCCGACGCGAGGGATCGACATCGGCAGCAAGGTCCAGGTCTACGAACTTCTTGATGGTCTGGCTCGGGCGGGTCGAGCGGTGGTCGTCTCGAGTGGTCATCTTCCCGAACTTCTGGGCCTCTGTGACCGCATCGCGGTGATGCATCGTGGCGTGCTCGGGCCCGCGCGGGATGTCACCGAATGCACGGAGGCGTCCTTGATGTCTGAAGCGGTGCTCGGGTTGGACGGGGAGGTGGCGGCGTGACTGTGGAATCGAGTCCATCGGTCGAGCAGTCGGCTCAAGGACCAACCCGCGACTGGATCGGTCGAGTGGGAAGGTTGGCGGCGCCGTTCATCGGGCTGTTTCTGGTGCTGGCGATCTTCACCGCGCTCGAACCGGGCTCGTTCGCGACGGTTCGAAACGGACAGACCATCGCCGTGCAGACCGTGGTGGTGGGGATCGGCGCACTCGGCATGTGCTTCGTCATCGTGAGCGGTGGAATCGACCTTTCCATCGGCTCGGTGATCGCCTTGGCGAGCGTTTCGGGCGCCATGACGCTGGATGCCGGCCATGGTCCGACCGCGGCGATGGCGATGGCGGCCGGAACCGGAATCGTCTGTGGTCTGATCAACGGGGGGATGGTCACCGCGCTGCGGATCCCTCCGTTCATCGTGACGCTCGGCATGCTGGGGATCGCCCGGGGCCTGGCGAAGCTCCTTGCGGGAAACCAGCGAATCGCGCCGCCTCCCGAGTCTCTTGGTTGGTTGGAGGGATTCGTCGACAAGACGCCCGAACTCGCGTGGTTGCAGGTGGCGCCGGCGGCCTGGTGCCTGCTCGGCACCGCGATCTTCGCCGGCTTCGTCCTTCGCCGAACCCCGTTCGGAGTTCAGGTGGTGGCGATCGGTTCGAGCGAACCGACGGCACGGCTGTGCGGTGTTCCGGTGGCGAGGACCAAGATCCTCGTCTACGCCTTGTGCGGTCTGGGCGCCGGACTCGCCGGGGCGGTCACGCTCGGTCGGCTCGGAGTCGGTGATCCGACGACCGCCGTCGGTCTCGAACTTCAGATCATCGCTGCGGTGGTGATCGGCGGCGCGAGCCTCTCCGGCGGCGAGGGCGGCATTCTCGGAACCATGATCGGCGCATTCATGCTCAGTTGTCTGAGCGCCGGTTGCACGCTGGCCGGCATCGACAACTCCGTTCAGGAGATCATCATCGGTGGAATCATCGTCGCCGCGGTCACGATCGATGGACTGCGCCAGCGCCGGCACCGCTGAGGCGTCATCTCGGCCGATGAGGGCCTTGGGGCATTCGCCCCATTCACGCGGGCATCGTCTCGACTGGGGGACATCCCCCATGGAATCTCTGACAAAAGGGTCTACGGTATATGGAGATCCGAGATGCGGTGGGCATTTCGGCATCGGACCGCCTGTCAGAGAAAGTCTTACGACATGAGTCATTCAGAGTCCCCTCGTTTTCCGAGGGGTGTCATCGCGTGTTCATTGAATCAAACGGACGATGGACAATCCGAAGTCGTCGTGACCTCGGATCTCGTGCTTCGTCTGGTCGAACTGGAAACGCAGACCGAGAGAGCGGCGCAACTGACCGAAGAAGGCCGATACAAGCCGGCGATGGCATCCTGGAGTCGTGTGGCGCTGTTGGCGGAGGGGATCTTCGGCCGCGTCGACGATTCCGTGCTCGATGCGTCGCGGATCCTCGCCTCGATCATGTCCCGAATGGGTCTCCATGAAGATGGTCTCCATGTGCTTGGAGAACTCGCCGAGCGGCTGTTCGATGCGGGGCTCAGTGACACGCCTCGATTTGAAGCGATCAAGTTGCAGATCAAGGATCTTCAGACCTGCCAGTTCACCATGCCCGAGACGAGGGTCGCGGCATTCGGTCGCAGCTCGGGTTGAGCCCCGGGAGGCACCGTGGCGGCCGCGATCGTCTTGACGGCGTTCATGACATTCCGAGACGTCGACGGATGGTCCGCCATCTCCAGGCGAGCCAGACGGCCTGCAAGACGCTGGCCACGGTGAGCGCGAGGGTCGCGGCGACCGCACCCCCGAGGGTCCCCAGTCCGACGAACGCCACGAGTACCAGTGCGATGGTCCCGAGTCCGATGGCGACCCCTTCGGAGATCGGTCTCGTTTCATGGACATCCACGAGCAGTCCCTGCCAGTAGCTGATGAGGAATGTCAGGAACGGCATGGGAATGAGCAGCCACGTCGCCACGCGAGCGAGGTCCATTCCGTCGGTCGGGATGCGTTCCAGTCCGATGTACCACGCCTCTCCGAGTGGGGTGGCGGCGATCAGTGCCACGATCCCCGACATGCCGGCCCCCGCGACCAGCATGAAATTCCGGAGTGCCCGGCGGCCACCGGGATCTCCGGCGTGCCGGATCACGACCTCATTGAAGGCCATCCCGCTCGATCTCGTGAAGAAACCGAGTCCCGAAACCGCGGACCAGATGGCCAGAGAGGTCAATGCTTCCGGCATCCGATTCATTCCGGCGCTGCAGAAGGGATACGAGGCGAGCGAGAGAACGGAGGTCAAGGCGAGAGGAAAGTAGAACCGGATCGTGGTGGCGAGATCGAGCACCTTTTCCGAGGCGGCCTCGAGAAGGGGGCCTCGTTCGATGCTGAAGACACAGATTCGTGCATAGATGGCTTCGCTGACCACGCCGCAGGAGATCGCGATGGCGGCGATCGCGGCGCCGTTCTCCGCCCCGACCGCGAGCGCGATCACCAGCGGAAAGGTGGTCCCGAAGAGTCGGATGAGGGTTCCGGTTCCGACCTTCCGCTGACGCCCGAACCGAATCAGCACCCCTTGGTGGAATCGCCGTTCCGCGACCGCGATCGTGAAGGGAAGCATGAACTGGAAACCGAGTCGCGCGGGCTCGACGACGGCCTCGGGCGTGTCGAGCAGCGGAACGACGATCAGGTCGAAGAGCGGCGTGAAGGCGATCAGGCCATGGACGCCGGTCAATCCGAATCCCAGGATCCTTGAGAAGCGTTGAAGGAAGCGATAGTTGGCGGGCGAGTCGCAGAGACGGGTGCTGGCGGCGAGAAGCATGATGACCGGCGCCTCGATCGCCAGACTCAGCGGGAAGAAGACGCCCCCGTACGCCGCCAGTTGAACCGTCTCGTCGGGGAGACGCCCGAGCACCGCGGTGATCAAGGGCATCTCCACGCCCATCAACACCCAGCTCGCCGCGAGCGGCCACCAGGTCGCCAGGACCATTCGCATGGTGAGCGAGGCCGAAGAGGATGGTGGTATCGACGGGGCGTGGGGCACGGGTGAATTCGATGGAATGGATGGCGAGGAACCGGGCATCGTAGGCCCCCGTCGACCGACGAACGCTTCGCGAAGAGGAATCCGAGAATTCTTCGGCTCTGGGTGTCACGCCTCTCGGATTCCCCCCTACGAGGGGGTGTTCTGATCGACCACCACCAACCCCTTCAAAGGAACACGCCATGAACACCACCACTCGAAACCTCGCTCTCGCCTCTCTCATGACCCTCACCGGAGCATCGGTCTCGCTGGGGGCGACGAACTCCGGCCGGGCGGACGCGGCGTCGGTGCGAACCGCGTCCGGACAGGTACTGGGCGTCGCCGAGACGCAAGCGATGGGTTTCTCCACCGCCGACAGCATGGGCATCGATTCGAAGAATTACGGCTGGGCCACCGACCGCCAGAACCACGATCTCCCCACGGCCGGCGATCAGATCAAGTTGATCAACGCCTACTTCGGCATCGATCCGGACGTCGAAGCCGAGATCGAAGACGATCGCCCGGCCGCGCCCGAACTCTTCGAGCCGATTCACGATCCGATGGATCTCGACGGAAGTGGGGTCGTCGACTTCCAGGACTTCGCTCAGTTGTTCCGATGGTTCGGCACGGATCAAGGCGACCTCGACCAGAGCGGTCAGACGGATGGTACCGATCTCGGTTTGATGCTCGAGCGGCTTTCCAATCAGAAGTACTGACCTGTGCAGATCTTCCTTTTTTTCCGGTGGACCCCCGTGACGCTCCGAGTCACGGGGGTTCTACATGCGGATCAGGACTTCCGTGGGGGGAGTTCGAATGGCGTGGCTCTTCGGTCGATGACTCCGACCAGCATGCCGACCACGAGGCAGGAGAGGACACCGACCGCGGCGTACGCCAACCCGCTGACTTCCGTGAAGTAGCCGACCGTCCAGACGGAGACCGCACCGGCGACGAGTCCCGCCCAGCCGGCGATCGCGCCGGTCCTCCGAGTGATGGCTCCCAGCAGGAACACGCCGGCAACACCCGAGCCGAAGAGACCGAGCACCTTGAACCAGACGTCGAGCAGGCTCGGATCGTTCGCTCGAACCATCAGGAGCGCGGCTCCGGTTCCGATCACACCGATGCAGACCGTGGCGATTCGGGCGACCTTGAGCAGTTGATGATCGTCACGGCCGGGAAAGAACCGTTGATACCAGTCGGTGGTGAAAGCGGTGGCGACGGAGTTCATCGCCGAGTCGAGGCTGCTCATCGCGGCGGCGAAGAGCGCCGCGACCACCAGTCCCGAGACGCCGACGGGGAGTTGCGCGACCACGAACATCGGGAGGATCTGGTCGAGTTTCTCGGTGGGCTGGAGAAGTTCGGGGTTCGAGCGATAGAAACCCCAGAGCGCCGTTCCCAGGCCGAAGAAGATGATCGATGCCGGGACGGCGAGGACCGCGCCTCCGATGATCGCCCGCTTGGCTTCTCGTTCGTCACGAACCGTCAGATAGCGTTGGACCACGGACTGGTCGCTCGCGTAGGGGATCAGGTTGCTGAAGATCGCCCCGAGGATGATCACCAGCAACGAAGATCGGGTCAGGTCCCAGGAGGGATCGGCGAATTGGAGTTTTTCGGATGCTTGTGCATCAGCCAGGAGGCCCGAGAGACCGCCGTCCGTGCCGCCGATGAGGATCACCATCGCCCAGACCGCGCCGCCGAGAAGAATCACCGCTTGCAGGACATCCGACCAGATGACCGCTTCGACGCCACCGAGCACGGTGTAGGCGATGCAGATTCCGCCCATCAGAATGATGCAGAGACTCACGTCCAATCCGGTGATCGCGGTGAGCGCGAGCGCCGGAAGCAGGGTGACGATCGCGACACGACCGACTTGAAAGAGCATGTACAAGGCGCTCGCCGCGAGGCGGAGCGTCCAGTGGAATCGGTACTCGAGGTACTGGTACGCCGTGACGACGTTGAGGCGGCGGAAGTAGGGGACCAGTAGAAAAGCGGCGAGCGGGGCGACGATGAGGATGCCGAGATTCTGCAGGAAGTAGATCCAGTCGGTATCCCAGCTCTTGGCCGGGATCGACATGAAGGTGATGGCGCTGAGTGAGGTCGCGAAGATCGAGATTCCGGCCGCCCACCAGGGGATTCGTCGACCGGCGAGAAAGAAGTCATCGGTGCCCTTCTCGCGGCGGGAGAAGTGGATGCCCATCCAGATCAGGACGACCCCGTACATCGCGATCGCGATCCAGTCGATCACCGAGAGCGATTGCACGGGAATGATCGGCGTGACCAGCGTGAGGATCGGCGTCCGGGTCCGTGGACGGATCTCACCGCTGGCGATCAAGGTGCTGCCATCGAGCGCCGTGCCCGTGCCCGCGATCGGGATGGTCGCCGCCGTCACCGGAACTTGAACGCCTGCTTCTCGGTTCCCCGGAAAATCTCCCCGCGTCGTCCATCGATCGGTGATCGAGTGATACACCAGGACGTCTTCCGGGAAGCCCGGATGATCATCCTTGAGTTCATTGATTCTCTGAAGGTTGGCGCCGTCGTCACCGCCCACGATCGCCAGCAGGTCGAACCCCACGTCGATCGCGGGGCTGGCGGCGGCGGCGGTCGGCCGAGGAAGATCGGCCAGTCGTGTCCATGGTCCGGAAGCGGAGGTTCGATCCAGCTTCCATGCCTCGATCAGATAGGGCGAGACTCGACGATGGCCGCCCTCGCCGTCCGGCTCCAGCGCGACGCCGGAAAACAGCATCACCTCACCGCGGTGTGTGGCGGCGACCGGGAGAATCCGGCCCCCGGAAGGAATCGGCGGGCCGCGGTCCCATCTGGGTGCATCGACGCCGAGGTCCAGAAGAAACACGGCGTCGCTGGCAGGACCTCCGGGTGAAGATTGACCACCCATGATCACCACGGTGTCTCCGACGAGCGTGCCCGCGGCGTAGGCGAGGGGTATCGGAAGATCCGGAAGGTCCGTCCGAACCAGCTTTCCATCCTTCACGGAGAGTGCGAAACACGATGCGAGATGCGACGTCGAATTCGCGCCGCCGATTGAAAGGACGCCATGGCCGGGATGCGTCAGGGACACGCCGTACGCCACCGGCCCGTCCAGTGAATCCGCAAGCGTCTTCCACCGGGGGTCGTCATCGGCGAGATCGAGCGTCTGGATCGTGTCGTACCAGGCCTTGTCGGTCTCCCAGCGAGGGTCGTCGGGGAAGTTCGCGCCGCCGGCGACGATCAGGGTGGTTCCGCTTCGTCCGGCGATGGCGCCCGCCAGTCCCTCACCATCCGGGAGCGGCGAGACGGCGTCGAACTGAAAGTCCAGCACGGCGGGGATGTTCGCATCGGAAGGGCGGTCGCCCGTTTCCGCGATCACCCTCGCCGAGAAGAACGCCGTGGTGGCGACCGCGGCGATGGCGATCACCCGGGCGAGAGGATGGGACGATCGGTCGTGCGTCGAACGGGTCCGTGGTTGATTGATCATCACGCGCCATGCTACCGATCCGTGGAGCGACGGTCGGCAGCATGGGCGCATCGCGAGATCGGAGTGGGGTCGAGGCGGGAATGACGCGGGAATCCCGCCGTTCGCGGTACGCTTGGGGAATGACTGATGACGCTCCCGCCGCCGCCACCTCCGCTCTTCAGGCGATTCGAGGACCCGTGGCGGCCGTTCACACCCCGTTCGACGAGACGGGGCGTCTGGCGCCCGACGTGATCCCGGCGTACGCCGCACATCTTCGCGACTCGGGAGTCGGTGCCGCCTATGTCTGTGGATCGACCGGTGAATCACTCGCCCTCTCGGTCGCGGAACGCCGAGCGATTCTTGAAGCCTGGATGTCCGTCGCGGGAGAGGATCTCCACGTGATCGCGCACGTCGGATCGAACGCCTTGCCCGATTCACTGGAGCTGGCGCGACACGCGGACGCGCTCGGGGTCGATGGAATCTCCGCGATGAATCCGACCTTCGGCCGTGCGGCGGACGTCGAGGCGCTGGTCGCTCATCATGCGCAGATCGCGGATGCCGGAGGCGGTCGCCCGTATCTGATCTACGAGATCTCCGCCTTCGGCGGCGTCGCGTTTCCCGCTTCGGAGGTCGTCGCCGCGTCGCTTGGACGAGTGCCGGGATTCGCCGGACTCAAGTTCACCAGCAGTGATCTCATCCAGTTGCAGTTGTCACTCGAAATGGCGGCCGAGCACGACCTTCGCATCTTCTTTGGTTCGGATGAACAGCTGCTCGCGGGTCTGGTCCTCGGATGCTCGTCGGCGATCGGGAGCACCTACGGTTACGCACCCGAGCCCGCCCAGGCCGTGTTCGCCGCGTTCGATCAGGGAGATCTCGAGGCGGCTCGGATCGCCCAACGTCGCATCGCAAGACTCGTGGTGCCATTGCTTCGTCACGGTGTTCTTCGAACCGGCCGAACGCTGCTGGAGTGCGTCGGCGTCCCGATCGGGCCGCCGCGTTCTCCGGAACGTCGGCTCGATTCAGCGGAGCGGGCTCTGGTGCTCGCGGAGTTGGCACCGTTGGGCATTCGAGGACTCGGCTCCGGGGAGCAGGTCGGATGTTGAGCGGAGAGGTCGCGGTGGCTCGTCTGGTCGACGAGGTTCTTCCATTCTGGATCGAACATGGCGTCGATCCGGAACATGGAGGAGTGCGAACCTGCCTTGACCGCGACGGCCGAGTGCTCGATGACGACAAGGGGGTCTGGCAGCAGTTTCGGTTCGCCTGGTTGCTGGCCCGATGCCTTCGAACGCTCGAGCCTCGCCCGCAATGGCGGAGTGCGCTCGATCAGGTCATGGACTTCGGTCGCGCTCATTCCTTTGACGAGGACGGCCGGATGTTCTTCCACCTCGATCGAACCGGCCGTCCGATTCGGAAGCGGCGTTACGCCTATTCGGAGTGCTTCGCCGCGATGGCATTCGCGGAGGTCGCGGCATTGGACCGGGATGCATCCCTCGCGAAGGAGGCCGAGGCGATCTTTCGGAACGCTCGTCGGGTGATGATCGAGCCGGGCGCGATGGCCCCGAAGCAGACGTCGGTGCGTCCCGGAAAGTCCTTGGGCCATCCGGTGATCAGCCTCGGGGTGGCTCAGAGCCTCCGTGCGTCGATCGGGGGGCGATTCGCCGAGGAGGTGGCGGCGTCGTGCGTGGCGGAGATCCAACGCGACTTCGTGCACCCCGACCTCCAGGCGGTGCTGGAGACGGTGTCACCCGAGGGTGCGGTCATCGACCATCTCGAAGGAAGGCAACTCAATCCCGGGCATGCGATCGAAGGAGCATGGTTCGTTCTGGAGGAGGCTCGCCGGAAGGGTGACGATGAGTTGGCCCAACTCGGCTGCGACATGCTCGATTGGTCATGGGCACGCGGCTGGGATCGGACGCACGGCGGGATCCTGAACTTCGTGGACCTGCATGGGGGACCTGTCGCCGCCATCGAACATGACATGAAGTTCTGGTGGCCGCAATGCGAGGCGATGATCGCTTGTCGATACGCCTTTCAGGCCACCGACGACCAGCGGTATCGCGACCGCGAATCCGCGGTCACCGCCTGGGCGCTCGAGCATCTTGATGATCCCGAGCATCCCGATTGGTTCGGCTACCTGCATCGGGACGGATCGATCGCGTCACGGGTGAAGGGGAATCTCTGGAAGGGGCCGTTCCATGTTCCGCGAATGCTGCTCGTCCTGGCCACGCTCGATGGCACGATCTCTTCGCCGTCCGCGGTCGACGGATTGAGCCCGGATTAGTCCGCCGGGTTCGGAGCGCAAAAGAACGTACGACCGACGGAAGTCGGTCGTACGTGTTCAATTCCAGTCCGATCGGGCGGAGAGGTCGATCAGGCGTCGAACGTTTCGTTGGCCGTGGTCGAGACCGCCTCGATGGATTCGATCTCCAAGCGGAACGGGCCGGCCTTCTTGTCGTAGATGTAGATCTGGAGTCCGCGGATGTCACCGGGTGACGCGGTTCCGTTGAGACGCTGTCCCATGAACTGGCGGTCGAGATCCGCGACCGGCATGATGACTTCCGTCCACGTGTCCTTGGTCGTGGGGAACGTCTGCCAGTATCCGCCGGATCGGCGATTCGCAGAGGTCGAGGCGCCGATCTTGTAATCGCGGCCGTCACCCTTCACGATGAGCCTGATGGCGTCGGCGCCTTCGAAGAGGCCTTCCGGAATGCCGGCTCGCATCGAAGAGAAGCCACCGTTGTTCTGCAGAGAGGTCGCCCCGTCGAAGACGACGACGCCGTCCTTCTGGGTGATTTCTCCGGTCGATCGGCCGCCCATCACTCCGTCGAGCACGGTCTGCCAACGCTGGCCGTCCTGGGCATTTTCGAAGCCGAAGATGAGGTTGCCGCGAGGGGCGAATCCAGACCGGCCGGTCGGCTTCGCGGTCGTGGCCGCACTGGTCGTCTGCATGGTCATGTCACCGGCGAAGATCTCATCGATGATCTTCCGATAGGCCCAGGAGCGGTCTCGTGAAGAGCCCTGGGTCCCGATCTCGGCGAGGCTCTTGGTGAGACTTGCTCGGCCCTTTTCATCCAGACCGAAGTCGCCCGACAGGGAGACGGCGTCGAGTGCGGTGGCGTAGATCGCGGCGCAGGCGTCGATGTTCCCGTCGTTGAAGAGCGTCGCGCCGCGCTGGACGGCAAGTTCGAGCAGTGCTTCGACCGGGCGAATCTCCCGGGCGGGGACCAGCACTCGATCGATGATGTGCACGATCCCGTTGGAAGCGCCGACGTTGGCGGTCTCGACCACGGCTTCGTCCACCAGAAGTCGACCGCGAGCGGTGGTGAGTGGCAGGGTGGTTCCGGCCAGCGTCTCGATGCCTTCTCGTTCCACGAGATCGCGAGCTTCAAAGCGGCCGGGGATGACGTGGTGCTTCAGGATGCGGACGAGGGTCGGCCGCCCTTCATCGGTCAGAAGTCCGGAGAGCGTCTGCTGCCCGAGAAGGCCGAATGCATCGTCCGTGGGGGCGAAGACGGTGAAGGGGCCGTCGCCGGAGAGTGCTTCGGCCAGGCCGGCGGCCTTGACCGCGGCGACCAAGGTGTCGAGCCGACCGCTGGAAACCGCGACTTCCGGAATCGTGGCCTGCTGAGGAGCGGCCATCGCTGTGGAGCCGAGCAGTCCGGAGGCGGCGATCGCGACGCCTGAGAGGGCGGCGGACCAGCGACGGGTGCGGGAGTTGGTGGATTGGGTCAGGGTCATTCCGGGCCTTTCGAGATCGAACAGAGAAGTACGAAACCACAAGCCGGTCGAATTCGACCGAAAGCGGATCTTCGATTCACTGTTTTTTCCCGGTTCCCGGGCCCTTGAGAGGGGTCTTGGGAGTTTTCGTGTCTGGAGGTGGTGTTGGCAGTGTCCTTCGCCTGGAGCCCGGAAGGAGGTCAGGGCGATGACGGAAGCGCTTCGGCCGGCCAGACCGTGAGGAGAATCCCGCGTTCGGCGTGGTAGGACGGGGCCGCGAGATTCCTCTGGTCGATGAGTTCGTCGAACCAGGCCTGTTGTCCCTCGGGATCATCCGTGAGAATCATCAGCGGTCGATCGAGGGTGGCGGCTTCGGCGAAGGGAGGGAATTCGGAGTTCTCAACGAACCACTCATCATGTTCGTCGAAGTTCATGACCCCCCAGCTGAGTTCTCCGGTGCTGCTGAACAGGCGAATCTCCGCATCCGGCCAGGCGCACCGTGCGGCATGCATCATGCTGGCATCAACCAGCACGAGGTTTCCCTCCGCCAGCGAGGAGTAGGGGGCAAGCCACGCCATCGGCGCCTTGGAGATCTTCATCCATCCGGTCGGCAGGCAGGCTGGAGAGATCGCGAAGATCAAGGCAGGGCCGATGGTTCCGAGCAAGACGCGTCGGGTCGAGGACGGCGTCCGTTGTGATCGAAGATCGAAGAAGCCCCAGACAACCAGGGCACCGCCGAGAACCGCGAGTCTCCATTCGCCGCCGTCGTTCCACGCACTTCCGATGGACGGGTCGAGGGGCATGAACGGCGTGATTGCGACAAGAAGGATCCCGAGTGGGAACAGGAGCCATTCGCCATAGGTTCGCTTGCCCGGGGCGGTGGAGAAGAACTCGACGAGTCCGAGTGTGATCAGAATGGCCGCTGGAGCGAAGCAGGGAAGGATGTAGGTGGGGAGTTTGCCGGACGAGAAGGAGAAGAACGCGAGCGGGATGAAGGTCCAGCAGAGGAGGAGGCGGACTTCCGGAGATTCGATGCGAAGACGGCGGGCTCCGAGGATCACGAACGGAAGGGTCAGGATCCAGGGAAAGAGCCCCAGCAAGAAGATGGGGAAGAAGAACCACCAGGGCTGCGGATGCTGGGCGTTCGCACCGCCGGTGTACCGGTTGATGTGCTCGACCCAGAAGAAGTAGTGCCAGAACTGCGGCGCCGATTCATGAACCGCCAATCCCCAAGGGAGGACGACGAGGATCGCGGCGATGCCTGGGATGAAGGGGAGGGTGAGCAGCGATCGCCACTCTCGCTGCCAGAGAAGCCAGGGGGCGAGCACGATTCCCGGTATCGCCACGGCCAGAAAACCCTTGACCATGAAGGCGCACCCGCAGGCGACGCCGGAGGCGACCAGCCAGCCCACGCGCGGAGGTCCGGTCGCACGCCATCCCAGAAAGAAGCACACGATGGAGGTGGTGACCAGGCCGGCGAAGGGCGCATCGAGCGTCGCGGTGGTTCCAAGAATCGCGACCTCGAGAGTCGTCATGAACACCATCGCGGCGATCGCGGCCAGATCCCATCGACGAGTCCATCGTCGGACGAAGACCATCAGCAGGCAGGCGGAGAGTCCCGTCAACAACGCCGGAGGAACTCGGAGTGCGAACGCGTTTTCTCCGAAACCGAGGAATGACACCGCGGTCATCCAGTATCCGAGGACCGGCTTCTCGAAGTACCGGACCCCGAGCAGGTGGGGCACGACCCACTCGCCCGTTTCAATCATCTCCGCGGGGATGGCCGCGTAGCGAGTCTCGTCCGGTCCGACGAGCGGACGGAGTCCGAGGGGGAGGATGAAGATCCCGATGAAAAGAATTGGCACGAGCAGAAGGGCGAGCCGTTCCGTGGACCTCGATCGCGGAGAGTTTGGTGCAGTGGAGTTCATGTGTTGCTTGCGATTGATCCGCGGACCGCGAGCCATCCGTCACGGCCGGGCACATGTCCGTGTTCGAGGGTACCGGGTTCCGGATCCGAGGGAAGGAGATCGCCGAGCGGAACGACCTCGCCACCATCGGCGATGAACTGGTCCAGGAACCGCTCGAACAACTCGGCCTTGGCGCCGCCTTCCGATTCGGCATGGATGGTGAGCACGTCGAGATCGTCTTCCCTCATGCACGATCGAAGATGGTCGTTGAAGTTCGCGTCGTCGATTCCGTCGGCGCCGACCGCTTCGTCCCAGGTGGGGAGATTGACGCAGATCTGGGGTGGTCCGTCCGATGGCTGGAAGACACCGTGTCCGCGGCAATCGCTGGCGAAGCGATAACCGAGTCCCTCGCGAAGGGCGAGGATTTCGGGCGTGCAGCGCCAGCCGGGGGCGGCGGTACAGGTCGGCGGCCTTCCCAGCGTGTCGGTGATCGCGTGGTGCGCCTGCGTGATCTCCTTCAGGACGAGTTCCTTCGGGAGTCGATGGGCGGCGACCTGCCATCGATGATGATCCCAGGCATGCATGCCGATTTCGTGACCGGCCCGATCGATGTCACGAAGTGGCTCCCCCAGGCGTCGGTGGATGATCGGTCCGGGCCAGATCGTCCCGCGAAGAAGGATGTCCCAGCCATAGGTGCTGGCCGCCTTGGAGCGAAGCATCTTCCGGAGGAAGGTCGGTCGGAGGAGACGCCGGAGATGGCGTCCCATGTTGTCCGGGCCGACGGTGAGAAAGAAGGACCCGCGAATTCCTCGGGCATCGAGGATGCGGAGGAGCTCGGGTATCCCGTCACGGGTACCTCGAAACGTGTCGACGTCGATCCGAAGCCCGAGTTTCATGCGTTGGTGGTGATCTTCCGTGTCGACTCGGCATCGATCCCCATCGAACGGACGTGATCATCGATGAACCAGTCGACGGTTCGATCGACGGACTCCCTGGTCGAGAGGCTCGGGGCCCAGTCCAGAATGCGCTTCGCATTCCGAATCGAGGGCCGGCGATGCTGGACGTCCTGATATCCCTTGCCGTAGTACCGGCCGCTCTCCACGATTCGATAGCCCGCGAACGGCGGGAACTTGTGTCGCATCGGATGCTGGTCGAATCGGGCGACGATCATCTCGGCGAGTTCGCGGATGCTCGCCTCGTTGTCGGGATTTCCGATGTTGATGATCTGTCCGGTGCTTCGCCCGTCCTGGTCGTCGATCATGCGGAAGAGGCAGTCGACGCCCTCGGTGACGTCGGTGAAACATCGCTTCTGCTCACCGCCGTCGACGAGTTGGATCGGCGTACCTTCGACGAGGTTGAGAATCAGCTGGGTGATCGCTCGCGAGGATCCGATCCTCGCCGAATCCAGCGTGTCGAGTCGGGGACCGATCCAGTTGAAGGGGCGGAAGAGCGTGAAGTCGAGGTTCTCCTTCACGCCGTAGGCCCAGATGACCCGGTCGAGGAGCTGCTTGGAGCAGGAGTAGATCCAGCGTTGCTTGTTGATCGGGCCGAGCACGAGACTCGAGTGATCCTCGTCGAACGCCTCGTCGCTGCACATCCCGTAGACCTCACTGGTCGAGGGGAAGATGATCCGGCGGTTGTACTTCACGCAATCACGGACGATTCGCAGATTCTGCTCGAAGTCGAGTTCGAAGACCCGGAGTGGGTTGCGCACGTATTCGATCGGGGTGGCGATCGCGACGAGGGGAAGCACGACGTCGCACTTGCGGACGTGATACTCAACCCACTCGCGATTGATCGAGATGTCTCCTTCGAGGAAATGGAATCCCGGGCGGCCGAGCAGGTGTTCGACGTTGCTGGCGCGAAGGTCCATCCCGTAGACCTCGTAGCCGGCCCCGAGCAGTTGTTCGGAGAGATGGCTGCCGATGAATCCATTGACGCCCAGGATCAGCACGGATCGCGGTCGATCGACGCCGACCGGCGCCGACTTTCCAAGCCTCATGCCTTCGACCAGGTTGAGTTCCTCGGCGAGATGTTCGCCGCCCGACCAGACACCTTCGGCGGACTGTCCGGAATCGATCTCCAGCGTTCCTTCGCCGCACGCGATGGTGAGGGGCGACGTTTGGAGTACGGTGCCCGGCGTCTCGTCATGCGCACCATGCGCACCATGCCCGCCGGTCGCGACGGTCGCGTTCCAGATCTTGACTTCACGCTCACCCGCCCAGGTGAAGGCCCCTGGCCAGGGGTGGGTCACGGCGCGGATGAGATTCCGAATCTCCGTCGCGGAGCGAGTCCAGTCGATCAGCCCGTCTTCCGGTGATCGACCGGGAAACACGGTCGCGGCGTCGGCGTCCTGCGGGGTCGTGGTGAATGAACCATCGGCGATGGTGGGCAGCACCTTTGCCAGCATCTGTCCGGTGGCCGCGACCATCTTTCCGGTCAGCGTCGCGGCGGTGTCCGCATCATCGATCGGAAGCGGGATCTGGGTCACGATGTCTCCGGCATCCGCTTCCACGGTCATGCGATGGAGCGTGACCCCGGTCTCGGTGGCCCCTTCGACCAGCGCCCAGTTGATCGGGGCCCGACCACGGAACTTCGGCAGGAGTGAGGCGTGGAGATTGAAGGAACGATCCGGACAGATCGAGAGGACATCTCGGCCGATCATCCTTCGGTAGTGGGCGGACAGGATGACGTCGGGAGTCATCGCCTTGATTCGATCGACCCAGAGCGGATGGTTCGGCGAGTCGGGGGCGTGGACCGGGATTCCGTTCGAGGCCGCGATGCGGGCGACCGAGCGGAACCAGTTGCCTTCGCCGGGATCATCGCGATGGGTGAAGACCGCGACGACGTCGTCGCCGGAGGCGATCAATGCGTCGAGGGCGGCGGCACCGACTTCGTGGTACGCGAAGAGAACGACCTTCATAGAGAGATTCCCGTTTCGATGATGACGCCGGAACTGTTGGCGTCGGTTTCGGAGCCTGATCGTTCCAGTCCTGAATCACCGGCGATGCGATCGATGAAGTAGCGGGGGCGACCCCTGACGTCCTGATACACCCGCCCGAGGTATTCGCCGAGCAGACCCATTCCGATGAACTGGGCGCCGACGAAGATGAACAGGATCGCAAAGAGGGTGAAGACGCCGTTCTCGGCCCACTCGGTACCGAAGAAGATCCGACCGGCAAGGAGGAGCACGCCGAAGCCGACCCCGCCCATCGCGATGGCGACGCCCGCCCAGGAGAGCAGTCTCAAGGGGGTCGTGGTCATGCTGGTCAGCAGGTCGAACTGCAGGTTCACGAGCTTCCAGACGCTGTACTTCGATTCGCCCGCGGCCCGCTCGGCGTGGCCGACCTCGATCTCCGCGGCGCGTTTGGCGAACGAGTTGGCGAGGACTGGAATGAACGTGCTTCTCTCTCGACATTGCAGGATCGCATTCACCACCGGACGTCGATATGCACGGAGCATGCAGCCGTAGTCGTGCATGGCGACGCCGGTCGAT
Organism: Phycisphaera sp. TMED9; assembly: GCA_002167845.2. Classification (GTDB taxonomy): domain Bacteria; phylum Planctomycetota; class Phycisphaerae; order Phycisphaerales; family SM1A02; genus UBA12014. Next base: position 10,232 of record NHBO02000085.1, on the reverse strand, counting down.
TTCTGGACCATCCAGTTGATGCATGCCGAGGCTTTTCGCCGGAAGAAGGAATCCTGGCGATTTCGTCGGATGGTGCCGACGACGTCGTTCCCGTCTTCGATGGTCTTGACGAGATTCGGAATCTCTTCCGGGGGGTTCTGCAGATCGGCATCGAGTGTGATCACGATGTCGCCGCGAGCGTGACTGAAGCCGCAGATGATCGCGGCGTGCTGGCCGTAGTTGCGATTCAAGATGATGGCGCGGAGGTGGCCTCCGTACAGTCCGGCCGCGGCCTCGAGACGGTCCGACGAACCATCGCGGCTTCCGTCGTCGACCAGGATGACCTCCCAGGGATTCGGAAGCTTCTCGCAGGTCGAGACCACGCGTTCAAGCAGGGCGTCGAGATTCTCGATCTCGTTGTACACGGGGATGATCACCGAGACGGATTCGCTCATGCCGGAACTCCTGGACTCGAAGGAACGGCGTCACGAATCGCCGCGACGACCTCGTCGACGTCTGCGTCGGACATGTCGGGAAAGAGCGGAAGAGAACAGATTCGATCACTGTTCCATTCGGTGTTCGCGAGATCGGTTCCTCGCCATCGATCCGGGTGATCCACGAACCACTTCTGGGTGTGAACCGCGCGGAAGTGGATTCCGCTGCCGATGTTCTTCGCTTTCAAGGCGGCCATGAAGTCGGCTCGATCGATCCCCGCGGTCTCGGGGTCCACTCGCACGATGAAGAGATGACAAGCGTGTCTTCCCGTCGTCTCGGCGTCGACAAGGGGAGACAGGCCGGGAATCGACGCGAGGCCTTCTCGATACCGGAGGGCGAGGTCTCGGCGGCGATCGATGAATTCATCGAGCCGGTGAAACTGTGAGAGGCCGAGGGCCGCGTTCATGTCGGGCAGGTTGTACTTGAATCCGGGTTCGAGAACCTCGGCCTGAGGTGACCGGCCTTGTTGTCCTCGTTCCCACGCGTCGACGCCGAGCCCGTGGAAGCGGAGCCGTCGGATGTTCTCGCCGAATGCTTCGTCATCGGTCACCAGCACGCCGCCTTCGCCACTGGTGATCGTCTTGATCGGATGCAGGCTGAAGATCGCCGTTCCCACCTGTCCGACCTCTTCGCCATCCGAACGGCGGGTGCCGATCGCATGAGCGGCGTCTTCGATGACCGGAATGCCGCGGGCCATGCCGATGGCTCTGATCGCCGCCATGTCGATCGCGGCGCCGGCGTAGTCGACGGGGATGATGGCCCGGGTTCGATCGGTGATGGCCGCTTCGATCGCCGCAGTCGTGGTCATCAGCGTCTCACGATCGACATCGACGAAGACCGGCGTGGCGCCGAGACGGACGATCATGTTCACGGTGGAGACCCAGGTCATCGAGGGGGTGACCACCTCGTCGTCCGGCCCGATTCCCAAGGCGACCAAAGCAAGGTGCATCGCCGCCGTGGCGCTCGTCGTGGCGACGGCGGAGGCGGTGCCGAGCCGATCGGTGAATCCGGATTCGAGTTCGGCGCACTTCGCACCCGTCGTGATCCAACCGCTTCGCAGCACGTCGGTCACGGCCTGCACATCCTCGTCACTGATCGAGGGGCGGGCGAAGGGAAGGAATTCGGTACGCATGATTCGACGTTCCTCCAATCGGGCCGATGGTATCAGATCAAGGGCCAATCGAACCCTCGATCAAAGGACTTCGGGCCTCATTCTTCCGCGGGTTTCGGGTGGATTTCGATGTCGCCGCGAAGGAGCAAGGTCGATCCGGTGACGCCCCAGGCCAGTTCCAGACATCGGTAGAGCAGGAGCATCGCGACGATCTGATTCACGCTTGCCGCGCCCGTACCGGCAAGCAGGCCGATGCCGACGATCTCCATCACCCCGGCGCCCTGCCAGGTGATCGGAATCGCGCCGGCGATGAAGATGATCGGCATCGCGATCAGAATCGCAGGGAGTTCGTGACCGATTCCGATCGCCCAGCCGCAACAACCGGCTGCCGACGCGAGCAGGACCTGAACGACCACGGAGATCGAAGTCGCCGACACCACTGCCCCCGGGTGGCTCCCGTAGGCGCGGGCGGCTTCCAGAATCCTGGTTGGAAGACCTCGTCCGACTCGATCGATCGATGAAGGGATTCGCAGCCAGCCGCGATCGAGGGCGAGGAATGAGAACACGGCCGTGCACACCATCGCCACCGCGATCCAGCCCGACCACCGCCCGATGTTCTGCGCGATTCCCGTCTCCGTCGCGAACAGGCCGGCGGCGGCGGCAAGCAGGACGAGTCCGGCCAGTCCGGTGATACGGTCGAAGGCCACGCTCATCACGGCGTCGAGCCGACGACCACTGCCTTTCGCCGCACCCCATGCCTTCACGACGTCGCCGCCTTCGGTTCCGGGGAGGAAGAAGTTGCAGAAGGCGCCGACCATGACCAGCCGGAACGTTCGGACCCAGGTCGCGGGAATCCCGCGGCATCGCATGAGGATCCACCATCGCGTCGTTTGAAGAGGATAGATGCAGCCGGAAAGCCCGATTCCGATCGCGAGCCAGAACCAGTCGGCGTTGCCGAGTACCCGGAGCAGTCCCGGATGGACCCAGGTCGAGGGGACGATCATGGCGTCGCCGTCGATCGTGGTGATGCGGTCTTGATCAGGACCCTCGGCGGTGATCTCGGTGATCCGGAGTTCGAGTGCCGTGGGGCTCACGATTCCGCCGATGCCCGGTTCGCCCGGGGGGATCCGAACGGTGCTGTGCCAGTCGACGATGAAGGCGATGACCGTGACGCCGAAGACGACCAGAAGCAGACGAGCGACGGTGAAGAGGTGTCGTTTCATGGGCTCCGACCCGCGTCTTCCCGCGGCTGCGGTGGCAACCGGATCACTCGGAGAGCAGAACGACGTCCGCGGGGTCGATCGCGACGTCGAGCGGGCTTCCGGCGGATCGCACGACGCGCGGATGAAGTTCGAGGACCTTCAAACTGGTATCGCCGTCCCCTCGGAGTTCGAGTTGGGCCGTCTCTCCGAGGAACATGGAGCGGGTCACCGCGGTGGAGGCGCGATTCCATCCGGAAGGCGGATTGGTCGCGCTGTTCTCCGGGTCGATGACGCGAAGCGCTTCCGGACGGAGCGAGAGGGAGATGGTGTCACCGATCGCGGCCTGCTCGAGGGTTCGATTGGAACGGAGGTTCCCGAGCGGGGTGGAGACCGTGGTTCCTTCGCGATCCACGGATTCGACGGTTCCTTCGACGAAGTTCGTTTCTCCGAGGAAACTCGCGGTGAATCGGCTGTTGGGTTGGTCGTAGAGCTCGCGCGGACCGCCCGTCTGGATCACTTTGCCATCTCGCAGGACCGCCATCTGGTCAGCGAGCGACAGGGCTTCCTCCTGATCGTGGGTCACGTAGATCGTGGTGATCTGTGCGTCATCCACGATTCGTCGAATCTCGCTCCGCATCTCGAGCCGGAGTTTCGCATCGAGGTTCGAGAGCGGTTCGTCGAGCAGAAGGACGCTGGGACGAAATGCGAGGGCTCGGGCGAGGGCGACTCGTTGCTGCTGGCCTCCGGAAAGCTGGGTCGGCTTCCGATCTTCGTAGCCGTTCATCTGCACGAGTTCGAGCGCTTCTCCGACGCGGCGTTGAAGGTCGGCGTTGGGGACCTTCCGCACGCGAAGTCCGAAGGCCACGTTCTCGAAGACGGAGAGGTGCGGCCAGAGGGCGTAGCCCTGGAACACCATGCCGGCATCCCGCTTCTCGGGCGGATGCTTGGTGACTTCCCGATCACCGAACCGGATCATGCCCGAGTTCGGGGTCTCGAAGCCCGCGATCATTCGCAGCAACGTCGTCTTGCCGCATCCGGACGGGCCGAGGAGGAAGAACAGCGATCCGGACTCGATCCAGAGATCGACGCCGGCCACCGCGACGGTGGAGCCGAACTTCTTGACGAGGTTGATGATCGAGACGCCGGTCATGCTGGAGGGAGAGGGTACCGAACTGCTCCGGGCATCGGGGTCTTCCGGCCGCATCGGGGGCCGATCGAGCGGTATTCCCTGTCGATGAGTGGTGGAAAGAACGATCTTTCGCGGCCTGCCGGTCGAGATGTCGATTATCCTCCTGCCCGACCGAGAAAACCGCCATGACCGACCCCACCACCAATTCGAGTCCGACCGCCCTGGCCGAGGATGCGGCATTCACCGGGGCGTCCATCGATCGATTGCGGAAACTGCGTTGTCGGCCCGAGCGGAATCTTGCGATTCAGGCGATGGTCGACCAGTGCCGTCGCGAGGCTTCAAAGTCCCGGCGAGGCATCGGCGACTTCGTAGACGCCTGGGAATCCGTCGTTCCGGCGGACATCGCCGCGAATTCACGAGTCCGCGGGGTTCGCGCCGGCATCGCCCGGGTCGGGGTGGTCGATGCCGCGACCAGCTACGAGATCGACCAGCAACTTCGAGGCGGAATGCTTGCCGAACTCAGACTCGCCTTCGGCGGGACGTTGCGGCGCGTGAAGTTGGAGATCGACGGGTCACTCTCCCGGTAGGTCGATTTCCCCCCGGTCATCCCAGGTTCGCGTCGTCTTCGGGTTGACGGAGATGTCGCCGCATGGCTTCCAGCGTCTCCTTGCTGGCGTGATGCTCCATCCCCTCCGCATCATGCTCCGCGGTGGCATTGGAGACCCCGATCCGTTCCAGAAATGAGACGACCGTCTCATGGCGTGTCCGGCTGGCGGCGGCCATTTCAAGCCCTCGCGGGGTGAGGCCGACGGGGCCGTAGGGCTCTCGGGCGACCAGCCCGGCATCCGAAAGTCGGTTGAGGATCCGCGTGACCGTCACATGGCTGACCTGCATCCGCTCCGAAAGGTCCTTGACGCGGCAAGTGCCCGACGCCACTTCGATGTCGGCGATCGCCTCGACATAGTCCTCGGCGGTCTCATCGGCATGATCTCGACGGGTCTTGGCGAAGGGATTTGGTCCGTTCGGCATGAGCGGCCTTTCACAGGTTCGGGAACCCCTCCTGGGTCGGGAAGGACGAATCCTTGACTTTGGAGCATGAGAAATGTAGCATATGCTACAGAATGTAGCCATTGCTACAAATTATTCGGCGATCGCATCGGAGATTCGGTCGATCGCTGCTCCGATGACCTGTCTGGAAGGACCGAGTTCCGTGGCCATGCAAGAAGTCTTCGTCGTTCGTGGTTTCCATTTGTTGATCGGGCTGCTCTTGACCAGTTCAGGACTTCCGATCGGATGTGGCGAGGTGGAGTCCTCAACGTCCGTCGCGACGCCCCCGGTCTCGGTCGAGGCGCCGTCGGCGGTGGTCACGACCACCGGCATGATCGGAGACCTGGTCGGGTCGCTCGCCGGCGACCGTGGAACAGTGACGGTCTTGATGGGCGAGGGGGTCGATCCGCATCTCTTCAAGCCCACGGCCTCGGATGTCCGCCGTCTGCTCGCCGCGGATCTGGTCTTCCACAACGGCCTTTTTCTCGAGGGTCGAATGGGGTCGGTGCTGAGCCAGGTTGAAGGCCCGCTCGGTGGGTCGGTGGCGGTCACCGCGGGGATTCCCGCGTCGAGCCTGCTTCAGCCTGATGGGGCGGAAGCACACCCCGACCCGCATGTCTGGATGGATGTTCAGGCCTGGTCGAGCACGATCATGCCGATGGTGGAGGCGCTCTGCGAGATGGATCCCGAGGGCTGTGACTCCTTTCGCCGGAATGCACTGGTGCTGGAGGCGGAACTCGCGGAACTCGACCAATACGTTCGCGAGGTCATCGGCTCGATTCCGCCCGACCAGCGGGTTCTGGTCACGGCCCACGACGCATTTGGGTACTTCGGTCGGGCCTACGGGCTGGACGTGCAGGGAATTCAAGGGATCTCGACCGAGAGCGAGGCCGGGCTCGCCGACATGAACCGACTGGTCCAGAGATTGGTCGACGGATCGATTCCGGCGGTCTTCGTCGAATCAAGCGTCTCGGAGAAGAACGTTCGCGCTCTGGTGGAAGGTGCCGCCGCCCAAGGCCACCCGGTGATCATCGGTGGCGAATTGTTCTCTGACGCCATGGGCGCCCCCGGTTCGTGGGAGGGGACGTATCCGGGCATGATCGATCACAACGCCTCGACGATCGCCCGTTCGTTGGGAGGCGAGGTTCCGGATGGCGGCTTCAGAGCCTGGCGCTCATCCGGGGCTCGGGGCGAAACGGAAGGACGCTGACGTGCCGGTCCATCATCGCCATCGCAATCCACCGATCGGTCCGGAGCATGATCCGAAGGCGGCGATCTCGATTCATGACGTGACCGTCGCCTATCACCGCCGCCCGGTTCTCTGGGATCTCGATCTCGACATTCCGAGGGGCGTGCTGGCGGCCGTGGTCGGTCCGAATGGTGCCGGAAAGAGCACGATGATCAAGGCATGCCTCGATCTGGTGCCGAGAGTCAGCGGTTCCATTCGGCTCCTCGGGGGCGAGATTCGCGGAGTGCAGGGACGGATTGGCTACGTCCCACAGCGTGAGACCGTTGACTGGGACTTTCCCGTGTCGGCGCTCGATGTGGTCTGCATGGGCCTGTATCGAAAGATCGGCTGGTTCCGCCCGGTGCGACGACGTCACCGGAGCCTCGCCATGGAGGCCTTGGACCGGGTCGGGATGGCGGACTTCGCGGGTCGGCAGATCAGCCGTCTTTCCGGCGGTCAGCAGCAACGGGTCTTTCTCGCGCGGGCCCTCGTCCAGGACGCGGAGCTCTACTTCATGGACGAGCCATTCGCGAGTGTCGATGCGGCGACCGAAGAAGCGATTCTCGACGTGCTCCGATCGCTGCGAGACGCCGGCCGGACGGTGGTCGTCGTCCATCATGATCTTCAAACGACTCGCGATTACTTCGACTGGCTCGTCCTCTTGAACACCAGACTCGTCGCGGCCGGCGGAATCGAAGAGACCTGGACGCCGGAAAATCTGCGGGCGACCTACGGTGGTCGGNTCNCGCNGTGCTCGAAGCGGCCGGTTGGGCGATGGGGACGGCCGGTTCGGGGCAACGCCGATCATGAACCTCGGGATCGTCACGATCTTCGCGATGGCCACGTCGCCGCTTTCGTCGGCCACGGCAGGCGACGGCGACTTTCTTCGCATTCTGCTTCTGCAGGATTTCAACACCCGGGTGGTCGTGGCGGGCGCCATGCTTTTGGGCGCCGTCGGTGGCGTGGTCGGAACGTTCCTTCTGCTCCGCCGCCGTGCGTTGATGGGCGACGTTCTGGGGCACGCGATGCTCCCCGGCGTCGCCGCGGCTTTTCTCACCGTCCAGGCGCTCGGTCTCGAGCGTTCGCTCCCGGTTCTTCTGCTGGGGGGCGGTATCGCGGCGATTCTCGCCGGGCTGGCGGTGATCGGGCTCCGGCGGGCTTCTCCACTCGATGACGACGCCACGATGGCCATCGTGCTGTCGGGATTCTTCGGCCTTGGGGTGGTCCTGCTCTCGGTGGTGCAGTCGAGTGGGGGCGGCGGGCAGGCGGGTCTCGAGGACTTCGTCTTCGGCAAGACCGCATCGATGGTGACCAGTGACGTGGTGGTGATCGCAATCGGCGGTCTGCTCGTGGCGTCCGTCGCGGTGATCTTCTTCAAGGACCTTCGGCTGCTGTGCTTCGATGACGGATTCGCGGCCAGTCTCGGCCGCCCGGTCATGGGACTCGACTTTCTGCTTCTGGCCATGACCGTGGTGACCGCACTCGTGGGCTTGCAGGCCGTGGGGTTGATTCTGGTCGTGGCGCTTCTGGTCATCCCGGCGGCGGCGGCCAGGTTTCTGACCGACGACCTTCGATGGACGGTCGTCTTCTCGTCGGTCATGGGCGCCTTTGGTTGCTGGGTCGGCGTGACGCTGAGCGCGGCGGCACCCGGGCTTCCGGCGGGCGCGATGATCGTGCTCGCCACCGCGGGGATCTTCGTGGTGGCGCTCTTCGCCGGTCCGAAGCGTGGTTTGATCCAGCGATGGTCGCTGGGCCGGNCGCTTCGTCGTGCCGTCGGCCGCGATCACCTCTTGCGTTCGATGCTGGAGTGTCGAGAGATCACGGGTGACGGCGAGATCACCGCGGAGGCGTTGATGCGCAACCGGTCGTGGTCTCGTGGCGGTCTCGGCGGTCTCCTGCACGTNGCGCGGCGCGCCGGAGAGGTGATTCGGGTCGACGGCGATCACTGGCGGCTCACGGACCGAGGTGAGATCGAAGCGGCGGCGATGGTTCGAAATCACCGGCTCTGGGAGCACTATCTGCTGAAGTACGCCCATCTCGCCCCGTCTCACGTCGATCGCGCGGCGGATCGGATCGAGCACGTCTTGGATCCAGTACTGGTTCGCCGCCTCGAAGCCGAGCTCGGTGCGTCGACGAATGCCGGGCCGCCCGACAGCCCCCATCCGCTCGCCGATGTTGATTCCTCGCGAAACGCCCCAAGGGCCGGGGAGCAGGGGTCATGACCATGCTCGTTCCCGATTGGCAGTGGGGGTATGACGGGTGGATCGTCGTGATCACCTCTCTGGTCGCCATGACGTGTGCGATCCCGGGCTCGTTCCTTCTGGTGCGTCGCCAGTCGATGCTCGGCGATGCGGTGTCCCATGCGGTTCTTCCTGGCATCGCCATCGCCTTCCTCGTGAGNGGGACCCGCGACGGTGGTTGGATGCTGGCCGGAGCGATGGTGGCGGGACTGGCGACGGCGATGTTGACTCAGGTCCTCCGCGGTGCTGGTGGCGTCGATCGCGGTGCGGCACTCGGGGTGGTCTTCACGACGCTCTTCGCGCTCGGGCTGGTGCTCATCGTGCAGGTCGCGGATTCCGTCGATCTGGACCCGTCGTGCGTTCTCTACGGGCAGGTCGAACTGGCCCCACTCGATGTCGTGGTCCTGAGGGGCATGGAGGTTCCGAGGGCGATTCCTTGGCTTCTTGGCGTGTTCGCATTCACTTTCGTGGGCGTCCAGGTCATCTGGAAGGAACTCCTGGTCGCGTCCTTCGATCCAGCGACCGCCGCCGCACAGGGTGCTCGGCCGATTTTGATGCAGCAGGTGCTGATGGTGCTGGTGGCGGCGGGATGCGTGGTGGCCTTCGAGGCCGTTGGAAGCATCCTTGTGGTGTCGCTTCTGGTGGCGCCGGCGGCGGCCGCCAGACTGGTGACCGACCGGCTTCGTCCCATGATGCTGGTCGCGATGTCGATCGGTGTTCTGGCTGCAGTGGGTGGCCATCTCACGGCGTTGACGGTGCCAGGCTGGCTGGCGCTTGAGACTCAGGATGTCTCGACGTCTGGGGCCACGGCCGTGTTCGCGACTGTCGTCGTAGCCTTGGCCGTCCTTGCGTCGCCACAGCAAGGGCTGCTTTTCGGCGCTTTCCGCCGGCTTTCGCTTCGGCTTCGGATCGCAGAAGAAGATCTTCTGGGCGTGCTCTATCGCCGTGAGGTGGAGTCAAGGGGGCTTGAACAGCCGGCGGGAGCACATTTGAGCGAGCTCGGCGGCGGTGGCCCGGGCTTGACCTTCCACGGAATCATGCGTCTTGCGGCGATCCGGCTTCGCTGGACCGGGTTTGCGTCGCAGGCACAACTCGTCCCGCACCCCGATCAGATTCAATTGACGGACGCCGGGAGGTCCCGGGCCGCGGGCCTGATTCGTCGGCATCGGCTCTGGGAGCGTTATCTGGCGGGGGCCGCCGCGATTCCGCTCGACCACCTTCATGCGACGGCGATGGACCTCGAACACCTCACCAACCCAGACCTTCTGGAGTCGCTTGAGGCCGAAGCGGCAAAAAATGCGCGCGATCCTCAAGGCAGAGAGATTCCGGGTGAGTAAGAGGGCGATTTGCCGTCGAGAATCTCCAAGTTCATCTTGGAATGGACTCGAGAAGGTCAATCAGCGTCTGATAATTACCTGCTTCATTGGCTTTTTGATTTCTTCACAATCGTCATTCCGTCCGGCGAGCCATCCGGAAGGACACGGCAAATAAGCCGTTTTTGGCGAATAAAGCGGCTTTTTTCGATTTCGCCAGTCGCCCAGAAGCGGATTTCAGGCCTGGGCTTGAAGCCTGAGGGCGTGAAGATGAAGTAGCGCATCCCAGAAAGGCCGAAAAATTGAAACAAGAGCATTGCATTGAGAGGGGAGGTGTGCCATCCTGTGGGCTGCACGAGGAATCGTTCCTCTGGCAGATATGTTTTAAAGAGATTTTGAAGTTGAGACTTCATAGAAGGAGCTTGAGAGAGATGAGAGCAAACACGATTGGTTTGATTGCAGGCGCTCTGGGCGTCGCAGCATCCGCA
>NHBO02000084.1 GCA_002167845.2 Phycisphaera sp. TMED9 | reverse complement strand
CGAGCGAACGTCCATGGGAGGACTCGAACCTCCAACCCCTGCCTTCGGAGGGCAGTGCTCTATCCAATTGAGCTACACGGACCAGTCTGCGACCTTCAATCGGGTCGCGGTGGGAGATTGTAAACCGAGTCGAATCGATCGTCGAGGGGTCGACTGACTCAGGCCTTACTCGATACGGCGATGCGAGGCGTGACGCTCATCGGCCTGGATCCGCTGCCTCCAGAAGGGATAGGGCCGCCTCGAGTTCTTCGTGGAGGAGAATGCGTTCGCGGGCGGAATAGGCCGCGTCGTCCGCCGCCTCCTCCAAGGCATCGGCCAGTGCTTTGGTGGTCGAGCGAAGATTCTGAAGTTCGGAATCACGCAAGGCCAGATCCGAACGGAGTCGGCCGGTTTCCGTTTCGAGCTGGTCGAGGCGGGATTCCGATGTCTCGATCGCATCCTCCTGGTCGATGGCGGCGACGTCTGGAACGACGCCAAGAGGGCGGGCCAGAACATCAGGCGAATTCGCGGTGTTCGGAGTCGGATTCGAAGGAGCCTCAAGGGAGCTCGAGGCGAACCACGCCACGATCAGGCCGACGGCCAGAAGCCAGCCGGCGGCGTTCAGAGGATTCGGCCGCGGCCCCTGCGGGGTCATACGGTACTTCGAGGCTTCCATGGTTTCCGTGACGACTTCCTCCGTTGCAGATGTCCGGGGTTGGTCATCTCTGGGATCGAGCTGGGTTTCCGCGGTTTCTGGGGCCGGGGGATCTGGCTCGGGCTCCACCGAGGGATCGGGTGTGACCGGGATCGCAGGCTGCGCGGCTGCCGCGGCGGCATTCTCTCGTGCGACCCGGGCGGCCGGATGTTGCGACGCGTCGGAGGTTGTGTCACTTTCCGGGCGCCAGGTCATCGACCATTTTCCTGGCTTCGGTGGTTCGCTGGCCGGTGCGGTCTCCTGGACCGGTTCAACGAGGCTCTCCAGATCGAGTTGCTGGTGCCTGGTCGCCGACGAGGCGGTGTCCGCGGCGTGGTGGTCTTCGGTTGCTCTCGCGGGGGAGTCGGTCACTGGAGGTTCCGGGCGGCGGGGTGTACTGGCGGCGGGGATGCGTCTTCCGAGCGGGTGAACGGCCTGTCCAGGATGGTCCCGGACCCTTCCTCGAACCGCGTCCCGAGGTGGAATGCTCGCCGCCGCAAGCTCGGGTTGATCGAGCCCAGGAGCCGACTTCGGCCGCGGTGGTTCGGGCGATGATGCATGGCGAGGCGGGATCACGAGGGCGTTCCGTCATGGCGAGGAATCAGAAAATCCACGAAGCGACCCCCCGGAGAATGGCGACAGCGGAGACACTAGGACGAGGAAGGGTCGGACATGGGCCACCAAACTTCGATCCACATTCCCGAGTCGCTTCAGAACTCAGTTCCAGCCCGGAGGATCTCATGCAGTTTGCCGAATTCCAGAAGTTCATCCGTGATCGATATCACGAGACCGATGCCGCTCGAGGGGTCCCCGGGACCTTTCTGTGGTTCAGCGAGGAAGTGGGGGAATTGGCCGAAGCCTTCGGTCGGCGGGAACGAGGCGATGGAGACGAAGCGAATCTGCGAGAAGAGTTCGCCGACGTACTCGCCTGGCTGACCACGTTGGCGAACATCTGTGATGTGGATCTCGAAGAGGCGGTCCGGGAGAAGTACTTCAAGAACGGCGGGCCTGCTGGGACCAAGTGACGGTCGGGTTCTTCAGTCCGGGCCCCCGAGCGGCCGAAGGAAGCATCACTGGTGCGACGTGATCAGCGTCGGCCCCGGGTCATCAGCGGAGTTCGTTGCTCATTCATGTGTGGCATCATCGGCATCCTTGCCTGCAGTCGAAACACGCCCTCGCTCGCTCCTTCCGGTCGGCGACGGTTCCGGGATGTGATGGCGCATCGTGGGCCGGACGACGCCGGCGAATGGAATGATTCGCACGCCTGGATCGGTCATCGACGGCTTGCGATCATGGATCCCGGTCATGGCCAGGAACCCATCGTCCGCCAGCGGGCGAACGGTGATGCCGGAGGCCCGACGATCGTCGTCTTCAACGGCGAACTGCTGAATCATCTCGAACTCCGAGCGGCCCTCGAAGCGGAGGGCGAACGATTTGAAACCGGCTGTGATGCCGAGACCGCGGCCGCGGCCGTCCATCTCTGGGGCGTGCGGGCGCTCGATCGTTTCAGAGGGATGTTCGCCATCGCGTGGTATCGGCCGAAAGATCGTGAACTGCATCTGGCGAGAGATCCGTTCGGTGTCATCCCGCTGCATTGGACGGTGGCGTCCGATGAGTCCCACGAGTTCATCTTTTCGAGTGAGCTCGGCACCCTGATGCAGCACCCCGCGGTGAGTCGGCGAGTCGACCCGGTCACGCTGTCCGCGTATCTCTCCACGATCCGGGTGACCATGGGCGAGAGGACGATGATCGACGGCGTCCAGACGGTCCGGCCCGGGGGGCTGGTTCGAGTCCTGACGGATGAAGCGGAACCTCGGATCACCGCCACGCGTTGGTGGACCCCGCCCCGGGCCACCGGCGAGCTCACGGGCGCCGCAGCCATCGATTGCCTCCGCTCAGCGGTGAGCGAGTCCCTCGCCGCCCATTTGCAGAGTGACGTGGAGGTCTGCGGGCTGCTTTCCGGTGGGATCGACAGCGCCGCGCTGCTGACGCTCGCCCGGCCACGATATGACTCGTTCCGAACCTTCACGGCGATGGGCGGAGATGGTGAGGATGATCCCGACCGTGCGGCGGCCGCCTTGATGGCGTCAAGACTGGAAACCGACCATCAGGAAGTTCCCGTGCTTTCGTCATCGGAACCTCCCACGGTTCGCTGGCGAAGGATGGTGCGTTCTCTGGGGATGCCCCTGGGAACCCCCAACGAGATCGCGATCAATGCGCTGGCCGAAGCCGTTCGCGGTGCCGGCGTGAAAGTCGCGATCGGAGGTGAGGGCGCGGATGAGCTTCTCGGCGGATACGAGCCGATCCTTCGGCTCGCGCTGGCGATTGCGGAGACCGACCCCGGTCCGGAGGCGGCGGCAGCATTGCTGTTGGAGTCTGCGTCGTGGATCTCGCCGAGTCGGAAGGCAGCGTTTCTGGCAGCGGGATGGGTGGAGGCGGCTCGGCACGATGCCGTCTTGATCGATGAGACGGCTGCGGCCATCGAGTGCGGGGGGAGCAGCGGTGATCCGCGTTCGTATCTGCACTGGTTGCAGATGGTGAATCTCCCGGGACTGCTCGGCCGATTGAACGCCTCCTGCATGCTCGCATCCGTCGAGGCGAGACCTCCGTTCGCGGATCGACGAGTGGCGGACGCGGCCGCGAGAATCGCCACTGAAGACCTCTTTGGTTGGGCTGATGACGGATCGGATGTGCTTCGAACCAAGACGGTGTTGCGGTCGGCGTTTCGATCAGCCCTGCCGGCTGCGATCATCGAGCGGCCGAAGGCGAGTTTTCCGATGCCGTTCACTCCCTGGGCGTCGGAGATCCTTCAGGACGACGCCGTGCAGTCATCCCTCGAGCCGCTTCTCGATCCAACGGCGATGTCGGCTGTATTGACGGATCCACCGTCATATCCGCTTCAAGCGTGGCCCTTGGCGAATCTGGGACTCTGGTCGGTGGAGACGGGGGTCTTGCTCGCACCGAATTGAGTGCGCGGGGTACCCTAGGAACGAACATGACTTCCATACGACTGAGACTACGCAACGCAGAAGCCACCGGACTCGAAGAGGAGATCCACGATCTCACGGGGCCCGCGGTACTCGGGCGGAGTCGTGATGCGGACATTCTCCTGGCGGATCCCGGCGTCTCTCGTCGGCACGCCTCGCTCCGGCCCGACGAGGATGGAGCCTGGCTGATCGAGGATCTCCATTCGACCCGTGGGACCTACGTCAACGGCCGGCGAATGGAGCCTGGTGAGTTCTCCCGAATCGTCGAAGGCGATCTGGTCGAGATCAATCCATGGAGCATGCTGGTGCTCGGCCGGGAAGCGACCGCAGGCGTTCTGCTGGACGGCGATCAGATCGGAGGTGAGCTGGCCGAGGCGCATGCGAGCCCGCACCTTCGACATCGATTCGATGGTCTCGTCGCGGCGGTTCAGCGGGCCTCCACCCGGAGTGGCGAAGAGGAGATCTTCGGCGCATTGCTCGAGTGCCTGCTCGACGGTTGTGAGCTTGATCGAGGGATGATTCTTCGGATGGAGGGAGACGAAACCCGGGCCGTCGCGATCCGATCCTCGGATCGGGCCGAAGAAATGGAGCCTCGCCCCTATTCCGGAACGCTGCTCAGTGCGGCCCTGGCATCCGGCGGAACCATTCGGTTGGAGGAGAATCCCGAAGTCGAACAGGCGGAGAGTCTCGCCGTCGCCGGGGTGCGCGAAGCATTGTGCCGTTGTTTCGATACCGCTGAAGGAAGTTCGCTCGCCATCTATGCGGACTGTCGCAAGGGCATCGCCGATGGTGAGTTGGTCGCCTGGTTCGATGCCATTTCGGAGCTCTGTGCCGTCTCGCTGCGAATGCAACGAGGCCGCCGAGCGGAGATGGAACGGGCGCAGATGTCTTCCGAGATGAACGCGGCCAGGGCGGTTCAGGAATTGCTCCTGCCAAGCGAATCAGGGCGGCTCGGGTCTCTGGAATGGGCGACGGTCGCGATCCCCGGCCGAGTGATCGCCGGTGACCTGGTGGACCTGCGACCGCTGGCGGACGGGATCCATGTCATTCTCGGCGACGTCAGTGGAAAGGGCGCGCGGGCGGGGATGGTCATGGCCGGTACCCAGGCCTGCGCGGACACGCTGGCCGAGGCGGGATTGCCTCCGGCGGAAATCGTCGAGCAGCTTGATCGTTGGGCGATTCGCGCGATACCGGAAGCCTGCTTCATCACGCTCTGGTGCGGGCGAATCGATCCGGACGGACTGGTCCGCTATGTGGATGCGGGCCATGGACTCGCGATGATTCGGCGAGCGGGAGGCGAGGTCGATCTGCTCGACGGCGTCCGGCGCCCGCCCCTGGGGATCGAACCGTTGCCCGCCGTCGAAGCGACGCTCCAGCTCGAGCCCGGTGATGCGTTGATCCTGTTCAGTGACGGGCTGGCGGAAGAACCTTCTGCCACGCGGGATGGAGACCGGTACGGTCTTGATCGAGTCAAGGCCTCGATCATCGCCCACGACGCCGATCCATCACTGATCCATGCGGATCTCGTGGCCTGGGCCGATCGCGATCGATTCGACGACGACCTCACGATCCTGGTCATCCGCCGCGCGGCGGAGTGATTCCTGCAGCCGTATCGGTCCGATCAGGGCGTGCAGTAGGTCTCGGCGAGCAGGACGCAGAACTCGTCCCAGTCTCCGAGGCAGCAGAACGGCTCGTAGAGGCAGACCTGCTCGCAGCATCCGGCGTCGTCACAGTACGGCCCGGCATGCGGAACATTGCACGGCCCGGTATCGCTGGAACCGCACTCGAGGTCCGATTCACAGAGGTCGCTGCAGACGTCGGCGGCGATCTGGGCACACACCGAGTCCCAGGCGATGAGACAGCAGGCCTCGTCGAGATCGCAGACGTCGTCACAGCAGTCCTCGTCATTGCAGGACGGGGTGCCGTTCGGGAAGCAGCAGTCGCCGGCGGCGGGGTCGCCACACACCGCCACGGGGCAGGCGTCTTCAGGTCCGGTGCAGTCTTCGTTGGTCAATGCCATGCCTGCACAGACCAGATCCCATTCCACGTCGCAGCAATAGGAGTCGTCGGCGCAGACCGAGTCGCAGCAGGAATCGTCGTCGCACTTGGGCGTCCCGTTTGGAAGGCAGCACGATCCCGCACAGGGGTCGCCGCAGTCCCAGTTGGCGCCGCAACCACAGCGGGTGCTTTGGCGGGCCAGTTCGACGCAGACGGTGTCCCATGTGGTGTCGCAGCACGTGGGGTCCTTGGCACAGATGTCTTCGCAACACCGTTTGTCGTTGCAGCTCGGTGAGAAGTTGATGGTGCAGCAGTCGCCTGCAGCGAAGTCGCCACATTCTGGCGGGTCGCATCCATCGAGCGCCGCGTTGGCGCACTCGCTGTCCCAGACCGTGGTGCAGCAGACGGGGTCGTCGTCGCAGATCATGACGCAGCAGTCGGCGTCGCTGCAACCCGGGGAAAGGTGCGGATAGAAACAGGGGCCGGCCGTTTCGAGCCCGCAACCCTGTCGGCAACGCTCGAGCGCGGTGGCGACGCAGAACGAATCCCAGCGATTCGCGCAACAACTCGGATCGATCGCGCAGACGGCGGAACAGCAGGCGGCGTCGTCGCAGAACGGAGTCTCGCTGCTTTCGAGGCAGCCTCCGGTACTGAAGGAGCCGCACTTGAGTTCGCTTCCGCAATAGAAGTTCGCCAGTCCGACGCAGACTTCGTCCCAGTTCTCAAGACAGCAGAGTTCGTCGACGTTGCAGACCGCGGCGCAACAACTGGAGTCATCGCAGCCGGGCTTCGGTTCATCGAGCGGCCTCGCCTCGAAGCAGCTTCCCTCGCAAGGGCACTCCCATCCGGAATCCGATGGGACTCGGCAGATGTTGATCGCGAGGACGGCACAGCT
The DNA here is from genome assembly GCA_002167845.2 of Phycisphaera sp. TMED9. GTDB lineage: Bacteria > Planctomycetota > Phycisphaerae > Phycisphaerales > SM1A02 > UBA12014. The sequence goes on along the minus strand of NHBO02000084.1, from coordinate 38,961 downwards.
GTTGTCCCATTTCACACTGCAGCACAGCGGGTCGACGGTGCAGACGGCGTTGCAGCAGGCGGCGTCGTCGCACATCGGCGTCGCCTTGGACTTTTCGCAGTCTCCGACGCCCGGGCACTCGTAGAGTCCGGTGCAGACGACCGCTGCCGCTTCGACGCAATCGACGTCCCATTTATTGGTGCAGCAGTCTTCAAGCCCGGGAATGGAGCACACCGCGGCGGTGCAATTCTGGTCGTTGCACCCGGGAGTGGCGTGAGTCTCGTTGCACGGATCGCGTCCGCCGACGTTGAAGGGGACATCGCACACCGTGAAGGCCTGGGCGGCACAGACCGCATCCCAGCGGACCTCGCAGCACCACGAGTCGTAGTCTTCACAGACGATCTTGCAGCATGCGGTATCACTGCAGCCGGGGGTGAAGCTCTCGGCGAAGCAGTTCCTCGCCTGGGGGTTGCCACAGTTCTGATCTCGTCCGCAAAGTTCCGGGTAGAAGGCGGCGGCGACGGCACAGGAGCCGTCCCAGGTCTCGAGGCAGCAGAACGGATCAACGGAGCAGACCTCTTCGCAGCAATCCTGGTCCGAGCATGCCGGGCCGGGATGAGGGGCCAGGCACGAACCGGCGTACACGTCGCCGCATTCGGTGCAGACTTCCTGGGCGAGTTCGACGCAGGTTTCATCCCACGCGTCGTTGCAACAGAAGGGTTCGACGATGCACACGCTCTCGCAGCAGGACTCGTCATCGCAGTAGGGGTTCTTGCGGGGGATGTAGCAGCTGCCGGCGAGGATCTCCCCGCAGAGCGGGAACTCCTGGGCACAAAGCTGTTCGGCGCCGTCGGCACACACCTGGTCCCACCGGATCTCACAACAGAAGGGGTCGACGTAGCACACCGTGTTGCAGCAGTCGGCGTCTTCGCAGCCCGCGGCGTACTGGGCTTCGACCGGGCGGGATTCAAAGCATGATCGGCCGATCGGGCCGAAGTCGATGACCTTGGCGCCGCAGCCGCACTGTTCGCCGAGCGTCTCGCAGCCTGCGGTGGCGACGGTCGCGCAGAGTTCATCCCACCGGACTTCGCAGCAGTAGGCGTCGTAGCCGCAGACGAGTTGGCAGCACTCGGCGTCTCGGCAGAAGGGGGTGTAGCTCTGGAAGCAGCAGCTTCCGGCACTGGTGATGCCGCAGGCAAGCCCCTCGCCATCGTTGATCGAGACGGCGCCCGTCGTCTGGACGTCGGAGAAGGCGAGGTCACGACTCGGAACCAGAACGCACTGAATGCCGGCGAGACGGACGCAGTCCGCATCCCACGCGATGTTGCAGCAGGCCGGGTCGAGATTGCAGACCAGTTGGGAGCAGAGTGCGTCGTCGCAGCCCACGCCCGAACGAGGGAGAAGGCAGGATCCAAGCCCGGTATCGCCTGGTTCGGGGCGACGAGTCAGTCGGGCCGCCACCTGAGCGCATCCCGCATCCCATTCGCCCCCGTTGTATCGGTCGACGCATTCCGGGTAATTGACGCTGATCGTGGCCAGAGCGTTGGCGATGTCGCTGAAGAAGGCGAGCTCGCCGGACGGTTCGCAGCAACAGTAGACAGGATCGATGTTGCAGAGGAGCGTCCGGAACGAGTCGAGCGCTGTCGCCAGAGGGTCCGGATCGTCTCGCGTCGGTTCCGGGACCGGAGACAGCAGGAAGTGTCTCGGGAGAGTCCGGATGCCGGGATTGGCGGGCGAGGCCAGAAACGTCATGGCAGTCAACGTGCAGGTGATGTCCCAGTCCCCGGTGCTGCAGCAGGCCGGCAGGGTCATGCACACCTGTTCTCGCACGATGAGGTTGGTGACCGCGGACTGGCAATGGACCTGGGCGAGGGCCACGCAAGTCGCGTCCCAGCCGATCGCGCAGCAGGCTGGATCGGCCGTGCAGACCAGCGAAGCGCATCGGGAATCGAAACAGCCAGGGGTCGGATGAGCCACAAGGCAGTCTGGAGCGGTCAGGTCGTAGGTGTGGACACGGAGGGAATTGCCGGCATCGGTCCGGGTGTCGGGGACATCGGGAAGGCAGGTGTTCTGAGCGATCACGGCACACCCGTTGTCCCAGAGATCCGTGCAACAGAGAGGATCGAAGAGGCAGACCGCTCTGCAGCACGCCGCGTCGTTGCATCCGCCGGGGATGGGATCGCCGGGGTTGCCGCCCACGAAACAACTTCGATTCGCAGGGTCACCGCATTCCGGGCGACATGCTGGTTTGTAGCACGCGTTCAAGAGCGGGTCGGGATTGAGGATCCATTTGAGAAGATCAGCGTCGAGCTGATTGACCACGCCGTCGACGTTGAAATCGGCGCAAAGATTCTGGGGAGTCTGTTCGCGATAGAGCTCGAAGACCACCAGGTCGGTCGAGTTCAGCAGTCCGTCGCCGTTGAGGTCGCCTCGGCACTCGCCGCAGGGAACCCAGCCGACCGGGGGCGGCGGAGGGCAATTCTGTTGCGCGGAGACGGTTCGATCACCACCCAAGGTGGCGAGAAGCAGCAACGCCGCAAAAGCCATCGATCGGATGGAGGTGAGTACGACGTCGGAACATCGAGCCAGTGGGGCACTTCGCTTGGGCATCGTCCGTGGAGATCCCTGCAGGGCGTGAAATGAGCCTGAGAGGCCCGGAATATCGTCCGGCCGTGGACGACGTGGAACGGAAATCCGGTCCCACCNGNGAGTTGGNGGGNCCGCTGANNNTCAGTCTACGCCCCCGGAGGGCTCGGAACAAACGCCGGGAGGCAACAAATGCCTGTTCGTGATGCCCGTGGGGCCGGATCCCGCGAGTGTCTCACCTTGTGGGTTTTCTTCAAATGGTGGGGTCAGGGTCCCTTTGCGGCGGTCTCGGAACCCGGGGACGGATCAATGAGGCCGAATCGCCTGGTCCGGCCGCTGAAGTCCGTGAACGCCTGATGGAGGTCCGAGATCTCGAATGCCGGCCAGAGGACATCGGTGACCACCAGTTCGGCATAGCTGATCTGCCAGAGCAGGAAGTTCGAGATTCGCATCTCCCCGGCGGTGCGGAGAAGCAGGTCGGGGTCGGGAAGCCCGGCGGTATCGAGTCGCGTCGTGACCATCGACTCATCGATGTCTCGAGGGTCCAGGCGGCCTGCGGCGGCATCTTCAGCCATCGATCGCGCCACGTCGGCGAGTTCGGCACGGCTTCCGTAGTTCAGGGCGAGCGAGAGGGTCATCCCGCCGCAGTCTCTGGTGGCCTCCTCGCACGCGTCCGATTCCTCGAGCACCTCGTCCGGGAGCCCCGCCCGGCGTCCGATGCGACGGAATCGAATGTCGTTGTCCACCATGCGGCTCCGCTGTTCGACCAGATGTTCCTTGCAGAGGGCCATCAGAAAGTCGACCTCTTCGGCGGGGCGTTTCCAGTTCTCACTGCTGAAGGAGTAGAGCGTCAGCGCTTCGATGCCGAGGCGGGCGCACTCCATGGTCACCATGTCGACCGTCTTCGCGCCCTGGCGATGGCCCGCGATTCGCGGAAGTCCCTGTGCTTGCGCCCAGCGTCCGTTGCCATCCATGATCACCGCGAGGTGGCGGGGCAGGGTCTGCGGAGTTGGTTGAGGCGAGGAGTGGTTCATCGTTGGTCGAAGCGGCGCGGATCAGGAGGCGACGAGCACTTCGGATCGCTCCGGGCCGATGCCGACGATTTCAATCGGCACGCCGACGAACGATTCGACTCGGTCCAGATAGGCGCGGGCGGCATCAGGCAATGCATCCCGGTCGGTGGGTCGGTCCTGCGGATCGTCCCAGCCAGCCATGGTCTCGTAGACCGGTTCCACCGTGTCGAGGTCGAAGGCGTCGGCCGGGAAACGGTCCGTCACCGTTCCGTCGGGGAGTCGGTAGCCGGTGCAGAGTCTGACCTCGTCGAGGCCGCCGAGCACATCGAAGAGCGTGCAGGCGATTCCCGTGACCCCGCAGACCATGGCGGTGTACCGGACGGCGACGAGATCCAGCCAGCCACACCGTCGTGGGCGACCGGTGGTGGTTCCGAATTCGCGGCCGCGTTCCCGGATGCGATCTCCCACGGCATTGTCGAGTTCGGTGGGGAATGGACCGCCGCCGACTCGGGTGGAGTAGGCCTTCATGATTCCCAGGACGCGATCGATGTTCCCGAGGGGAACGCCGGTACCCGCGGGAATTCCCAGCGTGGAGCAGTTCGAGCTCGTCACGAAGGGGTAGGTGCCGTGGTCCACGTCGAGGAGGCAGGCGTTGGCTCCTTCGAACAGGATTCGCCGGTCGTCCCGGAGCGCGTCATGCAGCAGCCATGTGGTGTCGCAGACATGCGGTGCCAGTCGCTCGCCGAGCGAACTCGCATGATCGAGCATCGCCGCGGTATCGACCCGGGCATCATCCAGTGGGACGCCGAGTGATCGGAGCTGTGCTTCACGGAGCGGGCAGATGAGTTCGAGTTTCTGCTCGAGCACTTCGGGTCGCAGGAGGTCGTTCACGCGGATGGCGGTCGATCGTTGAACCTTGTCGGCGTAGGCCGGGCCGATGCCCCGCCGAGTGGTGCCGATGGCGCCGGAGCCCGAGCGTCCCGCAAGAAACTCCTCCAACGCGCCGTCGAGTGCCTGGTGATAAGGCATGACCACGTGGGCGCGGCTGGAGATCTGGAGATTGTCACCGACCTCGATGTTCCTGGCTCGGAGGCCGTCGATNTCNTCAAGCAGCTTGGCCGGATCGATCACCACGCCGTTGGCGACGACGCAGGTGCAGCCGGGAAAGAGGATGCCCGAAGGAACGAGGTGCAACGCGTATCGCTCATCGCCCACCACGACGGTGTGGCCGGCATTGGCGCCACCGTTGTATCGGACGATGAAGTCATGATCGTTTGCGAGGAGATCGACGAGCTTGCCCTTGCCTTCGTCGCCCCATTGGAGGCCCACCACGGCGGTGTGTCGGGGGGTGTCGGATCGCATGGAATCGCTGGTGGACATGGAGACTCCGAAGAGGGGAAAACGGCATTCTACGAAAGCCGCGGATGGGTGTGGGGGGGCGAGGGGTTGATCCACATTCAGGAATCCGCCTTCAGTGGCCGCGGGAAGCGTCCGATGACCCAAGGTCGAGCTCGGCGCCATGGGGGGCCGGCGGCGGCGGAGGTGTCTCGATGAGTGAAGCTCAGGTCATTCGAATCATGTGCCCGAACCTCGGTTGCCAGCGAATCCTCGCGGTCCCGAGCCATGCTCGCGGCAAGCTGGTCCGGTGTCGATCCTGCGCGACCAACATCCGGATTCCCGTGATGCGGGATCCGGCGCTTCCCCGCAATCTCGGCCCTCAGGATGAGCCAGCCACCGACGCGGCCTGACCACCGTCGAGCCTGATTCTCCTCGGCGGGCCCGAGTCACCGGCTCGGGCCGAATACAATCGCAGGGTGTCGACGCCCTCCATCCAGCTTCCGCAATACGACGACGGGCCGAGTCTTGACGCGGCCGGGCGGATCGTTCACGGATCGAGTCCCGACGCCATCTACGCCCATGTCCCGTTCTGCCGCCACAAGTGCCATTACTGCGACTTCTACTCACTGGTCGACCATCGGGATCGGACGACCGCATTCGCGGATCGGTTTGAACTCGAGGCCGAGGCCGTGCGGGGTGCCATCGATTCTTCGAAGATTCGAACCGCCTTCGTCGGGGGCGGGACTCCGACGCTTCTGGAGCCGCCCTTGCTCGCTCGCGTACTCGCCGCGATCACGTCGATCCCGATGCGGAGTTTCGACGAGTTCACGGTCGAGGCGAATCCGGAGACCGTGACCGAGGACATCGCCGCGACGCTGGTCGCCGGTGGCGTCGATCGCGTGAGTCTGGGGTGCCAGTCGTTCCAGCCGGAGCTCTTGAAGACGCTCGAGCGATGGCATGATCCCAACTGCGTCCCGGTCGCCGTCGACCGGCTCCGGCGAGCCGGGATCGCTCGTATCAGCCTCGATCTGATCTTCGGCATTCCCGGGGCGACGATGGCGGACTGGGAACGGGATCTGGACGCCGTCATCGCACTCGAGCCCGACCATCTCTCCTGTTATGGCCTGGTCTTCGAGCCCGGAACGCCGCTCTCGGAGAAGCAACGTCTGGGACGAATCGACGCGATCGATGATTCGGTCGAGGCGGCCATGTACGACCTCACCCGAACTCGTCTCGCCGCCGAAGGGTTCGAGCAATACGAGATCAGCAACTGGGCTCGACCCGGAGAGGCGTGTCTTCACAATCTCGTCTATTGGGAGGCCGGGGACTGGCTGGCGATCGGGCCGGCCGCCGCGGGGAACCTGGGAGGAATCCGATATCGAAATCTCCCTCGCCTGGATGACTGGCTTCAAGGGAGCGGGTTGTCTTCGGTGGTCAATGTCGATGAGCCGTCGGCCTCGGTGGCGAATGGGGAGCGGCTGATGCTCGGCCTCCGCCTTCGACGCGGGATCGAGCGATCGGTCTTCGAGGGACTGGTTCGGGGTCATGCCGAGCGAGCGGCGGCCGTGAGCCGGCATCTTGAGCGGGAGAATCTGGTCTGGCAGGAGGATCGGCTTCGGATCGCGGATGGGTCGGTCATGCTGGCCGACGAGATTCTCAGCGACCTTCTTTGAAGGTGAGGCTCGAAAACCCGCTTTTCGGGCCTCTTGGTCCCGATCACCCAAGAGTGGACTCGTTCCGGACGTCGGCCGGCCACGGCATTGCAATGCGGCGAGCGGGTTCTGGTCTATGTGGCGGAGACCTCCAAGATGGCCGATGTAGGACTATCGCCGGCTGAAGAAGGCCGGCCACGGACCGCACTCATGCCCATCGACTACTTCAAACTGATGCGACCCCAGGATTGGGTGAAGAGCATCTTCATCCTTCCGGCGATCATTTTCTCGATTCCCGGCCTCGATTCCGTGGAGCGGGCATCGGTCCTCCCAGGCTGGTTCTTCGCCACGATCCTGACGATCCTCGGGTTCAGTCTTCTGGCCTCAGGCTTCTATGCCATCAATGATGCGCTCGACGTCGAGCTCGATCGTCGTCATCCGAGAAAGTGCAAACGGCCGATCGCGGCCGGTCGGATCACGCCGGCTGCGGGTTCTCGATTCGGCTTGATTCTGATCGTCCTCGGCATTGCCATCGGTTTCTTCGTGGATCCGGCGGTCGGGGGTGTGATGGTCGCGTATCTGATTCTTCAGTTCCTCTACAACGCGGGATTCAAACGGGTGGCGATCGTCGATGCGGTGGTGCTGGCGACGGGCTTCGGCATGCGGGCGACGGTCGGGGCGTTCGCGATCGATCGTCCGGTCTCGACCTGGCTGCTCGGATGCGTGTTCTTCCTGACGCTCTACCTGGCCTTCATCAAGCGGATGTGCGACCTCGCGGCGGCCCGTGAGGCGGGTACCGACTGGAAGAGTCCCGCTGGATACGAGGACCGGTTCGAACTGAACTGGCTGTTGGGAATGAGCGGGGTGACCGTCGTTCTGAGCTGGGTGCTCTACGGGCTCAGCTCGCACGCGGTGAGTTTGTTCGAGGGGCGGGCTGCGGGATTCGCGCTGCTCACTCCGTTCGTACTCATCGTGGTCCACCGTTTCTATCGTCGTGCGAATCAGGGTGAACGAGACAGTCCGCTGGCGGCGATGCGGGAGGACCGGGTCATTCTGGCCTCGTTGTTCCTCTTCACCGCGGGTCTTCTGGCGTGCCTCTACGTTCCGGCGGTCGAGGATCTCCTGTCCCGGCTCATCTTCCCCGACGCCCGCCTCGGTGGCGGCGGCTCGTGAGTCATCGCGAAGGGGCATCGGGTGTTCTGGCACCAGTGGTCCTGCTCCTGGGCTTTCTACTGCTGACGATGGGTCCCGTTCTTCTGGAGTGGGACGATTTTCCATCCAAGAGCATCGACCAGGATCGAAATCATCTTCCGGTGATCCAGACCTTCGCCGAGTCGCTGCCGAACATCGATCTGCGTGACTATGACAGCGCGACCACGCCTGGAATGCACGTTCTTCTTGCGGTGATGGCTCGGGCCGGGTGTGGCAGTGAAACGAGCCTTCAGTTGGCGAGCTGCCTCTTCGGGGCTGGGTTCTTGCTGGCGGCATGGTGGTTCGCCTCGTGCGTGGTCTCTCGATGGACGGCGGTCGCGTGCGTTCTTCCGCTGGCGGCGTCTCCCTATGTTCTGGGGAACTCGATCTGGGTCATGACCGACAACCTCTCGATGGCGCTCGTCGCGATGGTGATCGGTCTCGCCTTGTTCCGTTCTCCGAGCGGTCCGCGAAGCGCGGTGTCGGGCAGCATGCTGGTGCTCGCGGTGCTGGTGCGTCAGATCAATCTCTGGGTCTGCGCCGTGGCCGGCGTGGCGATGCTGCTCGGGTTGGATCCGGTCCGTCGCCGGCTCCCGTTCCGCGACGCGCTCGATCGTCGCCGTGATGCCGGTCCGAGTGTGGTCTTTGGCATCTTTCTGGTCATCACGATCGCGATTCTGGGTTGGTTCTTCTCCTTGTGGGGTGGACTCGTGCCGCCTCGCTTTCAGGCGGGGGGCGAGGGTGCCGCGGTTCATGCCGGTGGGCTGAACACCGCGGTGGCGCCGTACGTGCTCACGCTGTTCTTCGTCTATGCCGGCCCACCGTTGATCGTCCTGCTTCCGAACTGGACCGGAGATCGTCGGGTGCGCGGAACCGCGATCGCCGGGGCGGTGATCGGTTTTCTTCTGGGAATCGTGCTCGAATCCGCCCCGGGAATCGAAGTCGGTCGCAACGGCGGATGGCTCTGGACCTTTGCCGGAATGACTCCGGACGTCGCGGGCCGATCATCCATGCTGGTCGTCGGAAGCGCGTGTGGCGGACTCGCCGTGGGCGCTGCCTACGGGCTTCTGGTCGCCGCTGGGAGAACCCGCATGGCGGTGCTGGGGGTCGGTTTCGCCGTGTCGTTCCTGGTGGCCTACACCGCCAATGCCCAGGCGTTCCAGAGGTACTTCGATCCGCCGGTGCTTCTGGCGTTGGGATGGTGTCTGGCGGGAGTCGCCGGCGCTCGGACGAGCGCCGGAACGGTCACTTCGGCACAAGTGTCGACCGCGGCGCTCTCGGCATTCGCGATGCAGGGCTGCTTCGCGGTGCTCACGCTCTACCGGCCGCTGCTCTCCGGCGGCTGATCGCCGACATCGTGGGTCCGGCCGGGGAAGGCGGGCAGCCCGAGCACTGGCGGCCTCGGGAGATTCGTCGAGTCGAGCGGGTTGGTCGTCAACGGTCGCGGTGGTGACGAGCCGGGCGGAGCGATGTTCCGCACGATCGGACCGTCTTCTCGTTGCGACGTCGATGAATCGTTTCAGGTCACTGGCAGGCCGCGGTCAGGTCGCGTGCATGCTGCCCCGGCGATCGGTGTCGAGGACCGTCGCCTTGATGTAGTCTGAATTCATCCGGCCGATGTACTTGATCGAGATGCCCTTGGGGCATGATGCCTGGCATTCCGCGTAGTTTCGGCAGCTGCCGAAACCCTCGTCGTCCATGGCTTCGACCATCTTCTTGACCCGGGTGTTTCGTTCGGGCTGACCCTGGGGAAGCAGCGCGAGGTGATGAATCTTCGCGGACGTGAACAGGCTCGCCGATCCGTTCGGACATGCCGCAACACAGGCGCCGCACCCGATGCACGCCGAGGCGTCGAGGGCGTCCTCCATGATCTCGTGCTCGATGGGCACCGAGTTGGGCTCGGGTTTCGGGCCGGAGTGGACGGTGATGTAGCCGCCGGCCTGAATCACCCGGTCAAGACTGCTTCGATCGACGATGAGATCCTTGATGACCGGAAAGGCGCCGGTGCTGAAGGGTTCGATCGTGATCTTGGCCTCGGGTTCGAAGTTTCGCATCTGAAGCTGGCAGGTCGTGCACTGGCTGGGGCCGTGGGGGAGTCCGTCCACGACCAGGCAGCAGGTTCCACAGATCCCTTCGCGACAGTCGCTTTCGAAGGCGATCGGGTCTTCGCCCTTTTCGACCAGGCTCTCGTTGAGGATGTCGAGCATCTCGAGGAACGAAGCCTCAAGGGGCGTGTCCGCCACTTCGTACTCGACGAAGCGGCCACCTTTCTCGCCTTGTGCCTGACGCCAGACTCGAACGCTGACGGTGATCGTCTTCTGGTCGTGGTCCTGGCTCACTTGTAACTCCGAGTCGCGGGTTGGATGGCATCGAACTCCAAGGCCTCTTCGTGCCGCACTTGCTGGGTGTCCTCGTCCTTCCATTCCCAGGCGGCGACATGGGCGAAGTCGCCGTCGTTCCGAAGCACCTCCCCCTCCGCGTTCTGGTGTTCCTCGCGGAAGTGGCAGCCGCAGCTTTCGTCGCGGGTGAGCGCGTCGCGGCACATGAGCGAGCCGATCTCGAGGAAGTCGGCGACCCGCATCGCCCGTTCGAGGGTTGGGTTGATGTCGTCAGCGGAGCCCGTGATCTTGAGGTTGTTCCAGAACTCGCTCTGCAGGCCGTCGATCTGGTCGATGGCGCCTTTCAGGTCCGAGGCGTTCCGGCTCATTCCGCAGTGGTTCCAGAGCTGCTTGCCCAGCCGCTTGTGGATCGAGAGAGGCGTGGAATCGCCCTGGATCGACATCACGCGGTTGATGCGGTCCTTGACCTCCGCCGTGGTCTTCGCGAACTCCGGGTGACTGGTGTCCACCTTGTCTCGGAACATGGGCTGGAGGCCGTCCCCGATGGTCTGGGGGAGGATGAAATATCCATCGGCCAGGCACTGCATGAGGCTCGATGCTCCGAGGCGATTGGCCCCGTGATCAGAGAAGTTCGCCTCGCCGATCGCGTACAGCCCGGGGATCGTGGTCTGCAGGTTGTAGTCGACCCAGAGGCCGCCCATGCAGTAGTGGACCGCGGGATAGATCCTGAAGGGCTGCTGGTACGGGGATTCTCCGGTGATCTCCTCGTACATGTTGAAGAGGTTTCCGTACTTCTCGGCGATGGTGGACTGTCCCTGATGCTTGATCGCGTCCCGGAAATCCAGGAAGACCGAGTAGCCGGATTCTCCCATGCCGTACCCCTCGTCACAGACGACTTTCGCCGCACGCGAGGCGACGTCCCGAGGCACCAGGTTTCCAAAGGTCGGGTATCTCTCTTCCAGGTAGTAGTAGCGTTCCGACTCGGGAATGTCGCCCGGTTTTCTGGTCTCGTCCTTCTTCCGGGGCACCCAGACCCGGCCGTCGTTCCGAAGAGATTCGCTCATCAGCGTGAGCTTGCTCTGATAGTCACCGGAGACTGGGATGCAGGTGGGGTGGATCTGAACGAAGGATGGGTTCGCGAACGCCGCTCCACGCCGGTGGGCTCGCCAGATGGCGGTACCGTTGGAGTTGATGGCGTTCGTCGAGTTGAAGTAGGCGGCCCCGTATCCACCGGTTGCCAGGACCACCGCTTCGCCCGCGGCGGACCTGATCTCTCCGCTGACCATGTCCCGGTAGATGATGCCTCGGGCGCGACCCTCGACCTTGACGAGATCGAGCATCTCGCAGCGGCTGTGCAGGATGACCCGCCCCTGATCGATCTCCTTCTGGAGTGACTGATAGGCTCCGAGGAGCAGCTGCTGTCCGGTCTGGCCGCGGCAGTAGAACGTTCGTTCGACGAGCACGCCGCCGAACGATCGGTTGGCGAGCATGCCGCCGTACTCGCGGGCGAAGGGGACGCCTTGCGCGACGCACTGGTCGATGATCGCCGTGGAGTTCTGAGCCAGGCGATAGACGTTGGCCTCCCGTGATCGGAAGTCTCCGCCCTTCTGCGTGTCGTAGAACAGGCGATGGACGCTGTCACCATCCTCGCGATAGTTCTTGCAGGCATTGATCCCGCCCTGGGCGGCGATGGAGTGGGCTCGCCGGGGCGTGTCGTGGTAGATGAAGACGTGGACCCGATAGCCCTGAGCGGCAAGCGAGGAGGCTGCGCTGGCTCCCGCGAGTCCGGTTCCCACCACGATGATGTCGTAAGAGGGTCGGTTGCGAGGTCCGACGAGGTTCACGTGTTCGAGGTGGTTCGACCACTTGTCTTCGACCGGGCCGGACGGGATGGCAGAGTTGAAGTCGATCATCATCCTGCCCCTTCTTTGGAACGAGATGACTCGGACGAGCCATCGGGCTCGAAGGCCTCGGTCATCGAGGAGTCGTCGGTGGGGGATTGAATGGAGTTGGTCAGCATCGAGATCGGCACCGCCGAGAACCCCACGAAGAGCGCGATCGCGATCGCCGCGGCGGCTCCTCGAATCGCGGCGTTTCGATCGGGCGCATCGAGCCCGAGCGTCTGGCACATGCTCCACGCCCCGTGGTACACGTGCATGCACACCATCGCCATCATGGCGACGTAGAAGAGTGCGACCCACCAGAGTTGGAACGCTCCCCAGAGATTGCTGTAGACGGCCCCGTGTACGAATCCCTCGGTCCCAGCGGCGTGCGGCGTGAACCAGCCCAGAGTGAATTGTGCGATGTGGACCACGATGAAGATCAGAATCAGCGTTCCACTGATCGCCATCCATTTCGCGGCGAGCGTGGAAGCGTTGCGTCGGCGAACGGTCCGGGTGGGCTTCGCCCGCGAGTTTCGTTGCACGAGTTGAATCACGGTGATCACATGGACGATGACCGCAACGATGAGCACGATTCTCGCGATCCAGAGGAATGTTCCGTTCCCCAGAAAGGCCTGCCCGATCTGCCGCAGCATCTCAGCGTATTGGTCGAGCGCGCTCGGTCCGGCGAATGCCTTGAGATTTCCGAGCATGTGGCCGACCACGAAGCCGTACATGATGGCCCCGGTGACCGCCACGAGCAGTTTCTTGCCCACCGACGTTGAATAGAGCTGGCTGATCTTCTTCATCGGAGCCGCACTCCGCTTCGAAGATCGATGGGTTCCTCGGCATCACGCATGGGGAAGTCTTCTCGGATAGGAAATCTCATCGACGGCTTCGAACCGGGGGATCGCGGGAGTCTTGCGTCCGGCGATCCTCGGAGTTGCTCCGACCCGAAGATATCGGCTTTTCGGTCCACTCGGTCTCCAGGATCGATGGAGAATCACGGCTCCTCGATGCGGAGGTTTGGAATGTCCCCCGGGTTTCCGCCGGTCGGGGTGCCGTCCGGTCCGACACCGGCGGCGGCTTGCTGGGCCACGAGCTGGGCGATCTGGACGAACCGTGATCGAAGCTCGTTCAGGATGTTGGTGAGTTCGCCGGCTTCCTCTTCGGAGATGTTTCCGGTGGTCTTTTCTTCAAGAATCGCGAGGAGGTCGATCGCGAACTTCGCTCCGGGAAGGTCAATCACCACGCCGCCGGTCTTCGGGTCGGTGTAGGCACCGAGCCCCATGATCGCCTGTGAGGCGAGGACGCCCATCAGGCCTTTGAAATCGGCCGGTGGAAGCTCGGCGCCCGGAGGGGCGTTCGGATCGGTCGGGGCATCGCCCGCGGCAGCCTCCTTGGCCGTCGCTTGTTCGGCGAGGCGATCCTTTTCGGCCTGTGCTTCGGCCTTCCAGTCGCTGTCGACGTGAATTCGTGGTGTGTCGTCGGACATCTTGTTGCCTCCGCGAACTGTGGACTGGGGCCGGGAATTCCGGGCCAGGGGAATCGGCGATGGCCGCGGTACGAAATCCGAGGCCGAGCGAGTCGGAGATTGTACGCCGCTGGCGTACTCGCGGGCGGGTTCTTGGCGGGTTAGCATGCGAACGTGTCCTTGATTTTTCACGCTCATCCTCCGGTAATCCCCCCAGCCTCCAAGGTTGGCGGGGTCTTGGTCTCGACGGTCCGTGGAATGGTGATCGGAGCGGCGTCGCTCCTGGCGATCGCCTGTGGCCCGCAGATCGAGTCACAGCCGGTGAAGACGGTCGATCCGGTGGACCTGACCAAGGACTCGTCGATGACCGGAATGGAGTCTCCGCTGGACGCCGCCGCCGAAGCCGAGGGGACGCTTTCGGTCGTGGAGGAGAAGGAGACGGTCGAGGTCGACGGTCGGTCATTCACCGAGGGCCGCGAAATGATCACCGACGGCTCGGGGGTCGATGCGGAGGAGGAGGTCGTCTCGGTCGACCTTCCGGTGGGAGTCGCGTATCCAATCGAAAGTCTGGTCGGCCAGATCAACGGACGTCCCGTCTATGCGGAGGAGTTTCTTCTTCCGCTTGAGGATCGAATTCTGCGAATCGTGTCAGAGCAGCCTCTGTCGGCCGCGGTCCGCGAAGTGGACTTGCTCGTGATGCGGCGATTCCGCGAGTTCGTGGATTCCGAGTTGATCATCGCCGAAGCCGAGAGCAAGTTGAACCCGGGCCAGCAGCAGGGCGTGCTCGCCTGGCTGCGATCGGTGCAGGAAGACACGATCACGGGTCGAGGGGGCACGAGAGACACGGCGTCCGCGAGCATCGAAGAGGAATTCGGGCTGACGCTCGACGAGTTCATCGCCGAACGGCGGAGCGTGGCGCTGGCGACCGATCTGCTTCGCAAGCGAGTGCAGCCGCGGGCGATCGTTTCCTGGCGAGACATCGAGCAGGCGTATCGTCGCAACTACGCCGCCTTCAACCCGCGGCCCGTTCTTCGAATCGGCCGAATCCGGTTCAACACCGGGCGGGAAGCCGAGAAGGTGGAGCAGGCGAAGGCGTTGATCGAAGGTGGCGCGGACTTCGCGTCGGTCTGTTCGGCGATGGAGATCCCGGATGACGGTCTCTGGTTGGAAATGGAGCTTCCGAAGGAGGGCCTGGCCGGAACCAGCCTCGTCGCGGCGGTGAAGGGCCGGCTGGAAGGATTGGAGCCTGGGGTCCTGAGCGAGCCATGGGTTCAGACCTCGTTCATCTCGTGGTTCTCCGTGCTGAGTTTGGAACGCCCCCCGGGGCGAACGATCTATGAGCCCGGGGTGCAGTTCGGGCTGGAGAACGAGTTGTCCAATGTCCGCATGGTGCAGGAGCAGGACCGCTATATCGAGAGCCTCAAGGATCGATGGGTCTCCTCGGACATCAACGACATGCGCCGCCGCCTCTTGGCGATCGCACGGCTTCGATACATCACGCGATAGGCCTCGAGCCCACAGACGGCAGCGGGGATGATGGCGCCGTCACGCTTCGAAAATCCGAATGTCCGGCGGAGTGTTCCGGAGATCGACGGCCACGATCACGATTCGGACCGCGCGATCTTCTCCGATCACCGAGGCGGCCCGCTCGAGTCGCCGGAGACGGTGACGATCGACTCGTCGTTCTCCCGGACTTCCATTCGATGTCGTTTTGACCTCCACGACGACCCACTCGTTCCGAGGAAGGTCCGCGGCGAGAATGTCGATTTCGACCCCGGCGATCCTGCGATTTCGCGCCACGATGCGCAGGCCCGTTTCCGCGAGTCGGATGGCGGCGACCCGCTCGCCTTCGCGTCCGACCTCGGCCGGGGTGTCTGGTGGCGTCCGGCGGCGACGCGCTGCCCGTCGAATTCGTTCGCGAATCCGAACCGTCTCCGTCCACCAGCGAGATGGGAAACGCCGGCTCATGGTCGGTCGTCGAGAAGCCCCAGATGGATTCCCTGAACCTTCTGATGAAGGGAGGTCAGATCGGCGATCGAACATCCTCCGCTCGTGGGGCCCTCGAAGAGCAGTCTCGCGGGGCCGGCATCGATGATCATGCCGATGAGGTCGTCATCAAGCCTGATGCCTGCGATGGCCGCGGGGCATCCACCTGGCGGAAGCGTGATTCGCCAGCCCGCGGTGGTCGCCTTCCTGGTGAACGCTCGGGTGAACTCGGGCGACAGTGATTCGATGATGAGAACCGCACCGTCGAGGTCTCGGGCGATCGTGGGGAGGGGCAGCGGATCGGCGTCCTGGTCATCGACGCCGGTGAGCCAGGCGATCCGCAAGGCCGAGGCGAGGGTGGGTGGTGGTGCCGGGAGCGTCCCTGCGAAGGCCGCCCATCGGCGCAACATGTCGGGCTCGGGGTTCCAGTTGCCGGGGTGGCGGATTCTCCGCATGGCGATACTTGAACCGGACTCGGCAGGCGTGGCGATTTCCGCAGGCAGGCGACTTTTCAGTCGTCCTCGGGAGGCATGAAGGCAGAAGCCTGCGAGCATGCGGGCGGTGGCATCCGTGGTCCGATGGCCAGGAGCGCCAAGAAGGGTTGCCGAGCGTGGGAACACCACCCACCTTCGGATCGGTGAGCGGAGCTGGTCCGCCCGGATTCGCCATCGCCCGGCGATGCGCCGCGCGTCATCATCGTCAGCGACGGGAGTGAAGGTCAGCCTGGTGGTGTGGGCATCGAAGACCGCACGGAGTCGCTCCTGAAGGCGGCTCCGGTTCCTGGAGCCGCTCGATCCCGGAATGGCGATCACCAGGCCGCCGCGTGCAGCGTGTTCGAAGATCCGCCTGGACGGGATCGATTGGGGGTCCTGGATCCAGAGAGAGTCCGCGCCGCCTCGGACGAGGAGGACCGGGGCGCGTCTCCAGGCTTCCGCGGAGTCCTCCGTGTCGATCCGCATCCAGGAGACGGGTTTCTCCAGGGTGTCGGAGATGAGGGCGACGGCATGCCCGAGCAGGTCGTGAGCCGAGGTGTCTCCGGTCGAGTCGAAGCAGGTGAAGGCGATCGGGTCGAGCCCTCGCTGAAGGGCGAACAGCGCAAAGGCGAGTCGTTCGATTCGGGGATCGCCTCGGAGCCGCAAACCCGACGAGTCATCCTTGACGAAAAGGCGTCGGCGGATCGTGGTGGCGCATTCCGAATACCAGTCATGACCACCAAAGCGTCGGATCCCCGTGGCCCGGGCGGCGCGTTCGAGACTGTGAATCCAATAAAGGTGCCAGCGATCGAACCCCGGGTTCGATTCCGGGTCGAAGTGCTCATCGAGCCAGCTGATCGCAGCGGCGATCGCGGTTCTGGTGCGAGTCTGTTCACTCGGAGAGCCGGGGCTCAGACGATTGCAGATCGCCAGGGTGGCCAGCCCGGCGGCGGTCATGGATCCGCGCGGTGGATCAGCCAGATCGCGGTATCCCCAGCCGCCCGCGGGGCCTTGGCGGGCGAGGAATCGGCGCCGCACGATCTCGGCGAGCCGTCGGGGGATGGCGATTCCTCTGGCCGAGGCGTCGCCGAGCGCCTGCATCGAAAACTGGGTCAGTGATTGATCGACGAATCGGGCCCGTGGTTTCGGTCCGTAATCCCAGCCTCCGCCCTCGATCGAAAATCGTTCAAGCAGTTGCCCCGTCGCCGACTCTGCCATCGGGAGGAAGTCATCACTCAGGCGTGACCAGACCATCAGGCGGGCGGCGATTGCATAGGTGCCGGTTGCCTGATTTCGGGCGAGCCAATCGACGGCGGCGGTGATGCGAGGGTCCTGGGCCGGCATGCCGGCTTCAAGAAGTGCGAGGACCGCGATCGCCGTCCGGCCGGTCGGCTGGGCCGATTGATCGGACGGCGGCCTCGTTGGTTCCCATTGGCGTGATGCATGGTGCCGTTGCAGGATGGCCTGGGTCAACGCGGTCGTCATGCGCTCGACTGGCTCGCGGCGGATTTCCGGGGGTATCTGGCCGTCAGATGTCGCAGCTTGTTCTGGCGGGGGGGGCGGCGTGGCGGCATTGATCTCCGGGTGGACCCAGCTGAGTCCCCAGATGAGTCCCCAGCTGAGTCCCCAGCTGAGTCCCCAGATGGGGGCTCGAGTCCAGCCTCGTCTTCTGGGGTGGTTCTGGAGGCGTTTTGCCTTGTCACACGGAAGGTGCGAGATCTCGGGCGAACTCATCATGTTGTTCATGCCTCTCATGCCTCTCATGCCTCTCATGCCCTTCACGCCTCTCGTGGCGTTCATGACGTTCATGGCACGGTCTTCAAAGGCCCCGGCTCAAGCGTAACGGCCGTCTCTTGAGAGTCGCCCAGGGAGGCGGTTCTTCATGATGGCCAGGAAACCGCCGTGAATCGACCGGGCCCGGTTGAGCCTGAGGGTCAGCCCGCGTACCTTCTCTGAATGCCCATTCTTGTCATTCAGCATTCCAATACCGGCACCGCCGCCATGATCGGCGACGCGGTCGTTCGCCATGGCCTTCGATGCCGCACCATCCGGCTCGCCGCCGGGGACTCTCTTCCGGTCGATCTCGACGGGATCGACGGGATCATCTCGATGGGGAGTTCGGACTCGGCGACGGACGACAGTCTTCCCTGGATCGCCCAGGAGCTGGCCTTGCTCGAGGCTGCTTGTACGGCGCAACTGCCTGTCCTGGGTGTCTGCCTCGGCGCTCAACTGCTCGCACGAGCGCTCGGCGGGCGTGTCTCAAGAATGGCTGGCCGACCCAGTGTCGGTCTTTGCCGGGTCGATCTCACGACCGCCGGTCGAGATGATCCGCTCTTCCGCGGGCTTCCGTGGTACGGAAGCTGGCCCAGCTGGCATGCCGATGAGATCTCGGAACTCCCACCGGACGCCCGGCTTCTCGCCAGGAGTGAAGAGTGTGGCGTGGAGGCGTTCGCGCACGGGATGTTCGCCTACGGCGTCCAGTTCCACCCCGAGTGGACGGCGGATCGCGTCGCGGAGTTGTGTGACGATCCGGCAGACCATCTGGCGGGGGCGGACTTCGATTATGCCGCGGTCAAGGCAGCAGCTCGGGACGAGGCGGACTCGATCGAGCGGATGGCGCGTCGCTTCGCGGAGAACGTCGCGTCTTACCTCATGCCGGTCGAGCGCGTGAACGCCGGCATTCCCAAGGACATTCACCACTAGCCTGTCGGAATGGCGTGTTCGGGTCGAATCGCCATCTCCTGCGATTCGAGCGGCTGTCAGGCTCCACGGAGTGGATCGATCGCCATGATCGGACGACAGATGAACGACGTCGGCACCAATTCTCGAACCAGACTGCTTCTCTGGGGTTTGGTCCTGGCGGTGGCGTTCACGCCGGCTGCGGCGCTCGCCCAGGACTCGACGTCTTCCGAAACGAAGGGATCGCCTGCGGCCACGGCGGTGTCCGTGCCTCCGACCCTTGACGAGGAGATCGCCAATGCGTCCTCGGCCTTGACCCTGGCGCAGGGTGACTCGGTTCCGGATGCGGAGCAGATCAAACTGCTCCAAACGAGGTTGCTCGATCTCACCGAGACTCGATTGGCGAGAAATCAAGTGGAGCAATTCGACGCCCAGATGGCGGCGGCCGATGACCGGCGTGAGAAATTGAGAAGCCGGCTCGCGGCGATGCCCGAGTCGCCCGTCCTCCCGGAGATTTCAAAGGACCTGGAGTTTGAAGAACTTCGGAAGGGGCTCGACGATGCGAAGGTGCAGGCGAAGAAGGTCGGGGCCAAGCTGGCCGGCGTCGAGGAGCAGCTCGCTCGACGGCAGGCCAGGCGGGTGGAGATTCGAGATGAGACCGCCAAGATCCGAGCCAAGCTCAGCCGGCTTCAGTCCGACGACATCGAGGACGCCAAGTCGCCGCAGAGTGAGATCATCCGCAAGTACACGGCGCAGTTGGCGGCGAGCGAACGGGAACGAAAATGCTACGACCAGACCGACGATGTTCTTCGTCTCGAGCAGCGGGTTTGGATCAGGCATCAGAAAGCTGACGAACTCGTCCTGACGGCGTGGCAGACGGAGGTCGCGGACAGGGAATTGAAGACCGCGGAGACTCGCCAGAAGCAAGCGGGCACCGTGGCGGAATCGCAGGACCTGGAAATCGCTCGGGCTGCCGCGGAGCGGAACGAGGCGTTTGCAGCCCGTCTTGCGGAGTTGGTGAGCCAGCGAGAATCGCTGTTGTCGGAACTGGCAAGGCAGAAGCTCCTCCTCGGGCGTGTGAATCGCCGAGTGGATGTCGATGGAATGAAGTTCAAGGGCTTGGTCACCCCCGAGGTCGCTCGCATTCTTCGCGAACGCGAAGCCGAATTCCCCGATGACTCGGTGATTGCGGCCCGGCTTTCGGTTCTGAATCAGTTGCGGCCGGCGCTGGATCTTGAACGAACGCTGCTTCAAGACGGGCTTGATGCGCTTGCGGATCCTCGCAGTTCAGCCGCGAAGGCGGTGGAGAAGGCAGGGCTGGTCGGCGACGACGCGGACAAGGCCAACCGGGCGTTGGTCTCGATCTACGAGGATCGCCTGGATCTCTACGGCCAGGCGCTTCTCACGGCGCTCAACGAACACGCCGAGATGATGGTCGCGCTCATCGCGGTCAATGAAGCGTTGGTCGAGGGGGTCGTGCGATATCGGGAACTCGTCCTGAGCGAGACGCTGTGGATTCGTGATGCACGCGTGTTCCAGGAAGGACACCTCTCCCAGACGGCTGACGAGTTGAAGCGGCTCTTCACCCCTTCGGACTGGACGGGTGCGTTGTACACCGTCTACACGACGGTGATTCTGAGGCCGGTTCAATTGCTCCTCGCCGTCGGGCCGCTGCTCCTTCTGCTGCTGTTCCGGCATCGCATCGCCTCCAGAATCGCGTTGGCTGGTGTCCGGGTGGCCCGCCCATCGACGGATCAATTCAAGGAAACGTTGGTCTGCGGGGTCCTGGCGCTCCTGACCGGCCTGGCGATGGCGGCTCCGTTCTGGAGCATCGGCCACGCGATCAGGGACGAGGGCCTCGGAAACACCTTCAACGATTCGCTCGGGGGCGCATTCGAAATGCTGGGGTGGTTCGTGCTCTGGATCGGGACGGTCTGGTCGATCACCCGTCCCGGCGGGTTGGGCGAACGGCACTTCCAGTGGCATTCATCGACGATTCGCTCGGTTCGCGCGGCCTTGGTCGTGCTTTGGATCGCGTTGCCGTTCGGCGTGCTCGACCGGATCTGCGATTCGGCGCACCTTGATCTTCCGAACGCAGGTCGCGTGTTCTACGTCTTCCTGCCAATCTGCCTTTCCCTGTCGGCGATTCTCCTGCTCAACACGCGGCGTGGAATCCTCGTTGACTTCTACGACCGGAATCCCGATCACTGGCTTTCGGCCGTTCGCTGGGCACCGGCCGTCCTCGCCATCACGATCTGCTGTCTGATCGCGGGTTTCGCCATCGCAGGTTGGTACGCCACCGTGGCGACGTTGCAGCGGGACTTCGTTGAAAGCGTGATGCTTCTGATCGGAATCCTCCTTCTGCGGGAGCTCCTGCTGCGGCTTCTCTATTGCCGACAGCGAAGTCAATCGGCCGATCTCCGGCGTCAGGAAGCCGACGGAGAGGACGTTTCCAATCTTGAGGACTCATTGGCCACGATCAGCGGGCAGATCCTCGGAGGAATCCGATTCGCGGTCGTCGTCTTCACGCTTCTCGGGCTCTGGACCATCTGGTCGCCGCTGTTGCCGGCGCTTCAACTCGGAGATGGTGTCGTGCTCTGGGAGCGAACCGCGAGCACGATGATTCCCAGCGAGGACGGCGTCATGATCGCGACGCCGACCCAGGTTCCGGTCAGTGTGCGGGATCTTCTTCGAGCGGTCGCGCTCGTGGTGGCGACGATCTATACCGCACGGCATCTTCCCTATCTGCTGGGGTTGATCATTCTCGATCGGCTTCGGATCGGGCAGGGTGATCGATATGCGATCGTGCAGATCCTCCGTTGGGCGATCGGAATCGGGGGCCTGGCCGCGGCGGTCTCGAATCTCGGGGTGACCTGGGACAGCGTGCAGTGGCTCGCGGCCGGATTCACCGTCGGCCTGGGCTTCGGGCTGCAGGAGATCTTCGCCAACTTCATCTCCGGGCTGATCATCCTGTTCGAACAGCCGGTTCGCGTGGGCGACGTGGTCACGGTCGGAACCACCACCGGACGAATCTCCAAGGTGCGGATGCGTTCGACGGCGATCACGGACTGGGACAACAAGGAACTGTTGGTACCCAACAAGTTCCTCATCACGTCCGAAGTCGTGAACTGGTCGCAGGGCGAGTCGAACATTCGCCTGATCCTCCCGGTGGGGGTTTCGTACGGCGAGGACCCCGCCAAGGTGGCGGAGCTGCTCCTCTCCGCGGGGGTCGAAGCGGCCAACGTGCTCGATGATCCGCCACCCACCGTCGACTTCGTCGGCTTCGGAGAGAGTTCGATGAATTTCGAACTCAGAGTGTTCATCCCGTCGGTGGATCTCCGGATCGAGACCAGAAGAAGCATCAACATCGAAGTGAAGCGGATCTTCGATGAGGCTGGAATCAAGATTCCCTTCCCGCAGCGGGACATCCGAGTCGAGATGGTGCGTCCGGATCAACTTCTGGATGACGGGGGCGCCGAACCCCCGGATTCACCCGTTCGGACGGACGCGTGATGCCGGAACGCGGGCTTGGTACAAGACTTCGGCCGTACGGAAGTTCGATCTTCTCCGAGATGTCCGCGCTCTCGGCGCGGCACGATGCGATCAATCTCGGACAGGGTTTCCCCGACTTCGACGGGCCGGAGGAAGTCCGGGCGGCGGCTTCCGCGGCGGTCCTCGACGGTCCCAATCAATACGCGCCGCTCGCGGGGATCTCGTCGCTTCGGGGAGCGATCGCGGCCTGGTACCAACGCTGGTACGGAGTCGCGGTCGATGCCGATCTCGAAGTGACCGTGACCAACGGATGTACCGGGGCGATCGGCGATGCCATGCTCGGCGTGCTCGAGCCGGGCGATGAAGTGCTGTTGATCGAACCGTGGTACGACAGCTATCCCGCCTCCGTGGTCATGGCGGGGGGCGTCTGCCGGTATGCGAAGCCGGCATCGCCGGGCTATCGGATCGATCGGGAGGTTCTTGAAGCGGGGGTCACGGCGAAGACTCGGATGCTCGTCGTCAACTCGCCGCACAATCCGACCGGTCGGGTGTACAGCGAGGCCGAATGGGATGTGATCGAGGCGTTCTGCGTGGAGCACGACCTCGTACTGTTCAGCGACGAGGTCTATGAAACACTCGTCTTCGATGGGGCTCATCGATCGGCACTGTCCCGGCCGGGGCTTCGACCTCGCACCATCGTCGCCTCGAGCGTCGGCAAGACGTTCTCTCTGACCGGTTGGAAGATCGGTTGGACGGTGGCCCCGCCGCGGCTCACTGAAGCGGTCCGAGGTGCGCATCAGTTCACGAGCTTCTGCGTCGCCACGCCATTGCAGGTTGGAACGACGGCGGCGCTGGAACTTCCCGATTCATACTTCGAAGGTTTCCTGAGCGGGTATCGATCGAGACGCGATCAACTGGTGGACGGGCTTCGCTCGATCGGTCTGGAGCCGATCGTGCCGGAGGGCACCTACTTCACGCTGGTCGATCTGGCGTCGCTGGGAGTCGACGACGATCGAGCCTTCTGCGAGCGGCTGGTCCGTGAACTCGGCGTCGCCGCGATCCCGACCTCCGCCTTTCACGAGGACCATCGGAGCGGACCGATCCGCTTCGCCTTCTGCAAGCAGCCGGAGGTGCTGGACCAGGCGATCGAGCGGCTGTCGAGAGTCGGCGAACTCCTGCCATGACCGGATCGGTCCTCACCACGGTCGACTGGGTGGTGATCGCCGGTTATCTGCTCCTGGTCCTGGGAATCGGAATCTACTTCGCCCGCCGGGGCTCGCGCAATACCGAGGGGTACTTCCTGGCGGGCCGTTCGCTGCCATGGTGGGTGGCGGGGACGTCGATCGTCGCCACCACGTTCTCCAGCGATACGCCGCTGCAGGTCGTGACCCTCGTTCGGCAAGGCGGAATCGGAGAGAACTGGTGGTGGTGGTCGATGGCGGCGGGTCATGTCGCGGGCGTGTTTCTCTTTGCACCGCTCTGGCGACGAAGTTCGCTCCTCACCGACGTGGAGTTCATCACGGCGCGATACGAGGGTCTCTCCGCCCGGCTTCTTCGGATCTTCGAGGGTCTTTGGCAGGGGCTTCTGGTGAACGGCGTCGTGCTCGCATCGGTCACCGTCGGCATGGCGACCATCGCACGGATCATGCTGGGGATTCCCGAGCACTCGGTGGTGTCACTGGGGCCGGTCGAGATCGATTCGGCGACCGCGCTGGTCGCGACGCTGGCGATCGGGACGCTCGGTTATTCGATGCTCTCGGGCCTTTACGGGGTGGCGTGGTCGGATGTCCCCCAGTTCGTACTCGCCATGATCGGATCGGTGATTCTGGCCGTGGTGGTGGTGGTGGATCTCGGGGGGCCGGCCGCGATGCTGGCGAAGGTCGATGCGGCGGCGTGGGCGCCGGACAACGCGGCGGGGCTTGCGCCGAGCACGGGTGACGCCGCGGCCATGGCGACGGCGATCGCGTTCTTCACCCTCAACTGGTGGGCGAAGGCTCCCGGGCACGGCGCGCTGGCCCAGAGATTGCTTGCCACTCGGTCGCCGCGTGACGGCGCCCTGGCGCTCGCGTGGTTCACCGTGGCCCACTACGTGCTTCGTCCCTGGCCCTGGATCATCGTCGCCCTGGCATCGCTCGCAGTGATCCCGGAGTCCTTCGATGCGGAACTTGGCGCCTGGGTTCCGGCGGTGGCCGACAAGGATGCGTTCCCCTGGATGATCCGATCGCATCTGGGAGCGGGAGCTCGAGGCTTGCTGGTGGTCGCGATGCTGGGTGCCTTCATGAGCACCGTCGACACCCATGTGAATCTCTCCTCCGCGTATCTCTTGAACGACGTCATTCGTCCTGCGGGCCGGTTGATTCGTCGGCATCCTGAACCGGAAGCCCCCGCAGAATCCCGAGGTGGCGCGGGTGAGGTCTGGAAGGGGAGAATGCTGGCTCTTCCCGTCATGGGGCTGGTGCTTCTCATCGCCAGTGGATTCGATGACATCGTCGCGCTCTACAAGTATCTGGGGGTGATCGCGGCCGGAACCGCGCCGGTGCTCATCCTTCGCTGGTACTGGTGGAGGACCACCGCGTGGTCCGAGATCGCCGCGATGTCGGCGTCGCTGATCGCCGGGAATCTCCTGGTCAGGTTCGGGCCATTGGCGACCCCCGAGTCCGGTCTTGACTCCATGTTCGGCCCCCGATTGCTCGCGGTGATCCTGATTTCCGGTGCGATCTGGATTCCCGCCACCTGGCTGAGTCGGCCAGCCGGCCGGGACCGGTTGGTGGCTTTTCGTCGAGCGATCCGGCCCGCCGGCCCAGGCTGGAAGCAGATCGCACGAGAGGCGGGGGATTCGCCGCCGGCGATGCTGGCGCCCTTGCTTGGCTGGGCGTTGATGGGGACCCTCGGGATCTGGTCGGCCATCCTCGGGACGGGCTGGTTGGTGCTTGGCAGGCCTCTGGAGGGGGTGGGGATGCTGGCCGTGGCGGCCATGCTGGGCCTCCCGACCATCCGGGCGGCGAGTCGGGTCGCGGACGACCCCACTTGATCCATTCTGGATCCCTGATATCCTTTTCGATTCTGCAGGCGGCGGATCAACGGATCTCGGCCGACCTCTTCATTGGATCATCGCCTCGAGCCATCTTCGAGGACAGCGGAGCAGCAACGTGTACGCAATCATCGAAGACAGCGGTACCCAGATCATGGTGCGTCCCGGCGACGTCATCGAGATCGATCCCCGCACCGATGGAAGCGAGCCGAGCGGCAATCTCGTCTTCGACCGCGTCCTCACCGTGAGTGACGAAGGTGGATCGGGCGGAACCGTCGGCACGCCGTACATCAAGGGTGCCTCGGTCGCCGCGGAGATCGTTGCCGAGACCAAGGGCAAGAAGCTCGTCTCGGTCATGTACAAGCGTCGCAAGGGCATGCGTCGGAAGATCGGTCACCGTCAGCAGTACCTGACCGTCCGGATCGGTGATATCACCGCGGGCTGAGTCGGCGACGACTGACAACCGATGACTGAATGGAAGGCCGCATGCGAGTTCTCGCAGGCGGCCTTCTTCGTGGCCTCACACTCGTCCGAGCATGCTGCGGACGGCATCGACCGATTCCGGCTCCCCGGTTCTCGAACTCAGGAGAACCGCTTCGCAGGTGGCCAGCAGGTCGACGAGCATTTCCGGTGATCGGCTTCGCTCGCCATGCGCGTTCATTTGAACATGGCTCTTGATCGAGGCGGCCAACTCGCGATGAAAATCGTCGGCGCCCCGAGTGGTGGTCGCTTCGTGTTCGAGGACCTCGCCTTCCGGGCCAGTCCAATCAAGACACCCGTCCAGGTTCTGCATTCGTCCGCCAGGCCCGAAGAGCGTCGTGACTCTGGCGTGTCGTCCACCGTCCACGCCGGCGGAGATCGATGCCGCGCGGCCATCGGGGAATTTC
Organism: Phycisphaera sp. TMED9; assembly: GCA_002167845.2. GTDB lineage: Bacteria > Planctomycetota > Phycisphaerae > Phycisphaerales > SM1A02 > UBA12014. Next base: position 12,961 of record NHBO02000084.1, on the reverse strand, counting down.
GCCATGGCGAAGAGTCTCTGTGTCGCGGCGGGGTGATGGCTGCCGAGCGGTCGAACCGCGGTGGCATCGACGAACGAAGGCAGCCCGAACCAGACGGAAAGCAGGTCGAAGGCGTCGAACAGGCGGCCGGTCAGAGAGGTTTCCGCCGCCGGCCCGGAGATCTCGACGGAAGCCGCGCTGGGCGTTTCAAAGGATTCGGCGGCCGCGATGAACCGTCTTCCTTGCGGGAGGTCGCGGAAGCAGGGGACCGGCGACGGGAGGACGGCCGATGCGATGAGTTCGGCGGACTCCTCGATCGAGGCGGGCCGGGGTGCCATCGACAAGAGGGGCCGATGGGACCGATTTGCCTCGGCGATCATGGCCGAGAGGACGTCCGTCGGCATGATTCTTGAGGGGTCCGCGATGAGGGTGGCGTCGGCTTCGACCCCCGCCAGGGCCTTCGGGTCCGCGAGGTGGGCGGCATTCAGGCGGTCTGCGGTCGCCTTGATCATTGCCGAATCGCCGCCGAGCGCCATGATCTCCAGCCCGGGCGTGCCGGAGAGGCCCTCGATCAAGGAAAGCTGGCTCTCGCCCACCCAGATCGCCACGTGGTCTGTCGCTGAGTCGGTCATCGCGTGAGATGCTAGCCGGAGTCCCGGTGGGGCATTGGGGTGACGGTCGATCGCGGCTGATAGACTCCTCGGTGGCGAGCGGGCGGTCGCGTCGATTTTTCGGCGAGGAAAGTCCGAGCACGGTAGGACAACGGTGGTGGGTAACACCCACCGGCCCGCGGGCTGCGGGTCAGGGACAGTGCCACAGAAAACAGACCGCCGATGTGACTTCGGTCGCAGGTAAGGTTGAAAAGGTGCGGTAAGAGCGCACCGCCCGTTCCGGTGACGGACGGGGCACGGCAAACCCCACCGCGTGCAAGCGCAAGCAGTTCCACGCATCGAGCGGCCTCGGTCGATTCGGTGTGCCCGCGGTCCGCGGGTTGGAACGGGTGGCGTGCTGGAGGGTGTCGGCGACGACATTCCCAGAGAAATGACCGCCAGGCCGGCTTTTTCTCCGGAAGAACCGGCTGACGGAACTCGGCTTACAGCTCGTCTCAGTCCGTTGACGCCTCGGCTTCCGAAAGGGGGCCGAGGCGGCCTTTTTGGGGGCTTGAGATCTCTTTTTTGGGTCAATCTGGCGGAGTCGGCGATCCGGAGCGGCTGTTCCTTCGTATCGATTCGTTGTGGTTCCGTTCAGGCCACCCTCCATGGTGCCGGTATGGATCCGACCTACCAGATCTAGTTTTTTCAAATGAGTCGGAACACCCTTGCCTTTCGAACCAGCATTGCGACAATGGCACCGACGGCAACGGAATGTGCGTCGTTGACAATTGACGAAAGCCCGAAATCGTCCGGCAGGGGCAAAACCGACGACTTTGGGCTCCACATTCGAAGAGAAGAAGTAGTTCTGATCTCAGGGATCGAGCCGATGGGGTTTTCGGCTGAAGTGGTTCGTGCATGACGAGCCAAGGGTGTGGTTTTGGAAAAAACCTGCTGAGTTGCGGCAGGAGAGACGTGAGAATCGCGGAAATGTGAAGCTCTCGGATCGGATGTGGTGAGATTCTCGAGCAATGCCTTTAGGACGTTGAAAGGCAAAGGTTCGGATGTGCATCGTCATCGAGGAAGTCTTGGTGACGAGTTGGGAATCGGCCGGCACACGCTCGGCCACCAATTGTTCGCCTGCGAACCTCGTTCGCAGTCGAGAAATGAGCCTCTGGTTGGACGACATGGATCGTTCCGTCCCTCCAAGGTTGAGAACCGCCTGAAGAGCAACGGGCTCTGAAGGCACGACCGGTGAAACGAGGCTCGTACGACGGGCCGGGAAGGATCCATCACCATGTCGATCGCATCAAGCAAGACGACGTCACTACAGGCATACACCATGTTGGTCTATCGGAAGCCGCTTCATCCCGAGTTCTTCGGGATCGAGGGTCGCCGACGAATCCAGCAGGAAGATTTCGAGTTCGAGGGCTGGATATTCCCAGGTGGGCAGGTCTCTCGATTCCAGACGGGCAGCATCACGGTCTGCGAAGTCGTGACCGATGAAGTCGAGAATCTCCCCGAGAAGGGGCTCGTCGCCAATCTCCCGTGTGCGGGCGAGCGTGACTTCGAGAGCACGTTTGGTGACGCGGTCACCTATATGACGACCATGCAGACCGAGACGCTCTCGGATCATCTGTATGAGTCGACCTATCGGGAGATGACCCAGCATGCACGCGAGTCGAACTCGCTGGTGATCAAGCCGGAGGGTCCCACGGCTCGTCCGGAGATGTCGGTGCTCGATATCCAGCGATATCGAACCGAAGTGCACGTCCAGGGCTACCACCTTCGCTCCGACTGCGCATTGGTGCTTCGCACCCAGTCCATGTTCCGACTGGGTGTGGACGAAGAAGAGGAATGAATCGCCGATCGGGCGAATCAGGTTGAATGCCGATCAAGATCGACCGCACGCGGCGGCGTAGTCCCACGGGGCTCGCCGCCGCGTTCTTCGTTGGCGGGTGCCGGCTCCCGCACGGGCGGTAGGATGGGGGCATGACTGATGCGTCCGCGGAACATCGAGCAGCGAGAGCGATGATCGAAACCGATGCGCTTCTGGGCGTCTCGGAGGTTCCGTTGGGGCGGGCTGGAGCGGCGGTGGTCTCGGCGGACCTCCCGGAGGAGGCGTCCCGCGTCCCGCGGCCCTCGGCTCCGGTGGTGGAAACCGATGACGCGCCGACCTCGGCCCCCTGCGGGCGAGGCGAACCGGCGATTCCGAGTGCGACGCTGGAGGGTGACTCTCAGGCCGAGAGGTTGGAGGCGCTTTCCGTCCGGCATGCCGACGCCTGCGTGCACTGTGTCGCTTCGACGACGCATCGCAACATCGTCTTCGGCGAGGGGAGTCCGGAAGCATCGTTGATGTTCATCGGGGAGGCCCCCGGCGAGCATGAGGATCGCTCCGGCCGGCCATTCGTGGGACCGGCGGGCGAGAAACTCGATCAGATGATCAAGGCGATGGGATTCACGCGAGAAGACGTCTACATCGCCAACGTGCTCAAGACCCGACCGCCGGAGAATCGGACGCCTCGTCCGGATGAAGCCAAAGCGTGTGGTCGCTGGCTGGCCTCACAGATCGCGGTCATACGGCCGAAGGTTCTGGTGGCGTTGGGAGGGCCGGCGGCCCAGCTGTTGCTTGAAACCGAAACGGGGATCACTCGCCTGCGTGGCGCGTGGGGGCGGTACGAGGTCGAGGATCTTTCGATTCCCGTGATGCCGACGTTCCATCCGGCCTACGTCCTGCGGCGATACACGCCGGACGTGCGGGCAGCGGTGTGGAACGACCTGCAGCTGGCGCGGGACATGGCCCACGCCGGAGACTGATCCGGGCGTCACCCCGCGCGGCGATCTTCCGACGAGTCCAGAACGATCGTCACCGGGCCGTCATTGAGCAGGGAGACCTTCATGTCGGCGCCGAAGCGACCGGTCTCGACTCGGAGTCCGTGTTCACGCCGAAGCCGCTCCACGACGAGATCGACGAGGGGGGCTGCTTCGTCCGGCGGTGCGGCATTGATGAAGCTGGGGCGATTGCCTTGTCGGCAATCCGCCTGGAGCGTGAACTGGCTCACCAGAAGCACGCTTCCATCCACCGCGGAGAGGTCGAGGTTCATTCGTCCGTCTTCATCGGGAAACACGCGCAGGCCCGCGATCTTCCGTGCGATCCAGACGGCATCGGTTTCGTCGTCTTCACGGGCCGCGCCGGCCAGAACGAGAAAGCCGATCCCCACGCGTCCGATGATTTCGCCATCGACTTCGACGCTCGCCTCTCGGACACGTTGAATCACGGCCTTCATGCTGGCGACGGTTCCGGAGGGAGGATCACGAAGCGAGGAAGGCGATCGAGGCCACGGAGACCATGTGGGCCCCGCGCTCGTCGGAGGCCTGGCGGTAATCGATCAGCTCGACCGAATCGGCCGCCGCCAGAGAGGCGACGGCGGACATGTTCCCGATCGAGCACCACCGGGTCTGGTTCTTGCACCATTCCATGGCTTCGAGGAACCCCTTGCTGTCGTTCTCGAGGAACTTGGCGAGGTGTTCGCGATCGTGGCGTTCGACCTCGACTCGTCGCGCGTCATCCACGGGCTTTGGTTCGCCGAACTGGGGGCCGACGTGGGAGAGGTCCGCAGAGGAGACGAAGTAGGTGATTCCGCCGGCCTTCTCGAGCACCTCCTGGAGCGCCGTGGTGAACTCCTCGCTCGAGACTCGTTTTCCATCGTCGGCGATCATGGGAACCAGCGGGTCGGGCACGAGGCCGACGACGACCGGGACGTCGCCGAACAGATGTTGAATGAACGGGAGATGCAGTTCCGCCGAGTGCTCAGGGAGCAGATCGAGTTCGTCCTTGAAGATGCGATCGCCAAGCTTCTCCGCCATTCCGTTGATGACGTCCTGGTCGGCGTGGATTCGTCCGAGTGGCGTCTCGAAGTCGAGGCGGCTCATCACGGCGCCGTCACCCATCCCGAAGTGGTTGGTTCCGAGGATCACGACTCGATCGGGCTTGGCGGCACCGACCCACGCGCGATAGCCGCTCGCGTAGACCTCGCCACCCCGCACGTAGTCGAGGTGGGGGACCACGAGCCCGATCACCGGCGAATCGAATTCAGGGTCTTCGGCGGCCTGGAGCCAGTTCTCAAGCATCCCGACGGCCAGTTCCTTGCCCCATGTCTTTTGCGCCTCAACGTCTTCGGGTGGTTTCGGTTCGCCGCCCTGAGCCTGATGCGCGAGTTGGACCAGCGTGCCGGAGGCCTGGATCGGGAAAGCGCCAAGCTCATGGAGCTTTTCCGCCATCTGCTTCTCGTACCCGTCGAAGGTCGGACCCCAGAGCAAGCCGAACTGGTCCATCTGGCCAGCGAGCATCTCGACCTGCTTCTGTGCCTCGGTGACCACCGTGCTGCGGTCAGGGGTCTCTGCGGCCACGATGCGATCGGCGATCTCGGTGGTGGAGAGTTCCCCCTCGAAGAGCTGGATCACCTGCAATGCCTGCGGTTGGACGACCATCGTCTGCTGGATGAGCATCGAGGGGTCGCGAAGGGCCACGAACTGCTTTCCCTCCTTCTGCACGGGCATGGGCTGTACCGGCCGTGCGTGAGGGGTGAGGACGTGCGGGGGGGTTGGTTTGGTGTCGTCAGGCATGATTCCGCGAGTGTAGCCAACGAAACGGGGTCGTTCGGCCCTTTGGGGGGGGAAATTGGCCTTCCTCGTCCTCTTGGGGCTAGAATGTTCGACTCGAAACGTCGGTTTTCGGACTCCCGATGGACGGCCGTCCGGGATCCTCGAACCGACTCGCCGGGTTTTCTTGATCTCTCGCAAGAGGGGGCCGAGGAAGATGGTGCGGAAAGAGCTTTTGCTGTTTCGGCAACTTCGGCGAACCGCAGGGGTGGTTTCAACGCCTGAGTTCAGGTGTCCACCCGCAGGCCATGGCGGAAGAGGCTGATCAACGCTTCTTCCACGAACATCGACTTCCGTTCACTCAGAGGCTCAAACTGATGATCAAGACTCCAGAATCGTTCGTCCCCCGCGTCCTTCGAACGCTCCTTCCCGCGACGCTTGTGCTCGCGATCACCGCGTGCGATCAGGGCGGCGAACAGCCGGTGGCGAAGGCCTCGGCGGGAAGCGAAGAAGTGGCGGCGGCGCCTCAGGGCAAGCCGGACGCGGCGACCGATCAGGGTGCCAGCAAGGTTCGACCGGTCGGCACGCCGATGGTGAGCACCAGCGACAGCATCATCGACACCAAGCGGCCGATTCCGCCGGCACCGAGCGGCTTGACCACCGCGCCGACGAAGGGCGCCAAGGTCCCCGGGGTGCGAAGCGAGATCGTCGATCTCGGCAAGACGATCGACATGACGGTCACGCCTCCGAAGCTCGTGCTCGGGATCATGCAGCCGGGCGTTCCCAAGACCGGCACGGTCACGCTGACCAACAATGGCGACACGCCGATCCAGATCAAGAAGGCGATCGCCAGCTGTGGCTGCACCACGCCGGTCTGGCCTCGCGAGCCCATCGGGCCCGGTGAGTCGGCCGAACTGGAAATCACATTGAAGCCGACCACGAAGCAGGGCAGCAAGCTCAGCAAGCGGGTCACCCTGCAGATGGTGAACGGGGCGCCTCAGGTCATCACGGTCGAGGGCGAGGTCGGACTGTTCGTCAAGATGGCACCCAACTTCCTCGACGCTGGAAAGCAGGAAGCGTCGGACCAGCAGTCCGTCGCGCTCTCGTCGGCCAACAAGGTTCCCTTCTCGATCGTCTCCATCGAGCCTCCCGTCTTCAGCGGAGTCGGTGGCGAGAAGCAGATCGATCATGAACTGGCCATGGACTGGGAAGCCTGGGAGACCGCAGGGCGTCGTCCCACCGTCAAGATCATCACCGACCATCCCGATGCGCCCGAGTTGAGTGTGACCGTGCGACGCTCGATCACGCGGCAGAAGCCCAACGCGCCCAACGTCGGTCCGAACGTCGCTCGGCCGGCCGCCGGTCGTCTGGTGAACGCCGCCCGAAGCGGAGACCTGGATGGCGTCCGGAAGGCGATCGCCGCAGGCGAACCCGTCGACCAACCCTCGATCGGTGGAATGTCGGCCCTGCACTGGGCTGCGAGAGAAGGAAACGTGGAAGTCGTGGCCGCACTGGTCGAAGGGTCGGCCAACCCGAACCTTCCCAACAAGGCTGGCAAGACGCCGGTCGCGCTGGCCGCGGAGAGTGGTCAGCTCGAAGTACTGGAGTTCCTGGTCGGTAAGGGTGGCGACATCGCCCATACCGACGAGATCGGTGGTACGCCGCTTCTCTGGGCCGTGGCTCTCTCGAAGAATCCCGCGACCGCGGAATATCTCGTCGAGCAGGGGGCTTCGGTCAACGTGGTCGACAAGAGCGGCATGACGCCGCTGATCTGGGCGGCCGGCATCGGTCAGCCCGAGTCGGTGGCGTTGTTGGTCAAGAACGGTGCTGATCTCGATGCCGTCGAGATTCACGCGAAGGAGACCGCCTTGATGCGGGCCGCCCGAATCGGGAATCCCGCGAGCGTCCGAATTCTGCTCGATGCGGACGCGGACACGGAGATCAAGAACATGCTCGGCCAGACCGCCGTCATGATCGCGTCCGCTCAGGGCCCGCTCGACAAGCTCAAGATGCTCTCGGATTCGGGAGCGGATCTGGCGGTCACGGATGTCCGCGGCTGGACGGTGCTTGACCACGCTCGTGCTCGGACCGATCCCAGCCGAACGGAGGTCATCGAGTTTCTCGAGGCGAACGTTCCGGACGAAGTGAAGGATGCGAAGCCGGCCGTCGGTGGCTGAATCGCTCGCCCGAACCAACGGTTCATATCGCCCGCTCGCCGTTTGACGGCGGGCGGGCGTTGCGTTTCCGGGTCTGGCAACCGACTGGCCCGGTCGCGTACCATGGTGTTTTCAAACCAGAGCGGTCCCGGGCCAGGGCAGGGGCGTCGCTCGCATTCGGATCGCGACACGATGACCACCACTGCTGCCGGGACCGCGTATGACCGCCTGCTCGAACTCCTTGAAGAGGAGGCGGTTCTCAGTTCCATCAACGGGCTGCTCGGATGGGATCAAGAGACCATGATGCCGACCGAGGGGGCCGGGCATCGGGCGAAACAGATCTCGCTTCTGGCCAGGCTCTCGCACGAGCGGTTGACGTCTTCCGACCTCGCCGAGACGTTGGCGATCTGCGAAGGCGAGATCGATCTTGGCGCGGATACCGAGGCGGCGGCGAATGTCAGGGCCGTTCGTCACGATCACGATCGTGCGGTCAGACTGCCCGCATCGCTGGTTCAGGAGGCGGCGGAAACCGCCAGTGCCGCCCAGCATGAATGGGCGGAAGCCCGCGCGAACAACGACTTCAAGCGTTTTCTTCCGTGGCTTGAGAAGACCGTGGACATCTGTCGTCGCAAGGCGGAGTGTTTCGGATGGGCCGAAGGGGGCGAACCGTGGGATGCGCTGGCCGAGGACTACGAACCGGGTTGTACGGCAGCAGGCGTCGCCAGCGTCTTCGGCCCGCTCCGCGATCGACTCCGGGATCTGATCGCCGAGATCGGCGCTTCCAGCCGGACTCCCGATGCCCGGCTCGATTCGCTCACGCTGCCGCGTGATCAGCAGATGGCGTTCTGCCTCGAAGTCGCCGAGAAGATCGGTTTCGACGCGACGCGGGGGCGCCTGGATGTGTCGACGCATCCGTTCTGCGGCGGTTCCCACTGCGACGACGTTCGCATGACCACCCGGTTCCACGATGACATGCTCACGGACGCGGTGAGTTCGACCATGCACGAATCCGGGCATGCGATGTACGAGCAGGGACTTCCTTACGCGGCGTTCGGTGCTCCCTGCGGAGACTCGGTCTCGTTGGGGATTCACGAGAGCCAGAGTCGGATGTGGGAGAACCAGGTCGGACGGAGTGAGTCGTTCTGGAAGTTCGCGGCGCCGCTTCTCGAAAAGCACTTTGGTGCGACGGTCGCGGGAATCGACGCCCGGGCCGCGTTCGAGAGCGCCAATCGCGTCAATCCCGGTTTCATCCGGGTCGAAGCGGACGAGGCGACCTACAACATGCACATCATGATCCGCTTCGGGTTGGAGCGGGCGATGCTGACCGGTGACCTTTCTCCGGCGGATCTTCCCGCCGCCTGGAACGACGCCTACCGCGACTTCCTCGGGCTGGAGATCGTCGACGATCGGCGCGGTTGTCTGCAGGACGTCCACTGGTCGATGGGGGCGATGGGGTACTTCCCGACCTACACCCTTGGCAATCTCTATGGCGCCCAGATCTTCGAGACCGCGTGCGAGGAGATGCCCGGGCTCGTGGACGGATTCGCGGATGGCCGCTTCTCCGGCCTGTTGGACTGGCTGCGGGCCAACATTCACGTCCACGGTCGCCGGTACTCGCCGGGGCAGCTCTGTGAGCGAATCACCGGAAAGCCGGTTTCCGCGGACCCGTTGATGCGGTATCTCGAAGGCAAGTTCCGGCCGCTCTACGGGATCTGAGCCCGAGGCGGCGAACTCGCCGTTTTGCATAATTCAACGAAGATCGGCCGGGTTTGGGTACACTGAGGGGCTCATTCGATCGCGGGCGCCTCGCCCCGCAGGAGTCCACATGTCAGCGCCCCGATCCATCCGCAACATCGCCATCATCGCGCACGTCGACCACGGCAAGACCACGCTGGTCGACGCGATCCTCGCCCAGTCCGGGACGCTTCGAGAGAATGCCGCCCGGGAGGAGTGCATTCTCGACTCGAATCCCCTCGAGCGAGAGCGAGGCATCACGATCCTCTCGAAGAACTGTGCGGTCGACTGGACCTTTGAAGATGGCGAGACGCTGCGGATCAACGTGATCGACACGCCGGGTCACGCCGACTTCGGCGGAGAGGTCGAACGGGTCCTCAAGATGGCCGACGGCGTGCTTCTTCTGGTCGATGCGGCTGAAGGCCCGATGCCGCAGACGAGATTCGTGCTCGGAAAGGCGCTCTCGATCGGTCTTCGGCCGATCGTCGTGGTGAACAAGTGCGACAAGGCCGAAGCCCGGTGCGAAGCGGTGGTCGATGAAGTCTTCGACCTGCTGGTCGATCTCGGGGCGGATGATCACTCGCTTGATTTTCCGGTGCTCTACGCGTCCGGACGAGACGGCTGGGCGGGGCTCTCCCACGAGGATCCTTCGAGTCGGGAAGCTGGTGTCTCGCCGCTCCTTGAAGTCATCCGTGCGGAGGTTCCCGAGCCCGAGGCGGACGTCGACGGGACGTTGCAGATGCGGGTCACCTCGCTTGATCGAAACGACTTCGTCGGGCGGATCGTCATCGGACGAGTGAGCCGGGGCGTGGTCAGGACCGGAACCTCGGTGATGGTGTGCGGTCCGGATGGACCGGTGCAGGCCAGGATCGGGCGGGTGCTCGCGTTTGAAGGACTGGGGCGGCGTGAGGTGGAGTCGGTGTCCGCAGGTGATCTGTGTGCGATCGAAGGCCTCGAGATGGCGGGGATCGGCGACACGATCGCGGACCGGGAGAACCCCGAGCCGCTTCCGCGAGTCTCCGTCGACGAACCGACCCTCCACATGGTGTTTCGGATCAACGACGGTCCGCTGGCGGGGCGTGACGGCAAGTACGTGACCACGCGGCAGATCCGGGATCGGTTGGATCGAGAGCTGGAAGCCAATGTCGCACTCCGGGTGGAGCCGGGTGATGGTGCCGATAGTTTTCGCGTGTCGGGGCGTGGACTTCTTCACCTGGGAATTCTTCTGGAACAGATGCGACGAGAGGGATACGAGGTCGTGGTCGGACGGCCGGAGGTCGTCCTCCGGAAGATCGACGGGAAGCTGCACGAGCCATGGGAGCGAGTCAGCGTGGATGCGCCGCCGGATGCCGCCGGTGCGGCGATCGAGATGATCGGAAGCCGAGGTGGTGAGATCCAGGTGATGGAGACTCGCGGCAGCCAGTCCCGCATCGAAGGTCTCATGCCGAGCCGAGGACTCATCGGGTTGCGAACCCGGTTGCTGAATGCCTCCGGTGGCGAAGCGATCCTGCATCACACCTTCGAAGATTGGCGTCCAGCCGGTCCGGTCCGTCGGGAGCGAGGCAGTGGCGTGATGGTCTCGATGGAGACCGGTCGTGCGACGCCGTACTCTCTGTTGTCTCTTTCCGAGCGTGCGGTCATGTTCGTCGAGCCCGGGGACGATGTGTATGAAGGCATGGTGGTCGGAGAGAACAGTCGTGACAACGACCTCGACGTCAATCCTGCGAGAGCCAAGGCCTTCACCAATGTTCGGGAGTCGAACAAGGAAGCAACGGTCGTGATGAAGGCGGCACGGAAGATGACGCTCGAAATGGCGCTCGAGTACATCGCCGGAGACGAGGCGGTCGAGATCACGCCCAACGCGATTCGAATGCGGAAGCTGGTGTTGAAGGAAGTGGATCGCAAGCGAGCGCAGCGTCAGGAGCGGCAGCAGACGGCCGATGCCGCGGGACGATAGGATCAGGCCCGTCCCGTATAGCCCCAGGGGGTGATGATGGCGTCCTCAGGCGGACCGATCCTGGTCCAGAAATTCGGTGGAACTTCGCTCTCGGACTCCGCTCGGCTGTCCAATTGTGCCGACCGCGTCGCGCAGGCGGTCGGCGCTGGAAACCGAGTGATCGTCGTGGTCTCCGCGATGGGTCGGACGACCGATCAACTCGTCGAACTGGCGCATTCGCTCGGCTCGGACCCCGACCCGCGAGCGTTGGACCTGCTTCTGGCGACCGGCGAGCTCGCGAGCACGGCGATGATGACGATCGCCCTCGAGAAGCGGGGTGTTCAAGCCGTACCCCTGGGCGGCCGCGAAGCAGGAATCCGAACCGATCAGACCCACGGGCGAGCCCGCATTCTCGCCATCGAGTCGACTCGCCTTCATGACCTGATGAGTTCGGGCGTGGTGCCGGTGGTCGCCGGTTTTCAGGGTGTTTCTCCGCTTGGTGAAGTCACGACGATCGGACGGGGCGGCTCCGACACCACGGCGGTGGCTCTGGCGGCGGCGGTTGGTGCGGGCGAGTCGGGTGGTGGTTGTGAAATCCATACGGATGTTGACGGGATCCACACCGCCGACCCGAGAGTCATTCCGAAGGCGCGACGGCTGTCGGAGATCGGGTCGGATGAGATGCTGGAACTCGCCGCGGTGGGGGCCGGGGTTCTCCAGGAGAGAGCGGTGGTCTTCGCGCGTCGTTTCGATGTTCCGCTCCGAGTCCTTCACAGTCAGAAGCCCGGTCCGGGTACCTTGGTTCTTCGGGAGACTTCCAGCATGGAACGAAATTCAGTCATCGGATGCGCCCTGCGGCGGGAACTGGGTCGGGTCGGGATCTCCGGTCTCGACATGGCGATCGGTGGGCAGGCGGCGATCTTCATGGCCTTGGCGGATGCCGGTGTGATGGTCGACGACATCGTCCAGACCGATGGCGATGATGGAATCTCACTGGCGTTCACCGTCGAGCACGGAGAGCTCGCGGAGGCCCGGGACGTGGTTCGATCCGCGATCGAACGATTGAGCCCTGGCGACGACTCGGTCGGTGTGGATGTCGAGATCGGCCTTGCCAAGATCTCCGCCGTCGGCTCGGGCATGCGGAGTGCGATCGGAGTCGCCGGGCGGATGTTTGAAGCACTCTCCAAGGCCGGCATTCCAATCCTGAACATCACGACCAGCGAGATTCGGATCTCCTGTCTGGTCCCACAGGATCGCGGCGAAGAGGCGCTGGAAGTGGTGCATGACGCGTTCGGCCTTGATCGAGATCCCCAAGACGGCCCGTTCCTGGGCCTGACGGATCACGACGAGGCCTGAGTCCGAGGAGGACCGCCGGGGGGCCGAGCCCAAGGCCTGAGGTCTCTTGTTTTACATAACACCGATTATCGGCACTCAAGACGGGAATCGGCGATTCCGTCTTCTGGGGCCGGTTTGCCGCGGCGTGCCGCGGTGCGTCTCGTCCGGGGTTCGCCTTCGGGTCGCCGTTCAGTCCGGGGTTGATCCGCCTTGTTCGTCGTGTGACGGAACGCGGTCGGCTCGAGTGATCATGCTGGCGTTGGACTGATGAAGTTGACGCGTGTGGTGTTGGATCCGGGCCCCGCCAGGGTTGATTCGTGATCGCTGATTGCGACGTGCTGAAGATCAGATTCTCGTGTCGCGGTTCGCGGTCGTTCCGGGTTCCGGCTCAACCTTCGACGGCGAGCCTGACTTCCTGTTCGATGCGTTGGACGGCTGTCGGTGCGGCCGCCGGCGCGAGCCGCTCACGGATGGCCTCTTGAAGTCGGCCCAAAGAAACCGTTCCCCCCAGGGGTCCGGCGCTTCCGGAGGCGACTTTCCAGGGGTTGAGTTCGAGGGCTTCCGGTGGAACGAGTTCGGGGTAGCTCAATCGGTTCGGAAGCCACGGAAGACAGCCTGCCAGCAAGGCT
>NHBO02000083.1 GCA_002167845.2 Phycisphaera sp. TMED9 | reverse complement strand
CCTTCAAGACGCTGGTGGATTCGACTTCTCCTGGGAGTGGTCTGGACACCGATCGCCGCCGAGATCTTCCTGAGGATCTTCGCCCCGGGGATGATGCTTCCACCCTTCATCGAAGCCGGGCCGCACGGCGTCCGTACCAACATTCCGTCGATCACCTACTTCCATCGAACCCCCGAGTACACCGTGGAGTTCCGCACCAACGCCAAGGGCATGCGGGCCGACAAGGAGTTCTCGATCGAGAAGCCCGATGGGGTCCGGCGGATCGCGATCCTCGGGGACTCCTTCGGCATGGGATTCGGGGTGAACCTGGAGGAGAGCTCTCTCCACACGCTTCAGTTGATTCTGGAGAAGGAACTCGACTGTCCGGTCGAGGTCCTCAACTTCTCGGTCATGGGATTCGGGCCCTCGGAGGAACTCGTGGTCTTCAGAGAAGAAGCGCTCCAGTTCGATCCCGATCTGGTGATTCAGTACTTCTACGTGAACGACCCGAGCGACGACATGCGAACCAAGCTGTTCAAGCTCGACGACGATGAACTCGTCGCGTTCAACTCGAGCTACAACCCCCCCGGCGGGATCCGAGACTTCCTCTTCTCATACCGCTTGATCCGCGAGTTCCCCCTCTCGGATCCCATCTATCGCTGGATCGCCGGCGAGACTCATCTCTACACCCTTGTTCGACGTCATTCCATTCTCTTCACCGAGTCCCTTCTCGGGACCATCCGACAAGCCTTGGCGCTCAAGAAGTCCGCACCGAAGCAGCCCGATGCACCAGCGATCATCAGACCGACATCCGTACCGGATGGATTGAAGACGGGGGAATGGCTGACCCTGCGGATCCTGGATCAGATGCGAATCGAGTCGAATGCCGCCGGAGCGGAGTTCATGATCCTCTCCATTCCCAGCCGGCAGGCGAGAAACGAGTTCACCGATGGTTTCCCCTACACGAATGAACTCGAGTTCAACGTCGTCTCTCCGCTGACGCGATTCCAAGCCGCCGGGGGGGAGATGATCTACTGGGAGCGATCGGCGGGCCACTGGACGCCACTGGGTTGCCGCCTGGCGGCGGAGTCGCTGGCGGAGCGNATCCTCCAGGACGGTCTGATGGAGAGATGCGAGCCGCGTCCCTGACGTGGTCGCCATACCCCTGAGAGATTCAACCGTCCTGTGCGACCGCTTCTTGGTAGCACCGCTCGAACTCGGCCTGTGGGCTTGCGCTCAGCCGGCTTCTTCGAGCCCCGGGGGCATCGGTTGCAGCGATCCGTGCTCATCCACGCAGGCCAGCGACGAGGTCGCGGTGGCGAGCACCGTCTGGCCTCGGGTCAGTTCGTAGCCATGCCGCAAGCGTGCTGGCGTCGCTTCGATCAGGTGGGTGGTCAGGGTCAATTCGTCGTCGTACCGAGCCGGCTTCTTGAACCGGGTGGAGAGATCGACCACCACCAGGAAGCGGCCTGCAGCCTCGAGATCACGGTAGTTGCCACCCTGCGCTCGAAGCATCTCCGTTCGTCCCATCTCGAACCAAACGGCGTAGTTCGCATGATGCACCACGCCCATGGGATCGCATTCGCAATACCGAACGCGGACATCCATCGAATGGGATCGAAGGCTGAGGGAGGCATCGAACGAGGAGTCACGAGCGGGGCGGATTCGAGGCATTCGGCCCATGGTATGCCGACCGCACGAGGATTGACTTCCCGAGGTCGGAAGGGTGCAAGCCCCGTGATCGCTACTTGCCGATGCAGAAGCGGCCGAAGACCAGATCAAGCACCTCTTCCGGATCGATCTCGCCTTCCAGGCGCCTGATCGCATCCAGTGCGGTGCGGAGTTCGGCGGCGATCAGTTCCGGCGACGGCGCCCCCGACTCGTCCGAAACACCCTCCAGGAGCAGCTCGACGGCATCGAGGGCGGCCACGGCCCCCGCGATCGAATCGGCTTGAACCTGTTGCCAACCACGGCTTGCCAGCCGATCGCCTCCGGCTCCCACCTCCGCCAACTTGCGGCACAACTGATCACGGACGTCTTCCAGCCCCGCCGCGGGTCGCCCCGGCGGCACGCTGACGTTCACGACGCCGCTCGGTGTCTTCGAGGGGTCGATCGAAGCGGTGAGATCCGTCTTGGTCCGAATCTCAAGCCGCCGATNGGNGTCCGGCTCGGAANCTGGCGACGACGAACGCGACTCGCCCGCNGGGAGGCACCACAGCACGAAGTCTGCGTCTTCCAATGCCGTCCGAGATCGGGCCGAGGCGAGATCTTGAAGCGGGTCCTGAGATTCGCCGAGGCCGGCGGTATCCATCAGTCGAATTCGAAGTCGGCCCGCTGCCGTCTCGACGTCCAGGTCTGCGTGCACGAGATCGCGGGTCGTGCCGGCCACCGGCGAGATGACGGCGCGTTCGTGGCCCACCATCGCATTGAAGAGCGTCGACTTGCCGGCATTGGGGGGGCCCGACAGAACGACCAACGGTCGATCACGGAGTGCCGGGCCGGCGAGCGACGACCAACGGGCGATCGCCTCCAGCCCCGGTCGAATCGACCCGGTCATGGCTCGGAGTTCGCCGGCACGGCAGGACACGACGTCTTCCTCGTCCGTGAAGTCAATACCGGCTTCCACGCGGGCGATGGTCTCCGCGAGGCGGTTCCCCTGCTCGGACANTGCCAGNCCCTCCCGGCCACGGCGNAGTTGGTCGGCCGCCTCGAGGTCTTCGTCTCGATCGGCGGCGATGAGGTCGGCGATTCCGGAAGCCTGCCCCGGCGAGAGCCGGCCGGCGAGAAACGCCCGGGCGGAAAACTCGCCGGGACCGGCAGGCCTTGCTCCTGATGGCAGGTGATCGAAGTGTTCGACCAGGGCGTCGTTGATCACTTGGACCAGCGTCGGGTGGCCCGGAACTTCGACTTCCAGCACGTCTTCACCAGTGAACGTCGCCGGTCCTGGGAAGATCGCGGCGAGGCAGGGGACGAGGATCTCNCCTTCCGTCCGGCCGTCGGGCCAAGTGGGGATCCGGATGTTTCCGGGGAAGACGCCGCGCTTCCGGTGTCGCCCGGCCTCCATCGCTTCGCCGGACAGGAGGCCGTCGAGGTTCGAGAGGATCTCTCCGCCCGAGCATCTGACCAACGCTCTCGAACCGCGTCCCGGAGGGGTTCCGGTCGCGACGATCACGGCCCCGTCGGTTGGGTTCACGAATCGCGCTTCTTGTAGTTCTTCTTCGGGCCCTTGGCCTTGCGGTCCCGCTTCGCCTTCGCTTCGGCGAGCTTCTCGGCGTACATCTTCGCCATTCGATCCTTGGTCTTGCCCGATCCGGCCTTCTTCGCCTTTTCGGGGATGGGCTTCGCGGAGAAGTCCATCTTGTCGACCAGCTTGCGGATGCGGCGGCCTTCGATGATTCCGATCGAACTGGAGGTCAGGATGTAGAGGGTGAGACCACTCGGTGCCTGGAAGAGCATCACCGGGAAGAGCACGACCATCATGACCTTCATGATCTTCTGNTGCTGCTTCTGCTCATCGGTCATGTTCGGGCTGGGNGGCGGGCTCATGTACTTCTGCTGGACGTAGAAGATGAACCCCATCAGCAACGGAAGAATGTTGACGCCCGTCANCTGCGTGATGNAGATGTTGACCGGGGTGCCGAACTCGATGAAGTGGTCGGGACGACTGAGGTCACCCAGGAACTGGCCGAAGAGCGTGGCGTTTCCGATCACCACGTCCGGCAAGAGCTGGAAGACACCGAAGAACGCCTCCTGCTGCCGGAGTTCGAAGGCGAAGAACAGCACCGCATACAACGCGATCCAGATCGGCATCTGGAGGAAGGTCGGAAGCAGGCCGCCGACGCAACCCAGTGGGTTCACGCCGCGTTCCATGAACAGTCGTCGCTGCTCCGCCTGCATCTTGGCGGGATCGCCCTTGTACTTCTTCTGCAGGGCATCGATCTCGGGCTTCAACTCGGACATCAGCCGGCTGACCCGCTGCATCTGAACCTGCCCCTTCTTCATGACCGGGTGAAGCAGCGTTCGCACGATGCAGACCAGAATCACGATCGCGAGCGCCCAGTCGAAGGCGATGCCGTGGATGAAGGCGAGGAAGACGACGAGAAAGTCCGCCAGCCAGGTGAACGTGCAGAAGGTGCAGCAGCCGCTCATCAGGTAGACGATCAGCGCCCGCATGTTCAGCGAGGTGTAGGGCTCGCCGGCTTCGAGGACGCTCCGCTCGAGCGGGCCGGCGTACACGCCGAGATCCCAGTCCGCCGAGCCGCCGGCGGCGATGGTCTTGGTCGGTCCGTACAACTCCGTGATCGCGACCTGCTGGTCGGAGGGCAGGGAGAGGTCGGCGTTGGGGAACACGGTTTCCACGCTCTCGGTGATCTTCCGCGTCGGGCGGTCACCGGCGGAGAAGGGTGCATGCACGCAGAGCGTGAAGTATCGGTTGGTGGTTCCGAACCAGCTGAGGGTGAGATCCTGTTCGCGGCTGGTCTCGTTGGGCCAGAGGTCGAATTCGCTCATCGCCGGCTCTGAGATTCCGGCTTCGATGGCCAGCCGATCGGCTTCCTGTCGGTCTGCGACCTGATCCAGAATGGCCTGGCGTTCGTAGAGCTGGCCGTTGGCGACGACGTTGACCTGTCCCGGGTCTCGGCTCGGCGGCATGAGATAGCCGAAGTGGAATCGCCTGACTTCGATGAACGAGCCTCGATCGCGGTCGAGATCTCCGGGGCCGTACTGGACCCATTGGACGTCGGCATCGGTCGATCCGAGGTTCTCGATGCGCTGCTCGAGGCTCAGGTCGTATCCGTTCTTGGCAAGGAGGAACCGGCGGCTGATCTTGAAGCCCACGTCGCCCGACGCCTGGTCCACGATCTCCGTCTCAAAGGCGCCCGGGCCGGTCTGCGACCAGACGTTTCCGAACAGAGACACGAACGTGCCATTGATGTTGACACCTGCCGCGGAGAGCAGGGGAATCGCGTTGTTGCCCAGTGCGGACTGGCGGAGTGCGTAGCGGTCCTCTTCCGGGGGCAGAGGATTCGCCGACGGATTCGCGAGATGGGCCGCCGCGGCCCGTTTCTGCCGCGCCTCGGTCCAGAAGTCACTGAACACGATCGAATCGATGCCGGCACTCCCTTGGGAGAACCGAATCCGATATCGATCGGTGGCGGGATCCAGCGAGCCGAGATCCGTCGGCTGACCTTCGATCGGGCCCTGGCTGGCGCGAGCTTTCCACTTCGGAGTCGCCGCATCCGAAGCNTTCGCATCCGAGGTGTCGCCCGCGGTCTTGGTCTCTGTCTCTGGAGTCACGGCCTCCGCGGCCGGTGCCGGATCCGATGGGGCGGTGGACTCGGGGCTTGGTGCGACCGGTTCCGTGGCCGGCGCCGTCGGTTCCGTGGTCTTGGCCTCGGGGGCGGGCGTCTCGGCGGACTCCGACGAGGACGCGATGGTGGTCGTCGCGTCGGTGCCGTTGGTCGGCTCCTCCGCACTCTGGGGTCGCAGGAATCCGATCACCAGCACGATGCTGGCGATGAGAAGGACCACGCTGGTGACGATGCGGCGGCGGGTTTCGGGTGTCATCTTGAAGGGAAGGGGGCTGGTGTCGGCGACCTGCGGTACGTCGGTACCCGGTCCCCGACCAGGGGAGGCTCAGCGGCCTTGGAACAGTCGATCACCGAGCCAGTCGTCGAGACGATCGATGGCGTAGATCTTGTCGGCAACGGCGGAAATGTCGTACTCGAGTCGGTAGAAGTGGACCTTGTGCGGTTCATTCTCACTGGTCTCGAGAATGGCGTAACTCGCGCGGTCGTTCTGGTCCCGGGGCTGGCCGACGCTTCCGGGATTCACGATGGCTTTTTCGTCGGGATGGAACTGATGGACGCCCACGAGGATGGGATCGTCCGGATCCTCGTTGCCAAGCGAACTCGGTCGCATGAAGTCCGGACCGTCCTCTTCGGTGTAGACGAAGACGCCGGGGACGTGGGTGTGGCCCACGAGGCACCGATCGTCGATCATCTCGAAGATTCGACGGACCTTCGCAGGGTCGTCCCGGATGTCGTCGTCGAAGAGATACTCATTGATCGGCTTTCGAACCGACCCGTGAACGCAGGTGTAGATCTGTTCGTGGCACTTGCGCGTCTTGATTCGATTGAGGAATTCGAGCCGACGATTGCCGGAAACGGGATCCTTCTCGACTGCTTCTTCCAGGACATCACGCGTCCAGTGAGCCGCGTCCTTCGCCACCACGTTGAAATTCGTGGGTTCGTAGAGGACGGCGAAGTCGTGGTTGCCCATCAGGCTCCACGAGCACTTCTCCGCGACGAGATCGACGCATTCGATCGGGTTGGGACCGTAGCCGACGATGTCGCCGAGGCAGATGATCTCATCCACGCCTCGTCGATCGATGTCTTCGAGGACCTTTTCCAAGGCCTCGAGGTTCCCGTGGATGTCACTGATCAGGGCGGTCCGCACGCGATGCTCCGGCCGTTCTCGATCCAAGCCTGCCAACGGCTCACACAGAGCCGGTGGGAATCGCGGATTTTACGGGCATCGGTGTCCGATCGTCAACGAATCGGCCGTCTATCCAGCCTTCTTCCACCGGAGGCTGGCGTGGGTCAATCGGGCGATGCTGGCGGCCAGATCGTCCTTGCGAACCGGCTTGGAGAGGTAGTCATTGCAGCCTGCCTCGAGGCAGACCATGCGGTCTCCGGGCATCGCATTGGCGGTCAGGGCGAGGATCGGGACGTCGTTTCCGGCATTCCGAAGCTGGCTGGCCGCCTCATATCCATCCAGAATCGGCATCTGCATGTCCAGGATGACCAGATCAAACGGTCGGTCCCTGCTCTTTTTCACCGCTTCGACGGCTTCCTGGCCATTCTCGACGGCGACCACCTGGGCGCCCAACCGCCCCAGAAGGTGCCCGATCAGGCGGCGGTTGTCCGGGCCATCCTCGGCCAGCAGGATTCGCAGCCCGGTTGGAACATCCGTCTTGCCTTCCATGAAGATCGCGGCCTCCGCGGGAGCGGCGGTCACCATCGCCGAAAAAGTCGAGCCGGTCCCGGACCGGCTCTGGACGGTGAGGCTTCCGCCGAGCATTTCGCAGAGTCGGCGCGAGATGGCGAGCCCGAGCCCGGTTCCACCGAACCGTCGTGTCGTCGATCCGTCCGCCTGACGGAAAGGCTCGAAGATGCGGTCCATCTCGGAATCGACCATGCCGATCCCGGTATCGACGACCCGAAGGGTGAGCAGGTCGCCGTCTGGTTCATGATCCAATTCGAGGGTCACGCCGCCGGTCTCCGTGAACTTGATCGCGTTTCCGAGCAGGTTGACCACGATCTGCCTGAACCGAGTCGGATCGAGTGACATCGCGGGAGGAACGCGGTCGGAAATCTCGACGGCGATCTTCAGGCCCTTGCCCCGAGCCTGTTCGCCGAGCGACTCCGCGACGTCGCGCACGCAGCCGATCGCATCCGTGGGAACTCGATCCGTCTCCATTCGGCCGGCCTCGATCTTCGAGAGATCCAGAATCTCGCTGACCAGCGCGAGGAGGTGCTCGCCGTTTCGTCGAACCGTCTCCAACATCGACCGCCTCGAGTCGGGGTCTCCCTGGTCTCCCACCAGCAGATCGGCGTAGCCGATGATCGCGGTCAGGGGAGTCCGAATCTCGTGGCTCATGTTGGCGAGGAATTCGCTCTTGGCTTGCGTCGCTTCGACGGCCGCGGCCCTCGCTTCCTCCAACTGCCGGTTCCGCTCTTCGAGATCGACGCGGATTCGTTCGAGGTCCCGAGTCAATTTGGCTTGATCGCTCAGCGCGCAAAGCAGGTCGTCACCGGTCCGGCTCGCGAGAGAACTCGCGATCCGGTCGCGATCTTCGGGCAGCGCAATGCCGTTGATGCAGTCGGATTCGCCCGCCGATCCGGCGTCGCACCCGCCGATGAATCGGATCGCTCGCCATTCGCCGTCGGGCGTCCGAAGACGCACCGTGCAATCGAGATCGGCGCCGCCTTCGATGGTGGCGTCGACGGCGAAGTGGAACTGCGCAAGGTCGTCCGCGTGGATTCGACCGAGCAGGGTCTCGAACAATCCAGCCTGGAGGATCGTGGGGCCGATCGGATCGCCGATGAGTCTCTGGAAGCACTGGTCATACCAGGCGGTTCCGTCCGCGAGTCGCCATGCCCAGCATCCGGCGCCGCCGCTTCGGCAGGCGCTTCCTNGGGCGATCTCCGGGCGGCTTCGTCGCAGATCGGTGGAAAGGCCGAGCATCGCCGCGAACATCAAGGCAAGACCGATGCCTGCGACGAGAACCGATTCGAAGGTGAGGCCGGTGGCGGCCACGACGCCGCTGGCCAGCGTGAGCAGGAGCCAGAGGTTGCTGACTCGCTGGTAGAGCCTGACCAGGATCGGCCGGCGGAAACCGAAGCCGAGCGTTCCGGCGGCCGAACGAGGAGATCGGGCCTCTTCGGATTCCGCGTGATCGATCACCGTCGAACCGCCGGAGCGAACGGCGGCGTTCGACCGGGCAGGATCGGAGAATCGGATGGTGGGATCGGCTCGCATGGTCTTCCGGGCTCCTCTCGGATATCGGCCGTCCACCACGCCGACTTTGCCACGAATCGTCCAACCGCCTCATCGGTCCGCGGATGGTTCCAAGTGGCCGTTTCAGGTCCTCACACGATTGGTTTTCGGGCGTTCCAGGGACCCCGGGTCGAGGTTCGTCGGGGTCGCTTCAGCACCGCTTCCCGCCCGCCGTCCACCGCGGGGTTCAAGACGACGGGCTTCAGGGTGCGGGCGTCCGCCTCCGCTACAATGTTCGGCCTTCTATTCGACTCAGAACTTCGCGTCGGAAGTGGCCTTGAAGGCGGCCGCGAACCGGCGTCGACGACACATCAAGGGACGCCATGGCCGACTCCAAGCATTACGACCTCATTGTCATCGGTTCCGGACCCGGCGGATACGTCGCCGCGATTCGAGCCGGACAACTCGGGCTCAAGACCGCCTGCATCGAGCGCGGAAAACTCGGTGGCGTCTGCCTCAACTGGGGCTGTATTCCGACCAAGGCGTTGCTTCACAACGCCGAGCTGTATCAGGAAGCGATCGTTCACGGTGCTGACTGGGGCATCGACATCGACCCGAAGAGCGTGAAGGTCGATTGGGACAAGGTCATCGGGCGAAGCCGCAAGATCACCGGCACCCTCAACAACGGCGTCGGCTATCTGCTCAAGAAGAACAAGGTCGATCACTACGAAGGCCACGCGAAGATCCTGAAGGGCGCGACCGGCGGAACGCCGTGTGAAGTCGAGGTGCTCTCCGCCGACGAAGACTACTACCACGGCGGTGGTGGGAAGTCCGAGGGACGGATCACCGCGGACCGAGTGCTCATCGCCACCGGTGCCGCGCCGCGACAGCTTCCGTTCGCGAAGAGTGACGGCAAGACCATCTTCACCAGCTACGAACTTCTGACCATCGATCACTGTCCCAAGTCGATGGTCGCCGTCGGCTCGGGTGCGATCGGCATGGAGTTCGCCTACTTCATGAACGCNTTCGGCTGNGATGTCACGGTGGTCGANATGATGGACCGCATTCTCCCGGTCGAGGACGACGACGTCTCGAAGGTCGCGAAGAAGGCGTTTGAAAAGCAGGGGATCAAGTTCAAGACCGGTGCGACCGTCCAGGACATCAAGACCGTCAAGGGCGGTGCGAAAGTCACGATCGCGGATGCGAAGGATGCGTCCAAGACCGAGGAGATCGATGCCGAGGTGGTGCTGGTGGCGATCGGCGTGAAGGGGCGTTTCGACGGTCTCTTCGACGAGAAACTCGGCATCAAGATCGACCGTGACCACATCGTCACCGACGCCAAGACGTCGGACGATCCGACCTATCAGACCAGTGTGGCGGGAATCTTCGCGATCGGCGACATCATCGGCGCGCCGTGGCTGGCCCATGTCTCCAGCGAGGAAGGCGTGCTCGCGGTCGAGAAGATGGCCGGNCACAAGCCGGTCGCCATCGACTACGACGGTATTCCCGGATGCACCTACACCAACCCGCAGATCGCATCGGTCGGCCTCACCGAACGTGCCTGCAAGGAGCAGGGCATCAAGTACAAGACCGGCTCCTATCAGTTGAAGGCGCACGGAAAGGCGATCGCGACCGGCCACACCGAAGGGTTGGTCAAGGTGATCACCAGTGAACCGTACGGTGAAATCATCGGCTGTCACATCATCGGCGCCGACGCCAGCGAACTCATCGCGGAGATGGGTCTTGCCAAGCGGCTCGAAGCGACGGCTGAAGACATCATCTCGACCATTCACGCCCATCCGACGATGGCGGAATCGATGCACGAGGCGGTGCTCGCCACCGAAGGGCGCGCGATTCACGCCTGACCGTCGTCACGATCTNCCGAGAACTCGACATGCCGGCCTCTCACGGGGCCGGCATGTTCGTTTCCGGGCGCCGGGTCAGGTGAGGGCGACGAGGTCGCTGATTCGCTCGGTCCATCTCGGGCATGACTCACAGAGTCGAACTTNGTTGACCAGTCCGCCGAGCAGCGGGCTGGAGACGCGTACCCGGTCGCCGATGCGGTGGGTGAATCCATCGCCGGCGACCATCGATCCATCGGCTCTCGGCCGGTCGGTGGTGGGTGCGAACATGGTCCCGAGATAGAGAGCCACGCCGTCCGGCCAGTCGTGCGAGTCGAAGAGTTGAGCAGCGAGATCCGCGGGGTCGCGGCTGATCTTCGCGATCGAACTCGAGGCCTCGAGCGAGAACCCGTCGTCGAGCCCGTTGACTTCGAGCGTGACGTCTTCGCTTCGGATCGCGTCGAGATCGAATCGGCCTCCGCGGTGCGAATCGAAGAGTCGAATGAAGGGGCCGATCGAGGCGCTGCTTCGATTGTCCTTGGCCCGACCCAGGAGAAGGGCGCTTCGGCCTTCCCAGTCACGAAGATTGACGTCGTTTCCCAGCGTGGCGCCGACGATGCGACCGTCCGGTGCGCAGATCAGGACGACCTCGGGCTCGGGATTGTTCCAGTCGCTGTCCCGGCGAATGCCGACCGGCATGCCGGTTCCGACGGTGGAGAGCGGGCTGGCCTTGGTGAAGATCTCCGCGTCGGGGCCAAGGCCCACTTCCAGGTACGGGCTCCAGCGATTCTCCTCGATCATCGTGGCCCGAAGGCGCATCGCTTCCGGTGAGCCCGGTCGGATCGCCGCGACATCCGAGCCAATCGACTGGAGAATTCTGCGACGAGCCTCATGGGCGAGACTGGGATCGCCCTGGGTCGCCTCCTCGATCACCCGTTCGAGCATGCTTTCGATGAAGGTCACGCCCGCCGCTTTGATCGGTTGGAGATCGACGGGCGAAAGAAGGTGGGTTCGTGTCTGGTCGCCGGTCGCGTGCAACAGTTCGTCGAGCGGAATTCCCCGTGCGGTCGCCGCGTGATCNTCGGCCGATTCCGCAGGATCGGATGCCTGGAGCAGGTGGGCGATGGTCGGGACCTGAAGGTCCATGGCCTGTTCGCCGATCACCCGGATCGGGACGCCGCGTCGTCGTTGCGGACACCAGCGGCGGCCGAGCAGGATCATGTCCTCAGTCGACGAAGGGAGCGTCTCTCCGGACGTCGGTCGAAGGGTCATTCGCCGCCGCCGCCACCGCCGCCGCCACCATCACCGCCACCATCACTGCCGCCGCCACCATCACCGCCACCGCCCTTGCGGCGTCGACGTCGGCGTCGCTTCTTCTTCGGGGTGGCCTCCCCGCCGTCTCTTCCGGGAGCGGCGCCCGGCGACTGGCTCGCATCGGAGTCGGAACGATTCTGCGGGCCATCGGTCGGAGCCGCGGAATCCGGTGCCGGACCCGCCTCCCCGCCACCCTTTCGTCGACGCCGTCGACGTCGCTTCTTCTTCGGGCGATCGGCGTCATCCTCGGTGTCCTTCGGCGCATCGCCGATCGACGGGGCCTGTGATGCGGCCTCCGCCTGTGACTCCGACTTGTGTTCGGCCTGCCGCGCACCACGCGACTTTCGTTTTCCACGCTTTCGCGTCTTGTCGTCGGTGCGTTCCGTCACTTCAGGTTGCCCGAGCCCTCGGAACGGNTCCGGTTCGACGGGCTTGGTCGGGCAGTTGTCGGGATCGCAGAGTTCCTCGACCGGGACCGCGATCTCTCGTCCGTCCTCTTCCAATTGCACGAGAACGAGCTGGACCAGAATCTTGCTGTCCAGCACGATTCCGGGGCCTTCCGGCGTGCCCACCCGCGTCTTGCGATGCGGCAGTCGTTTCTTGAGATCGTCGTAGGTCTGATCTTCGTATCGCAGGCAGCACATGAGTCGTCCGCATCGCCCCGAGATCTTCAGCGGGTCGAGCGTCGCNTTCTGGACCTTCGCCGATCGCATGGAGATCGGCTTCAGCACCTTGAGGAAGTTCTTGCAGCAGCAATGCTGGCCGCACTTCTCGTAGTCGGCCACCAGGCGGGCTTCGTCTCTGCCTCCGACCTGTCGCATCTCGATACGAGTGCCGAATTCGGTGGCGAGGCTCTTGAGAAGAACTCGAAAGTCGACGCGGTCCTCACTCATGTAGTAGATGGTGAGTTGTTCTTCGCCCAGAATCGGCTCTACATCGACGACCTTCATGTCGAGCGCATGCTCCTCGATGAGACCTCGAACGACCTTGACCTTCTCAAGGGTGAGTGACTTCAGCGCCGACCATTGATTCAGGTCCTCGATGGTCGCGACCCGGAGGATCCGCCCGTCGGTTCGGAAGGGGTAGTCCTTGCCGCCCGAGGCCTTGATGTAATCAAGCATCTCGGTTCGAGTGACCGCCTTGCCACAGCCGGCGTTCGGGCAGGTGGTCGTGAGCATTTCGACGAGCTCGGTTCCTCGATGGGTTCGAGCAACCATCTTCGATCCGCAACCGGGCTTGGCATCGCCGCTGTACGGGTACTCCGCGACGCGTCGCATGGAGCCGACCCGGACCACGATGGTCGATGGGGATTCGAGTTGGGCGTAGCGTTCTTCGTCGGAGATCGCATCCCGCTTGGCAGGATCGGCATCGGCTTCGAAGACGGGAAGTGGAAAGATGGACATGGTTGACGCGTTTCTCAGGAAGACATCACGACACAGCGATCATCGNNCGACCGATCACGGACAGGTGCATGGGCTGTTCCATGGAGTCATGGGGTCATGGAGTCATGGGGTCATGGGCCTCATGGCCACCACAGCCTGGTCGAATGAAAGCTGAAGATGTCGTCGAGCGGGTTTTTCGGCCCCGGAACGCCGCTCGACAGGCGATCCGGGTGTAACACGCGTCTGAACCCGGATCATAGCCGACGTCCGCGTCGACGCCGACGGATTCTNTCNGCATCCNNNNCAATCGNTTCGATTCNCGGCNNGGGCNGNGCACTGGTNCGGCATNGNTCCGCCGGGNGNTGNNNCTNCTNANANTCGAAGNAGGAGCANATGCGTCTGGTCATCCAGGAGCGTCGAGAGCTGAGCCCAGATCTCTCCGGGAAGGCCCTGCATCAGAGACAAGCTCGTGGTTTCCGGAGCAGCGTACGCCGGTGGCAGCTTCCGGCGAGCGATGTGTCGCCCCGTCTCCGCCAGGTCATCACGCTCGAGAAGCCCGGCCAATGAGAGGAACATTTCCGCGCGGCCGCTGGTTCCGCAGCAGAGGTGCCGTCTTCTTCCTCCACTGGGTTGGCCCTTCTCATCGCGACTGATGTGATCGATGGCGAAGTCGAGGTCGTCTCGGATGAAAGCCTCGTCCGTGAATTCCAGAGCGGCCGCGCGGGACAGCGCGATTCCCTCGCCGCCCGCGCACCATGCGTTGAAGTACGGTGGCTTTGGAATCGGAGCGGTCATCGTCATGGATCGGAGGTCAGGCCAGCCTCCACCGTCAAGATCATCCACCCGCATTTCGTGTTCGGCCCGAAGCGCGGCCAGCCCCAAATCGCGGAAGTCGGGTCGATCAAGCCGTGCTCCGGTTTCCAGGAGCGCCAGCCCGATACCGGCTCGTCCATGGCCGAATCCGTTCAGCGGCCGTTTCTTGCCCCCGTCCATTCCCCAGCCGGTCCCATCGACCTGCATGGCGTGTCGACTGAGATGCTCGCCAAGCTGGATCAGAAGATCGTCATGATCGAAGGACGGATCTTCTCTTTTCATTCCCGCCATCATGAGCATGAGTCCGGCGGATCCGGAGATCACATCGAAGTCGCGGTCCAACTCGATGGTGCGATCCGTGATTCCATTCAGAATGCCATGGACCAGATCTCGATATTGGCCGCATCCTTCATGGCGTCCGATCCCCCAGAATGCGGCGAGGGTTCCCGCTCTCTGTCCCGAAAAGCCGGAAGGGCCTTCGAGTGCGAAGTACGACTCTGCATTCGAGGTTCCGAGCGTTTGAAGGAGCTCCAGTTCTCTTTGGACCGAGGCCTTGGCTGATTGCAGGAATTCCGCATCACCAAAGCCCCGACACGCTCTCTCAAACAGCAGGGCCAGTCCGCTTCGCCCCGTATAGAGGCCTATTCCAAGCGCGGCAGGGCGTGCGGTTTCGGAAGCGACATCCATCTCCGCATCGATCCAGCTCATCTTGTTGCCATCTTGAATTGCCAGCGAGCGGAGCATGGCGAGGTTGTCCCGCACCCAGGTCCGAGTTTCCTCATCCGTGGCATCCATCGTGGGTTCTGGCGTCTTGTCATCGGAAGTCATGACCGCACCATCACCAAGATGAAGCCCCTCCGTCGCCATCTGAGCGGTGAGATAACTCGAGGTGATGAGACTGGACTGGAGTTTCAGATCATCTTCGCCCATCCTCGAAAGCTGCATTCGAGCCGCGTCGATGGCGGAGTTCTCGAGGAATGCGTTCTGGATCTGCGTCGCTTCACCGGAGCGGTAGTCCGGCGCGTGGTATTCAGTTCCTGATCCTCGGGCGATGAAGTAGGCCACATCTCCGCGAGTCAGAGCCGCCTCTTCGCTGTCGACGATGGCGTTGTAGGTCTTGGCGATCTCCGGGTCGCGATTCTCAGTCGGCGTGGACCCGACGCGAAATCTCTGGCCATGGATCCAGCGGTCCAGACCGGATTTCAGCAGTCCTTCGCCGCAGGTCTCCAGGAACAGGCGGTAATAGATGTTCGTGGCGCGGTTGAGCACGCGGCCCCAGGCGTCGTTCATCAGCGCAAGCGGGCCGTCCGGAGCGAGCCACTCCTCCCGATGTTCCAAAATCGACTTGTATGCGGTGCGATAGCCCTCCGCGACATCCGACCGATGGAGATCCGAGTCCACAGGATCTCCGTTCTCGAGGGTTGGTCTCGATTGTTCGGAAATCTTCAACGTCGGGTCCGCACCGTCCACCTGCACCCATCGTTGGAAGTCGGTGTTGATCTGGCTCATTCGGCGATGGCGTTTCGCAACGCCATTGTTCGCCGCGATCTCGACGCCCACCGCGCCCATGTTTCGAACGCCGTCCCGCCCTCTCATCGACATCACGGACGGAAGAAGCAGGGCTCGAAGGACCGATTTCTCCACCTTCATGGCGGCAGGATCAGGCGTCTGTCCCTGGCGATCGACCAGAGCGTCGCCGACGGAGATGGTCTCCAGGTCGATGGCGATCGGATTCGGACCCGCTGCCACCACGTTCTCCAAGTGAAAGTCGTTCCCCTGGAGCATGTGAATCAGACCCAGCAGGCTGCCCATGCGTCGGTAGAAAGTTTGGAGCTCGGTGGTGTCCCGGCACGCTTTTCGGTCGGCGAACTCCATCCATCCGTACAGGCCTCGATCGAGCACCCGGAGGGGGCGGAGTTGCGCGTCTTCTTCAACGCGAGAATTGAAGAACTCGACCAATTCGGTCCAGGCGACGTCGATCGACATCGACCGCGGCTTGTACACGATTCTGGTGCCATTCTCGAATTTGCAGATGACCACGGCCCGTCCGCCGTTGTGGCTGTCGGAGACTCCACGGCCACCATCAACAAGCCGTCCAAGTTTCGATTCGGGCGAGAAGCATCGTTCAAGTTCGCCTCGATCCCCGGCGAGACGTTCCGCGAACTCCGCCAGAGTCCTGATCCAGCATTCGACTCGGGTCGCCATGAGCCGAGCGAGTGCCGGATAGCGAGTCATCAGTCCGGCGGTTCGATCGGCGATCGCCTCTTGCACGATCTTGGCATAGAGGTCCCGGGGCGGGGTCGGCGACAGGAGGCCGACCAGCAGGTCGTTCGAGTCGTAGGTGGACGCCTTGGCTCGGGCGAATTCCCCCAACAGGATGTTGCGGGTGATCAGAGAGCAGTTCTCCAGGAGTCCGCGTTGTTCCTTGCGCAGAACCGTGGGGCCGAGAATGGAGTCCAGATCGGGAACCTGGGCGCGAAGGCGTTTCGTGGCGACGTCGATCCATCCGCAGAAGACGTGCTCGAAGGGGATCGGCATCTCGTCGTCGGTTTCGACACCCGGTGGTGTCAGGTAGGTTCTCTCTGGGAGGCGATCTTCTTCGCCGCCGGAAGGTGTCGTGAGTACTTCCTCGCAGACCGACCACCATGAGGGTTGCTCCAGATTCCCGCTTCGGACATCCCCGAGAACCCAAGGTAGTTCGGATGATTTGATCCCCAGAGTCCGCAGTCGGTCTTCAAAGCCGTCTTCATCGATCGCCATGGCTTCGACCCACTGCGCCTTCCGCCTGTCGGACTTCTCCGGGTTCTTCGAGAACAGTTCGGGATTCGAACGAAACAGCTCAAGCCGCTCCGGAAGAGTCCAGGCCGCCGGGATCACACTCGTCGCGATTTCGGCAGAGTCAATCTGGAGTCGGGGTGCGAGATCGTCGATGCGGGCCATGGTCTTTTCCTTTGGGGTCATCTCTTCGGAACCATCGTTCGGGCCAACCCTCGAATCCGACTGATTCGTCCAGTCGGCTAGTGTAGTCCGAAGCGGCTGAAGGCCCGAAAAAGCGGAAAATCACCGTCCCGAACTCCGCTATATTGATTGGACGAACCTCCGCTCGGATTCTTCGTAGGGAGGTCAAGAGACCACATCGTTGGATGATCAAGGTGGTTTTTGATCGATCCAGACAACTCAAATTCAACTGGAATTCTCATGACTGAAGAACGAAACAAACTCGCCGACCTCTTTGCCGCCTGCTGGAAAGACGATGCCTTGAAGGCTCGCTTCATGGCGGACCCCGCGGCCGTGCTCCGCGAGTACGGCATGTCTGTCCCGGAGGGCCTGGACGTCAAGGTGGTCGAGAACGCCGACAACTGCGTGCACATCACGCTGCCCCCGGCGCCTTCCAACAACATGGAGCTTTCGGACCAAGAGCTGGCATCCGCCGCAGGCGGGGTGCAAGGAAGTTGGGATAAGGATTGCAACACGTCCTTTGACCCCGCGTCAAACTGTCCGGGAGTTTGTCCCTCCTGATTTCACACCGAAGAAGTTCTGGCCGGTCACGGTCCGGCCGCAGTCTTTGAACAGCACCGCGATTCGCCTTGAGGCGGATCGCGGTGCTTGTTCATCGGTCGTGAGTTCTTCCGAAGCGGCCGCCGAATTCAGACCCGGTCATCACCTTCATCGGGGAGATCGGCGGGATCGAATCCCTCGATGCTGCCGACCTCTTCGCCGTCGGAATCTCCGGCGCGATTTCCACCGGCCTTCAATTCAGAAAGTTCGAGGCGCCGGCGCTGGCTGAAGACCAGTCGGATCGGGACTTCGCTGTAGGGGAGTTCCTCGTGCAGCCGGTTCAAGATGTACCGTTCGTATCCCCCCTTGAACAGATCGGGTTTGTTGACCACCAGCACGATCGTCGGAGGATGAATCGCGACCTGGCTGACGTAGAGGATCTTGGCCCGGGTTCCGAGTCGTGAACTGGGACCGCGACGATCGAGGATCTCCTTGAAGACCGCATTCAATCGCCCCGTCGATTCCCGGTGGCTCGCCTGTTCGAACAGGTTCAGGACCATGCGAAGCGCCGGCCGGACACCTTCGCCGTCGGTCGCGGTCATGCGGATGATCGGCGCATAGCCGAGGCCGGGAAGTTCCTGCTCCAGATACTCGAGATAGTCCTCGAGAACGAGGTCGTCCTTGGTCAGATCCCACTTGTTGAGAACGATGGCGACGGGCTTGAATCGATCGACGATCTCCTTGGCCAGCCGTTTTTCGATCTGGCTGATCGGCTGGGTGGCGTCGATCATCATGAAGACCACGTTCGCGCGATCGAGTGAATCGATCGTTCGCTGGTGGGAGTACGCCTCGATCTGGTCCGACCAACTCTTCTTCTTGCGGAGGCCCGCGGTGTCGATCACGGTCAGGGTGCGGTCACCGATGCCGACCTGGACGTCGACCGCATCCCGGGTGGTTCCGGCGATCTCGCTGGTGATGACTCGATCGTCTCCGGCCATCGCGTTGACCAGCGTGCTCTTGCCCGCGTTTCTTCGGCCGACGATGGCGAGTTTGATCTCGGGATCGATGTGAAGGGCGGAGGCCGGATCGATGCGATTCCAGAGGAACTCGAAGAAGATTCGCTTCTTGTACCCCGACTTGGCGCTGGTGATTTCAGGAATTCCCAGGCCGAGTGCCGCGAACTCCATCGCATCGGCTTCCCAAGAATCGCTGTCGACCTTGTTCGCGACCACCACGACCTTCTCGGACCGGCCGGACGATCGGAGCATGCCGGCGATCGTTTCGTCGAGCCGGGTGGGTCCAGCCTGGGCATCGACCACGAAGAGGATGAGATCACTCTCCTCGGCGGCGCGTTCGATCTGGGCTTCAATGTCGTTGGTGAGGGTCGAGAGATCGGCGCCGACGTCGTCGAATCTCGCACCTTCGGCGCCATAGACCCCGAATCCGCCGGTATCGACGATCTCCGCGTATCGGGAGACGGCGCCATCGAGTTCAGCTGGAGGTCGAATCTCGACGAAGCGACTCACTCGATCCCGGGTCACCCCGGGGGTCGGGTCGACGATCGAGACTCGTGAACCGGCGAGGCGATTGAAGAGGCTCGACTTGCCGACATTCGGTCGGCCGACGATGGCGATTCGTGGAAGAGACATAGAAGGAAGATTGTATCCGCCCTTCGTGAGGGGATCGGTCCTTTCGGTGATCAGGCCTCAACGCCCCTTGGACGTGGCCGGAAGGCCGATCGGGGTCATCAGATTGCGGTCCCGGATGCGGAGTTCCATCCGGACTTCCCCTCGACCACGGGGCGGATGGGCCGCCGGCCGCCGGCTTTCTCGGGTCAGGTCATCGAGATTTCTCGAAGAAACTCTTGCTCAGCAGCCGACCCGGTCGGCGGCGGAGCGGATCGCGTCGATGCAGCGATCGATGTGTTCGGTCTGATCGACGCCCAGTTCTTGAATGCCGAGTTCGATGTCACTGCGGCTGACCGCGGCAGCGAACTTCTTGTCCTTGAGTTTCTTCTTCACGCTCTTGGACTTGAGGTCTCCGATACCGTTCGGGCGGACCTTGGCGCACGCGACGATGAAGCCGGCGAGCTCGTCGCAGGCGAAGAGATGTTTCGCCATCGGCGTGTCTCGTTCGACGCCGGAATACAAGACGTGGCCGAGTATCGCGTGAAGAACAGACTCGTTCACGTCTCCACGGGAACGGAGAAACTCGACTCCCACGAACGGGTGCTCTGCTTCGGTCGGATGTTTCTCGTAGTCGAAGTCATGGAGCAGTCCGGCGATCATCCAGTCATCGGTGTCATCGGGCGCGTGAATCGCGGCATGGGCGGACATGCAGGCGGCGACCGCTTCCATGTGGCCGCGCAGAGATTCGCTGGCGACCCATTCGTGCATGAGCGTGCGGGCTTGGTCTGGAGTCATGGGCACGATTCTACGGCCGGATTCCACCGGGCATCGATCTTCGGACCTGATCGACCCGCGTCGACCGATCGCCGCGCACGGTGATCACGGGCGCGGCCACGAGTCCGGTGGAAGGCATGAGCAGGTCGGCCAGTATTCGATCGACTCGACGCCGGTTTGATTCATCGAGATAGCGGAAGCCATCGTTCTGATTTCCCACGCCGTTTTCCAGGGGGACGAAGACCACGAGATCCGCATGGGAGAGCGCCGCTCGGACCTTGGGCTGGAGTTCGGCGAGGAATTCCGGATCGATTTCGCCTCCGATCTCCATCGAGAGGACTGCATGAGCGTGGGCGTCCAGGGGGGATCGGTCGAAGAGCACGTGATCGCCGGGATGAGTCGAGGCCAGGCGTTTCAGCCCGTATTCCACGAGTCTTCGCTCGGCTTCCCGGGTGGGTACGGCCGGCGGTGGTTCGCCGGTGGCACGGGCCACGGCGCGGATCGGTTCTTCTTCGATCCTGAATTCCGGGCAGGCTTCGTGCAGGTCCTCGACGAGGGTCGTCTTGCCCACCGATTGAGTTCCCGCAAAGACGATTCGCATCGATCGGCCCTTCAGCGAAGGAGATTTCGTCCGGTCATCGCGGCCGGTTGGGGAATGCCGAGCATGGCGAGGAGCGTCGGCGCGATGTCGGCGAGCCGTCCCTCGTCGGCGAGGCTCCGGTTCCGCCAGGGTTCGCCGATCACGTGCAGCGGGACGTCGAAGTTGGTGTGCGCGGTCTGCGGACAATCGGCCTCGAAATTCCACATCTGCTCGGCATTTCCATGATCCGCCGTGACGATCAGTCCGCCGCCGCGAGCGAGGGTCGCCTCGATGATCCGGCCGACGCATTCGTCGACCTTTTCGCAGGCGGCGATCGCGGCCGCGAGGTTGCCGGTGTGTCCGACCATGTCGCCGTTGGCGAAGTTCACGACGATGAGCCTCTCGCAATCCTCCGCCGCGAGTCGTTCGAGCACCGCTGACAACACGCCGTCTGCGCTCATTTCCGGTTTCTGGTCGTAGGTCGTGACGTCGGTGGGACTCGGGATGATCGCCCGCGTCTCTCCGGGAAACGGCTCCTCCCGGTAGTCGTTGAAGAAGAAGGTGACATGGGGGAATTTCTCCGTCTCGGCGCAGCGAAACTGGCTGAGTCCGACGTCGGCGATCGTCGCCCCGAGGATGTCCGCCATGCGAGGCGGCTTCTCGAAGATCACCTCCATGGGAAGCCCGGATTCGTACCGGGTCATGCCGGTGAAGCGGAGGTTCTCCAGGCGCCGGCCGCGATCGAAACCGCCTCGTTCGACGGCGGACCAGGCGTCCTCGTCGAGGGTGAACGCCTTGGTGATCTCGCGCGGGCGGTCGCCTCTGAAGTTGAAGAAGATCACCGAATCACCATCACTGATCCGGGTCGCGGCGATCGTCGCCTCGTCCGGTCCGATGCCGGCGGGTTCGACGAATTCATCGCCGTGGCGAGAAGGTTCACTGGGATCGGCGTAATACGCGCTGAGCGCCGTCGCCACGTCGTCGAACCGTCGATCGGTCGGTCCGGTCAGGCAGCGATAGGCCGGCTCGACCCGATCCCAGCGATGATCTCGATCCATCGCCCAGAATCGGCCCATCACCGAGACCACCCGGCCGCTGCCGTGGGCCTCGATGCCTCGTTGGAGTTCTTCGAGGTATCCGATGCCGCCGGTGGGTGCGGTGTCCCGCCCATCGGTGATCGCATGGATGAGCACGCGATCCGAAGGAAATCCGCGCCGACCGGCGGCATCCAGAAGCGCGACGAGATGAGTCAGATCGCTGTGGACCAGTCCATCGCTCACCAGACCCAGGAGGTGGACCTGCCCGCCGGTCGATTCGGCGTGGGCGA
The DNA here is from genome assembly GCA_002167845.2 of Phycisphaera sp. TMED9. Taxonomy (GTDB): domain Bacteria; phylum Planctomycetota; class Phycisphaerae; order Phycisphaerales; family SM1A02; genus UBA12014. Next base: position 16,035 of record NHBO02000083.1, on the reverse strand, counting down.
AGGCGTCCAAGAGGGCGGCCTCCTCGAAGAATTCGCCCGAGCGAATCGAATTGGTGATCCGCATCAGTTCCTGATCGACGATTCGCCCTGCCCCGATGTTCTGATGTCCGACCTCCGAGTTGCCCATCACCGGGCCGTTTTCGCCGATGGGGAGTCCCACGTCCTCACCACTGGTGTGGATGTGCATCGAGGGCCAGATGGCTTCGATTTCGTCGGCGATTGGAGTTCTGGCGAGTCGGACCGCGTTGAAATCGGCCTGCTCGGGGTGGGGATTGCATCCCCATCCGTCGCGGATCACCAGGACCGCAGGTCCGCTTTCGGGCAGATTTTCGGGGGGGTGCTCATCCATCCTTGGAGACTATCTCCGACCGGCGGATGCCGCCCGGATCATCCCCGGGAAGCCGCCGGATTCTGGTTCATGCTTGCGGTGAGGCCGTTGCGATGGCTACCCTTCAGTCATGCCCGCAGACGCCGCCCCCCGAACTGAGAACTCCCCGATGCTCAAGGATCGCTACGAGGACGTCCTCCGAAGGGTCGGAGAGGCGGCTCGGAGATCCGGTCGTCGCCCCGAAGACATCATCGTGGTCGCGGTCACCAAGAAGGCATCGATGGATCTGGTCCGGGAGTTGTTTGAACTCGGCCACCGTCACTTCGGCGAGAACCGGGTTCAGCAACTCGCCGCCCGCGCCGCCCAGATCGAGGAGTACCGCGAGCGGATCGACGAGCATCCGGTATCGAGCGGTCGCTCGGCGCCGGACAGTCCGCTCTGGCACATGGTCGGCGCGTTGCAGCGAAACAAGGTTCGCAAGGCGACCGAGACCTGCCGACTGATTCACTCCGTCGACAGCCTGAGGCTCGCGGAAGAGATTCAGATCCAATCGTCCAAGCGGGATCGAGTCACCGAGGTGCTCATCGAAGTGAACTTCGGCGAAGTCCAGAAGAGTGGCATCGCCGCACCGGCGGTCCGGCATCTCGTCGATCAGATGGGATCGATGTTGAACGTCCGGGTTCGCGGTCTCATGTGCATGGCGCCTGACACCGAGGATCAGGCATTGGTTCGGAACACTTTCGAAAGATGCCACGAAGTCTTCGAGGACGTCCGCAAGTTCATCCGCGAGTCCGATCGAATCGACATCCTCTCGATGGGGATGAGCAACGACTTCGAGACCGCCATCGAATGCGGCGCAAACCTCGTCCGAATCGGCCATGCGATCGTCGGCGATCCCGTGGTGGAAAGCGGCGAGGACGAGCCGGATCTCGATTGAGAACAATCGACGTTTCGCACGGTCTCATTGGGATGCCGGCATCCGACCGGCGATACGGGTGCGATCAAGGTCCTGAGCGGCATGATCAATGAACAGGACCGGAAGAGGCCGTCGGCCTCTTCCGGTCCTTGTTCATTCGCAGACTCTCATTCCGACTTCAGAAGCCGTATGAGAAGCCCATGGTGATCCACATCGAGTTCCAGGTGCCGCCGATTCCGGGCGAACTGTCGTACTCGTCCCGCAGTGAGAAGTAGAGATTCAGATTCTCCATCATCTCCAGAGCGATATTCACCTTGAGTTCCAGAACCACGAGGTAGCTCTCGAAGTCCTTGAGACTGTTCTGGATCTCGGCGGAGCCCTGGAAGTTGATTCCCTTTCGAATCTGCCACTTCCAGTTGGTGCCGAGGACGGATCGTGGAGTCCAGCCGTTTTCCGAACCCTGGTCATCCCAGGTGGTACCGGCACCCGCCTTCAGATTCCAACTCAATGAGTCAGTACGGGAGATGAAGTAACCCGGACCGGCGAACGCCTTGACTCTCTGTCGATAGCTCTCCGTCTCGTTGTACTGGTAGCTTCCCTGGGCGAACCAGTTCCAAGCGCTTCCCTTCTCGAAGACCCGGTCATACTCGGTCTGCGCGATGAAGAAGTTGTCCTTGACCGAGCCGTCATCCTTGTTGTAGATGTACTTGACGCTCGAGTCCCAGTTGGACATGTCGTCGGCACGCGATGCGCTCGCATTGAAGTTGAAGCCGAGGGTGTTCGTGTCGGTTCGGCTGGCGGTCAGTCCCATGCCCAACGTGCCGCTCCACGGGCTTTTCTCCTCGACGGCCGGCTCATCGGCATCTTGAGAGACGCCGAGCATCAAGGCCGCCGTGGTCGGGATGGCGGGATTGTTCGGAACGAGGTCGGCGGGGGTGACGGGGGCGGGAACCGCGAGTATCGCGGCCGCCGTCAGCAGTGAGACGGGATCCATGGGGTGTTCCTCCGGAAGGAAGTGAAGGGAAAAAATTGATTCTCTCGGTTGCCGTGGGGGCGGATTCGAGTCGACGGGCTATCCACACGCGATTCCTCGACGGAAACTCAGAACGAGTAGTTGAGACCCATGGTCATCCAGACCTGGTTCCAACTGTCGCCCGGTGACGGACTGCTGTCGTACTCGTCGCGGAGGGTGAGGTAGAGGCCCAGGTTGTTGAGCTTGCTCACCGTGACCGTCAGCTCCAACTCGAGGACGACCAGATATTCCGAATAGGAGCCGATGTCGTTCTCGATCGAGCCACTCGAGGTGAGTTGTACGAGGTCGTTGATCGCCCAGTCGACCGAGTATCCGAGGAGCGATCTCGGCGTGACGTCACTGTCGCCGTTCCGGTCCTTGGAGGCACCGAGGCCGCCCTTCAAGAGCATCTTCAGATTGTCGGTTCGGGACACCAGATACCCGAGCCCGCCGAACGCCTTGGTTCTGGTCTTGTACGCCTCGGTCTCGTTGTACTGGAAACTCCCCTGAGCGAACCAGAGCCAGTCCGGATGCTCGTCGAAGAGCCGTTCGTAGTTGGTCTGGATCACTCCGAAGTTGTCCTTGACCTCGTTGTCATCGAAGTTGTAGATGTACTTGAGGCTGGTGTTCCACTTCGACTTTTCATCGTTGCGAGTGAAACTTCCGTTGAAGTTCGCGCCGAGCGTGATGTCGTCGGTCTGGCTGTAACTGAGACCGGCGCCGATCGTGCTCTTCCACGGAGACTTCGGAGGCGTCGCTTCCGTCGCCAGAGGTGTTGCATCGTCGTCCGCCACGATTCCGACGATGTTCGGGGCATCGAAGATCAGCGATGCGACGGAGAGATCTTCAGCCGTGGCATGCCCGGAGATCAGCATCGTCAGGCCGGTGCAGACGGACGTCAGGAGGGGAGTAATCGCGTTTTTCATTCGAGAAAAGATACCGAAAACCATCGCATCGCAGGGCCTCGAAGGCCCGGTCGCTCGTCGATGTCCCGGAACTGGAGATGACGAACTCGGAGGTTCCTGTCAGGATGACGGTCATGAACCCAGAGAACCCCGAAGAACACCCTGATTCGGCGGACGAACCGAAGTCCGAGGACGGATCCTACGAGCTGGATCCCGTCCCTTCCGAGGACACCCCGGCCCCTCCGGTTCCACCGGAATCCGGGGTACGTGGCCCCGAGACCTCCGACGAAGATGCATCCGCTGACGAGATCGGGATCGAGGCGGCCGAAGAACCGGAGCCGGGCCCGCTCACCTGTCCGGCGTGCCAGGAGCCCATGCCCGGGTCGGATCAGGTCGTCTGCCTCGCCTGCGGGTATGACCTCGTGTCCAACACTCGTCTGGGCGAGAAGAAGAAGAAGGACAAGCCCAAGCATGGTGGCGGTCGATTCGCGGTCGTCGATTCGGAGGCGAATGAGCCTGAAGAAGTCGAGGGAGCGATCGTGCCTCGACCGAATCATCTCCCTTGGTCGATCATCGCGGGCGTGGCGGCGCTGGTGATGATGTTCGCGCTGATCGCGGGTTGGTCCTCGCTTTTCCCCAGCGAGGAAGGTCGGTTTCAGAACAGCGATGGTCTCTACACCCTCGATGCGCCGTTGATCAAGGTCCGACTGTTGGCGGTGATTCGATTCCTCGTCGCATCAGGCGTGGTGATCGCCTGCGGCGCCATCGCGCTCCGACTCGCCGGCTGGCTCGAACGACGTCCGTTGGGATCGGTGATCGGGGCGCTCTCTCGAATCACCGCCGTCGTCGCGGTGGCGGCATTGGCGAGGCTCATTCCCATCGACTCGGGTCTGATTCAGACGATGACGCATCTGCTCGTCGGAGTCGGCATCGTGGTGGGGGGGAGCATGCTGATCCTGAATCTTCGTGATCGGATCGCGCTCATTCACCTCGTCGCCTGGGCGCTCCTGCTCCTCATCGTGGTTCCCGCCGCCAGACTGGTCGCCTGGTCGATGCCGTTGGGATGATTCCGAGCGATCGCTCGATCGGTCGGTGGGTTCATCGGTCCCGAGCGGGATTGCCGAATGCCCGCACGTCATCCGGAAGATCGCTCGTCACGACGCTCCCCGCACCGATCGTGGTGCGATGTCCGACGGTGATCGCGGGGAGGATCGTGGCGTTCGATCCAACCAGCGTCTGATCGCCGACCATGGCGTTCCCCAGCACGATGGCCCCCGGCGCCAGATGGCAGAATTCGCCCGTGCGGGCGTCGTGTTCGAGGATGGCCGCGGTGTTCACGATCGTGCCGGTGCCGATCACCGCACGGGCATTCACCACCGCCCGGGGGCCGATGAAGACGCCTTCCCCGATCGTCGCCGATGGAGAGACGACCGCGGTCGGGTGAACGATGCACGCGGCATGGTCGGCGTGATCACCGAGCCATCGGCGACGAAGGCCCGCGTCTCCCACCGCCGCATGTACCCGGGCGCCCCGGCCGAGCAGTTCATGCAGGGAGGGATCCGGGTCATCCGGTGGTCCGAGCCAGGGCACGCCACCGAATGGAGGTCTTCCATCGGTAACCGGCCGCATCGCGTCGACGACGCCGACCAGCACGAAGCCCATCGCGACCGCGGCATCCGCCACGACGGCCGCGTGGCCGCCCGCGCCGAAGAGGACGAGTTCACCGTGTTCGTTCATGACCGACTTTCCGAATTCTGGCGTTCGAGGCGGTTGGAAGCGTCCTTGGGATCATCTTCGTTGGAGATCCGTTCGGCGATCGATTGATCCCAGCCTCGGTGATATCGGGCGATCGGCAGGTTCCCATACACCGAACCACACCGATAGCAGACCAGTCGGGTCTTCGCGAAGACGAGGACGCCGATGTCGATGATCAACACCACGACCAGCAGGCCGAGAATCCACGAACTGTTCACGAAGCCCAGGAGGCTCACGGTCGCACCGGCGAGGGCGATCAACACGACGAACGGCGTCACTTGCGGAAGGGAGCGGGAGCGGTAGAGATGGCGTTCGCCACAGGTGATGCAGGCTCGGAGGTGGCCTGCGTCGTCCACCGCGTTGTCCCACTCCAGGAAGATGTCCCGATCGGCATCGTCGGGACGGACGCGAATCGGTCGCGTCGCCTGATCGATCTCGACGCGACCGAGTCGGGTCCCGTCCTGAGTCCGGACATCCACGTGCATCGGGCCGATGGTAGTCATCGGGGCGACCCGTCGCCCGTTCGCACGCCAATCCGCGAGTTCTGGCGTCGCGGGGCTTGCCGATACCGGCGGAGGGCGTCATATTTGGCGGCGATGCAAGACTGGACCCAACTTCTGGCCGGCCGATTCATCGTCTTCGATGGTCCTGATGGATCGGGAAAGTCGACGCAGCTGGCGAAGTTCACGAATTTCTGCACCGGCCACGGCGTGACCCCCGTTGAAGTTCGGGAGCCCGGCGGGACCCCGATCGGCGAGGCGATTCGGGGCGTGCTGCTCGACCCTCGATACGAAGAGATGGATCTTCGATGCGAAATGCTTCTCTACATGGCCAGTCGATCGCAGTTGATGGATGAACGCATCCGCCCGGCGCTTGCGGACGGCCGATTCGTGCTTGCCGACCGGTTCATCTCTTCGACTCTGGCCTATCAAGGCACCGCCGGAGGGCTTGATCCCGAGGAGATCATGGCCGTGGGACGGGTCGCGACCCGGGGATGCGAACCGGATCTGGTGGTGATCTTCGACGTCGATGAGGTCACGGCCGCGGGGAGACTTCCGGCCGAACTCGACCGTATGGAGTTGAAGGGGACGGCGTTCCACCGCCGGGTCAGGCAGGGTTATCTCGCTCAGGCCGAACGGGCGCCGGATCGGCACCTCGTGGTCGATGCCACGAGCGACGAGGAATCGGTCTTCGCGGCATTGCTCGAGGGGCTCGAATCCCATCTGAGTACGCCGGCCGGCGGCTGAGTCGACTCACTGCCCCGTCGCGGATCGTCCCGCCAGTCGGGATTCGATCAATCCGACCGTCTCCTCGACCACCCGTTCCAACTCATCGTTGACCACGAAGGCGTCGTAGGCTCCGCAGGTGCGGGCGGTCGTCATTTCGTGGCGTGCTTCGGCGAAGCGTCGTTCGATGGTCGCTTCGTCTTCGCGACCTCGGGCTCGCAGGCGTCGCAGGAGTTCGTCTTCATTCGGGGGAAGGATGAACACGCCGAAGGCCTCGGGCGTGCTGGCTCGGACCTGGATCGCACCCTGGACATCGATGTCGAGCACCACGAGTTGACCCGCTCGCAACTGATCTTCGACCGGCCCCTTCGGGGTTCCGTAGGAGGATCTTCCGAAGACCTGGGCGAATTCGAGGAAGCGGCCTTCGTCGATCCAGGACTGGAATGTCGGTTCGTCGAGGAAAAAGTAGTCGACGCCATCGGTTTCATGGCTCGAGCACTCCCGGGTCGTCGCGGAGACGCTGAAGACCCCGTCGAATCGATCGATGATCCGATGCACGATGGTCGTCTTGCCGACCCCCGAGGGTCCGCTCACCACCAGCAGCAGTCCGCGATTCTTTTCGGTGGCCTCAAGCGAGTCACCCGGGTCGGGCATCAAGGACTCGGGAGGTTCCGAGGGCGAGGTCGCGGGCGGGTCCGAAGACCGCTCGGGTGGCGGTGAGGTCGGGGGATCGCTCGAGGTGGGTGGCAGGGGCGGCGGAACCATCACGGAATCCTACCGAGGAGCCGGTGGGTCGTCGGGAGTTCCGACGGGTCATCCGCAACTCCCGCCTCGATTTCCGGGTGGCGTGCCCGGTCGATCGCCGGATCAGCCGGGTACAGTACGACTCCGATGAGTGAAACTTCGAAACGAGACACCGACATTCCCGAGACGATCCAGTCGCTGCTGGTGGCGTTTGCGATCGCGCTGGCGTTCCGAGGATTCGTGATCGAGGGCTTCGTCATTCCAACGGGTTCGATGGCGCCCACTCTGATGGGCCAGCATGTGCGTTTTCAAACTCCGGACACGGGATACGAATACGCCTTCGATCCGACCAACCTGATTCGCGGCGTGAAACAGAACACCGAGGCCAAGTTGCCGATCTACGATCCGATGATCAGCGAAGATCGCGCCATCGGCCTGATGCCTGGTGGTCGCCTGCTCGGGAACATCCGGATGGGCGATCGGGTCCTGGTGCTCAAGTATCTCTACGAGTTCTTCGAGCCGGATCGCTGGGATGTCGTGGTCTTCAAGAATCCCGTTGATCCGATCGGACCGAGCCAGAACTACATCAAGCGACTGGTCGGCGGAGGCGGCGAGCAGGTCCTGCTCGCGGACGGCGACGTCTTCACCGCGCCGACCGACGGTGAGTTGGCCGATTTCCGGATCGCCCGGCGTCCGAGGTACATTCAGGAGGCGGTCTGGCAGCCCGTCTACGACTCGAACTACATCCCGCTCGATGCCGGCGCGGTCGAGAGCCGGATCAAGCGCCGATTCGACGGTCCGCCATTCAAGCCATCGCAGGCCACCGCCTCGAACTGGACGATTTCAGACACCCGGGATTGGTCCTTCGCCGTCGAGACGCGCACGCGGCTCGATTGGGCCGAAGATCAACTTCCGTTCGACGACTTCAACGCGTACAACATTTATCGGTATCCACCGCTTCGCGGGGAGCGTCGACTGAGCCTTCGCGACGTCGATCCTGTTTCCGACCTCCGCTTGACCGCGGCGGTCGTTCCGGATGACGCCACGGAATTCAAGACCTCCCTGGAGCTCATGGCTCGCGGGCATCGATTCGTGTTCGGCCTCGATCAGGGAACGGCGAAGGTCGAGATGTTCGATGCCGATGGCCGTTCGCTTCGCGAGGTGTCCGGAACCTACGAGCCGGGGCCGGGTGGACTGCTCGACCTCGAGTTCGCGCACATCGATCAAACGATGATCATCGCCGTCGGCGGCGAGGACGTGGCCCGCCTCGAGTACGAGTGGGACCCCATGACTCGGCTTGAGAACGCCATCGATTCCTTCGATCTCGATCGCTATCGGGCGAATCCCAGCGGCGTTGAGATCCGGCGACCTCGGTTGACCTGGAACTTCGAAGGATCTCCGTTCGAGGTGCGTCGGGTACGGGTCGACCGCGATCTCTACTACAAGACTGGTCGGCTGGATACCCGGCAGCAGGCGGCGGCGAATGGGGAACGCATCGACGGGATGCTGTACGCCACCCACCCGCTCGAACCGGCGAGGCTCGGGCCCGACCAGTTCCTCATGCTCGGCGACAACTCCGGCGCCAGTCGCGATTCCCGGTACTGGGGACGACCGCACCCGTTGGCGGTCGGTGCGACCGGCGACGACACGCCGTTCATCGTTCACCGTGATCTTCTGGTGGGGAAGGCGTGGTGTGTCTACTTCCCTGCGCCAAACCGCATCGAAGGCACGGGATATTCGGTGGTTCCAGACATCGGCCGGATGCGGTTCATTCGTTGAAGCGGAATCATAACGCGATGCCCACCGTCGAAGGTCTTCCGTGCGTTCGGCGTCGAACAACCTTCAGTCCATCCAAACGTGAATCCACCCACCTCCAACAAAGGGCCAGAATCAATGAACAGCACTGAGCAGCGAATGGAATCACTCGAGAAGCAGGTCCGGCGACAGCGTCGATGGAACCTCGCCCTTGGTGCGGTGATCGTCGTCGGTGGGTCGCTGGCGGCGACGAGTTCACGATCGGTTCCCGAAGTGATTCAGGCGAAGAAGTTCGAAGTGGTGAACGATCAGGGCCAGGTGGTGGTTCTGATGAACGCGGTCGATCATGACGGCGAACAGTTCGGATTCGTCACGACCCGTGGTGAAGGCGGTCGAACGCTGGTGGAGCTCGGCGTGACGGTGAAGGGTGAAGGTCTGGTCAAGACACAGAACGGCCGCGGCGGAGATCTGGTGAGTCTGACGGCGAACGCCGAAGGAAACGGTCTCATCAAGACCGAAAACGGCAAGGGCGGCACGCTGGTGGCGATCGCGGCGAGCGTGGATGGAGAGGGAGTGGTCAAGACCCAGAACGGAAGCGGCGGAGTCCTCGTGCAGCTGGGAACCACCGTCGAAGGCGAAGGCATGGTCAAGACGCAGAATGGAAAGGGCGGGACCCTGGTGAAGATCGGAACCTACAAGGGCGTCCGAGGCGGGTATGTCGAGACGTTCGATCAGAACGGCGCTCCGACCTCCGAAATCCCGGAATGATCTTCGACGCGGACTGAGACCCGCACCCGATTTCCTGGCGACTGAGGATCACGAGTTCACGGACGACGGTCGATATTGATCGATCGAAACCTCTGACTTCGACTCTCGGAACTTCCGCACCGCTTTCTCGAGCGATGCGTTGGACGCCCTACGCTGGTTCGCAGGGAACAGCGGATCCGAATCACATCAGGATTTTCGGGATCAAATCCGCCGGGGGCGCCTTCGAGAGGTCGTGCGATGACGGATTTCAGTGGTGTGAATGTGACGCGGAGTTGGTCCACCGAGGGGCCGAGGTCGAATTCGAGGTGGAGTGGCCGGGCATCCGGTCGTCTGGCGGCCAGCAGTCTTGCGATGGCCGCGGTCTCGGCCGTGGGTGGGTGCATGGTTGATTGCGAAGATTCCTACTGTGACGTCGTGCGGGCGGGTGGCACCGCGGTCGAGGCCTGGCACTTCCACTGCTGCCTTCATCCGGAAGATCCATCCTGCTTCGATCTGCCCGATCGGGTCGCGCGCTTCTCGCTGCTCGCGGCCGAGGCTCGACTCGCGTGCGAGGCGAAGAACTGGGACCGGATTCGCGAGATCTGGCGGGAGTTCCGGCAGGTGGTTCCGCTCCGGTTCGCATCGGTGGTCTGGAAGGAACTCTGCGGGCGGCATGCCGCCTGGGGCGAGAACGTCTGGTCACCCTTCGGAGTGGATACGGAGTTCGACTTCGCGCTCACTCTGGACCAAGTGGCGGCGCCGCAGGTGGTGCTTTGGAATGGAGATCCTTCGGACCTGGTGGAGATCGACCGGTCGTATCTGATTCGTGATGGATCGAAGATCACCATTCGAACGCCACACGGTCTCGCGACGGCGAACTTGCAGGGGCGACTGACCATCGCGGAAACCGCGGGCCCCGGAGGTGATCTCGAAGACTGGTGTCTCAAGCACCGGCCCGTGGAACTCGCGTGGTCCATCGAGTCGGAGGGTTGGTCGGGATCGATCAGGCTTGACGCTGGTTTCGAGGGGAATCGAGTTCGATTCGAGACCGCTTCCCGCGGGACCATCGGCGTTGCGGTGCGGTTGTCCATCGGCCGCGATGATCTGCACGAGATTTCAACCGACGGCCTTTTCGAGCATGCCTATCTGGAACTGCCATTCCATCTCGCGGGAGACGGCAACTTGAGAATCGCTCCGGACGGACCGCTCGACGGTCTGCAGTTGATCCCACTCGACCCTCGACTGGAACAGTCCCTCCGTTTCGGAGGAATGGGTGATGGGTTCGATGATGGCGAAGGGTGCTCGGCGTTCGCCCGTGAACGGGCCGAGGCGTTCCTCGCCGCGCACGCCAACTGCAATGTCCGCATCACGGACGGGCTTCCGCCGAGTAATTGATCGGCCATTCTCCAAACCGGGGAACCAACCGGCGGGCGATGGCGTCCATCAGAGAGCGGTCATGATCATCATGATCATCATGGTCGTCGTCGCCACCGGTTGGCATGTTGGATGAACCAGTTGGCATGCTTGATGAAGATGTTCATCGTGCCCCTGGCGTCTGATCCGGGAACCGGTCCTTCATGGGCCCTCGGGCCAGTGTGGTCCGGGAACCTGTGCAAATGGTGATCGAAGGCCTGTTTCTCGACTCCCGACGCCGCTCTTCGTTGCGTCGCCCCTCAGAGGGGGTCAGGATGAGGTTCTTCGATCGAATTCTCGGTCGGATCGGCGATCGGGCGTGTTCGTCCTCTTGACTGCCGATCACCGTTCTGCCCTGTTCTGTCTCAACATCATTGTTCGCCCGCCCCCTGGAGTCTCGGATGCATCGCTTTTCGCTGTTGGTCGTCCCCGCGTGTGTTCTGTGTTCGACAATCGCGCACGCGCAGCAGTTTCAGGATGGAACGTCGGCTCGTTTTCCGGCCCAGTCTCTCTATAGCAACCAGTTGTCGTTCTGCGACGTCGACCAGGACGGCGACCTTGACATCGCGTTCGCCGACGGTCAGGGCTATTCCTCCCAGGGCGCGGCGCTTCGGGCGCGGATCTACATCAACGACGGCAATGGTTTCTTCGTCGATGAATCGGAAGCCAGGGTGCCGATCATCGGTTGGTATCGCGGTGTCGAGTTCGGCGACGTCGATCGTGACGGCGACTGGGACATGGTCCTCGCCAACGACTTCTACAAGACGCCCGTGCTGCTCATCAACGATGGAGACGGCTTCTTCAGTTACGACTTCGATCGTCTGCCGCCCGCCCGCCTTTCGTCGGCGCGGGGCCAGTTCGCCGACGTCGACGACGACGGTGACCTTGATCTCCTCTTCTGCAACAGCGGCACCAGCAGTCGATTCGGATCGAACGGCCGGCCGGTGCTCTATCTGAACGACGGAACCGGGTTCTTCACGGACGCGACGGCGGAACTGACGCCGAACGCGATCGTCCGCGATCAGCAGGATTGCCACTTCTTCGACGCGGACGGCGACCTTGATCTCGACGTGCACATCGGAAGCCGAAGTTCCATCAACGGTGGCAGCCAGCTCTGGTTGAACGATGGCGCCGGCGCGTTTTCTCGTCTCCAGTCGGGCCTTCCCGGCGATGGAAACTGCTACTCCTACGACACCGGCGATTGCAATGGTGACGGCAACCTCGACCTGCTCGGGGCGAACTCCGGTTCCAGCAATCGGGAACTTCTGCTCCTGAACGATGGAACCGGCACGGTCTGGACCGACATCTCCAGCCAGATATCGCCCAACCCGACCTCGGACGACAACGACACCAAGTTCATCGACTACGACATGGACGGCGACCTTGACTTCGTGGTGGCCGCCCTCTTCTCCAGTCAGGATCGGTTCTATCGCAACAACGGCCGTGGATTCTTCACCCAGCAGACGAACATGATGAGTCCGATCACCGACGCTTCGCTCGACGTCGGATTCGCCGACGTCGACGGCGATGGTCGTCCGGACATGGTGACGGCGCAAGGCGAGGGCGGCAATTTTCAGAATCGCATCTACATGAACACCGGCCCCGTGGACGACATCGACCCGGAGGTCCGACGAACCAGCGTGGTCACTCCGAATGGCGACGATTCCGGGCCCTTCGTGGTTCGTACCGCGGTGTTCGACCAGTACACCTCGGATCGCGGCTTCTACCCGCGGTCGATCGAACTCGTCTACACCGTCGACGGCGGCCGCGAGATCGCGATCGAGATGGACTGGGCCGGCAACTCGGTCTGGCGGGGTGAGATTCCTGCGGTCGATCCGTGCAGCCTCGTCACTTACTTCGTCCGGGCCGAGGACCGCGCCGGGAACGTCGGGGTGGGCGAAACCATCGACTTCGAGACCGCCGGCTCGTGTGGCTCCATCGCCGACCTGAATGGCGACGGCTTCGTGAACGGCGCCGATCTCGGCCTCCTGCTCGCCCAGTGGGGCGGACCCGGCACCGCCGATTTCAACGGTTCGGGATCGGTGAACGGCGCCGATCTCGGCATCATGCTCGTCGAGTGGACGGGCTGATCTCGGGACGCTCCGCCCCCTCGACATCCGGAGTGGCTTCGATCGCGGTGCGGTATCCTTGAAGGCATGAAGCGACTCACCGCAGGCGGGGGATTCCCCGCCATCTGGTACACCGTCAAGAAGGGCCGGGAAGCCGGCGGCATCTTCAAGCTCTGGAAGGCGATGCGGACGCACAACGCCTGCAAGACCTGTGCCCTCGGCATGGGCGGCCAGGCGGGGGGCATGGTCAACGAGACGGGCCACTTCCCCGAGGTCTGCAAAAAGTCGCTGCAGGCGATGGTCGCGGACATGGCGGGTCGCATCGAGCCGCGGTTCTTCGAGGAGTACACCCACGAGAAACTGCGCACGCTCTCCCCCCGCGAGCTCGAATCCGCCGGTCGGATCACCACGCCGCTGTATTCCGGTCCGCTCGACGATCGGTACCGCCCGATCGAGTGGTCCGACGCGATGGATCGCATCGGTACCGCGTTCGGTCGTACGAAGCCCGATCGGTCCTTCTTCTACTTCTCGGGTCGTTCGAGCAACGAAGCGGGCTTCCTGCTGCAGATGGTCGCCCGCCTCTGGGGCACCAACAACGTCAACAACTGCTCCTTCTACTGCCATCAGGCCTCGGGCGTGGGTCTGTCGAGCGTCACCGGCAGCGGCACCGCGACCCTCGACCTCGAGGATGTCGACGAGTGCGACACCCTCTTTCTGATCGGCGGCAATCCGGCGTCCAACCATCCGCGGTTCATGCGGACGCTGATGGAGATCAAGCGCCGTGGCGGCAAGGTCGTCGTGATCAATCCGCTCAAGGAACTCGGGCTCGTACGATTCAAGGTGCCGAGCGACGTGCGGAGCCTGCTCTTCGGCACCCGCATCGCCGACCTCTATCTCATGCCGACCATCGGCGGCGACATCGCCCTCCTGACCGGGATCGCGAAGGTCGTCCTCGAGCGCGGCGGCGTCGACGAGGCGTACGTCCGTGAACACACCGCTGAATTCGACGCGTATCGAACCGTCGTCGAGTCGGCTGAGTGGGCGACCATCGAATCGGCGAGCGGCGTTGATCGGGCGGACATCGAAAGGGCGGCGGAGGTCTATCTCAAGAGCCGGCGGACGGTCTTCGCCTGGACCATGGGGATCACGCACCACGCCCACGGCGTGGAGAACGTCCAGGCGATCGCGGCGCTGGCGCTGCTTCGGGGCATGGTCGGTCGGTCCGGTGCGGGTCTGCTTCCGTTGCGCGGGCACTCGAACGTCCAGGGCATCGGATCGATGGGGGTGACGCCGACGTTGAAGAAGGCCGTCTTCGAGAACCTCCAGAAACACTTCGGGGTGACGCTTCCCACCTCGGTCGGCCTCGACACCATGGCCTGCATGGAGAAGGCCGGCGCGGGCGATGTCGACGTGGCGGTGTGTCTCGGCGGAAACCTGTTCGGCTCGAATCCTGACGCGGTCGCCGCGAGCCGGGATCTTGGTCGCATCGGCACGCTGGTGCATCTCTCGACCACCCTCAACACCGGACACTGCTGCGGTCTCGGGCGGGAGAACATCATCCTGCCGGTGCTCGCCCGCGATGAAGAGCCGCAGCGGACGACCCAGGAGTCGATGTTCAACTACGTCCGGGTGTCCGATGGCGGCCCGGCGCGGCACGAGGGTCCCCGCAGCGAAGTGGAGGTCGTCGCCGATCTCGCGTCACGAATCGTCACCGATCTTCCCGGTGAGACGCCCATCGACTGGGACGAGATGCGCGATCACGGAACGATCCGACATGCCATCGCCCGGATCATTCCGGGATACGAGGCGATCGGCGAGGTCGACGCAAGCAACCGAGAGTTCACGATCGACGGACGCGTCTTCCACGAACCGACCTTCGCCACCGACCACGGTCGGGCGATCTTCCATCCGGTGGCGATTCCGAAGACCGAGCGTCATGAGGACGAACTCGTGCTGATGACGGTTCGCAGCGAGGGGCAGTTCAACACCGTGGTCTACGAGGAGGAGGACCTCTATCGCGGCCAGGATCGCCGCGACGTGGTGCTGCTTCATCCCGACGACATGGTGGCCCGTGGCATCGAGCCCGACCAGCTTGTCGAGGTCACCAGCGAAGTCGATTCGATGCAGGTCCTCGCCCGGCCCTACGACATCGCACGGGGCTGCGCCTGCATGTACTACCCCGAAGCGAACCGATTGGTACCCCGTGTCGTCGATCGGTCTTCCCGAACCCCGGCGTTCAAGTCGATCCCCGTGCTGGTCGAAGCGGTATCGCCGGTGGCCGCGGAATGATCGCACTTGAGGCACGGATCAAGGGATTTCGTCATGCCTCGCCCTCGCCGTCGGTTCCGAGCCCGATGTTCTTATCACGTCACGGTTCGGTGCAACAACCGCGCCTTCGATCTTCGGAGCCGTGAGGCTCGGGCCGTGGTCCTCGATGCGCTTCGCCGATCGCTCTTCAAGTATTCGGCACGCCTCCATGGCGTCGCCTTGATGAGCAATCATGTCCACTACTTGCTCAAGACCGAGAATCCGTCGGACCTCCCTCGCTTGATGCAGTGGTTGAACTGGTACACGGCCATCACCTTGAATCGCCTGCTTGGTCGGACCGGGCATTTCTGGGAAGCCAGATACCACGCGGTACCGGTTCCGGATGGCGACCAGCGGCATGTACTCAACGTCCTGCGCTACATCCACGGAAATCCGTACGCCGCCGGTGCGTCGCCGGGGCTTCGCGACGAGTTCACCAACTATGGAAGCCATTCGACCGGCGAGGATGATGGACTGACGACGCTCCATCCACAGTTTCTTCGGCTCGGCGGGACGCTCCGGGAATGCAGCATTCGCTACCGGCGGTTCTGCCGGCAGTATCGACCGACTCGCAAGCCGGGGCCTTCACCGAGATCGGCCAACTGGGGGCGCCGGATTCTCGCTGGGGTCCGATCGGAGATGGACCGCAAGCGTCGATTCACCTCGAAGCCGAAGACGCGTGATCACGATCAAAGCCTCTTCACACCTGCACGGCGACCAGAGGCGCGCACGGTTCGTGACGACAGCCCCGCTCAGCAGCGTCCGAAGTGGGTTTCTGCAGTGAAATCCCCGTTGCGAGGCGGTGTTCCCTCGGCGGTGGCGGATGGCTTGATCGCTGCGGGGACGGCTCCGCCGTCT
>NHBO02000082.1 GCA_002167845.2 Phycisphaera sp. TMED9 | reverse complement strand
GTTTCGAGGCCGAAACTGGTCGCGATCAGGCGACCCGCTGTCGCTTGCGACGCAGGCCCGCGGCACCCATCGCGAGACCGGCCAGACCACCGACACCCGGAACCGCTCCGGAGGCAGCGGTTCCCGGCATCGTGATGCTGGTGGTCACGTCACCGGTGTTGAAGAGCCAGGAGTTGATCGTGAAGAAGTTGCCGTTGGCACCGTTCCCGAGACTCCGGTCGTACGTGAAGTTGACCCAGCCTGCCACGTAGGTTCCGGTATTCGTGTTCTGCACGGCGAAGCCCAGGTAGCCACTTCCCGACGGCCCCGTACCGACCATGGAGGTCCTTTGGGTTCCAGCGTTCTTCCACCCACCGAAGCCGTTGTTCGACTTGTCAAAGCCGGTCGCATTGAAGGAGATGGTCTGGGAGCCGGTTTCAACACCCCAGAATTTCATGTCGCCAGCCTTACCCCGGTCTGGACTGTAAATCTGAAGCCCGCCGCTGCCACTTGAAGCGGACGAATAAAAAGCGAAGGCTTGAAACTGGAGATCTGCCGCGGTGAAGGCATCTACAGAAACAAATGTGGAATTATTCAACTGGGCTGTGGCCGGGACCTGACCCGGTGCGGCGTGGGTTTCGGCGGCGATGCCACCAAGGGCGGCACAGGGTGCGGCGGCAAGTGCGGTGTACGTCTTCAAACGATTTGTGGAAGTCATCAATGTTCTTTCTCTCTTCAGGTTGACACTGCAGGTCATCGAATTCTCTTTCGCAACGAACTTCGAGTCCGCCACTCTGGAGAGTCCGCCAAAGGGGCGGTCGAAACAGGGTAGGCGATCAATGCGATCGATTCTGAAAATTCTCCGCAGAATCCCAAAACGTCGATTTATGAACGGGTGTTTGAGAACTGCGCCACTTGGACTCGAACCAAGGACCTCGCGATTCACAGCGCTCGCTCTATCAACTGAAAACAAAAAGACAAGCCCGCGTCCTCTCGGACACGGGCCTCGCTTGAGAACTCCCCCACTTGGACTCGAACCAAGGACCTAGCGGTTAACAGCCGCTCGCTCTACCAACTGAGCTACAGGGGATCAGAGACGCATAAGCGTACCGGAGCGATCGGCTGCGTCAAGGGCCACACTTGAGTTGAAACCCGATTTCGGGTCCATAGAGGCGTTTTCAACCGCCCTCGGCGAAGGCTGAATCGATGAGGACCGCGGTATTTCCACCCGCGCCGCCTTGCCTCGAATTCCGTCCCCGGTATACTCTCCGATTCGCCGGATCTCCGGCATCCTGCCCGATGGCGATCAAGTCGATCACCACCGGCTTTCCGAATTCCGGTCTGCGTCAAAGCCGACCACCACGAGCCTTGGAGCGTCCCCGTGAAGGACAAGATCCACCCTGAATACCACCCCGAGTGCAAGGTGTACTTCCGCGGCGACGTCGTCATGACCGTCGGCGCCACCGTCCCCGAAATGCATGTCGAGGTCTGGTCCGGCTCGCACCCCTTCTACACCGGCAAGAGCGCGTTCGTCGACACCGCCGGCCGCGTCGAGAAGTTCCAGCGAAAGTTCGCCGGCAACTACTTCGACAAGAAGAAGAAGGACTAGCTCGCGGAGGGGATCGGTCCCCTCCCGCGTCGCCGTCCATCCTTGAACTCACCGAGGCCCGTGCCGCATGATTGCGGCGTCGGGCCTTTTCATATGCACCGCCGCCCGTCGACGACACCTCCGATTGAAGAGGCTCGGAACGAATGGCCACGAACCTGCCCGAAAATCTCCGATCGAAACTCGAAGAGCTTCGAGATCAGCACCAGGACCTGAGTCGGCGACTCGAAGATCCCGAGGTGCTCTGCGACCACCGGGAGGTGGCTCGCATCTCCGCCAAGCGCAAGGCGCTTTCTTCGGTCGTGGACGGCCTTGCGGCATTCGACGCGGCACGGGCCGAACACACCGAGTACGTCGCCGCGATCTCGGCCGGCGATGATTCCGAACTGGTCGCCCTCGCTCGCGAGGAGATACCCGGGCTCGAGTCGACCATGGCGTCGCTCGCCGAATCGATCCAGGCCGAGCTGGTCAGCGCCGACGATCGCGCCGTTGGCTCCGTGATCCTCGAAATCCGGGCCGGCGTGGGTGGTGATGAGGCCGGTCTCTGGGCGGGTGATCTGCTCGAGATGTATCGAAGATTCGCCCAGAACCGAGGCTGGCGATTCGAGGATCTCGAACTCTCCCCGGGGGATGCCGGAGGTATCAAGGCCGCGGTGATTCAGGTCGCGGGCGATGGCGTCTGGTCCGACCTCGGCTTCGAAGGAGGCACCCATCAGGTCAAGCGGGTGCCCGCCACCGAGACCCAGGGTCGGGTTCACACCTCCACCGCCACCGTCGCGGTGCTGGCGGAACCCGAAGAGGTCGATGTCGAACTCGATCCCGCCGACGTGAAGGAATCGATCACCACCGCACAAGGTCCCGGCGGCCAGAACGTGAACAAGGTCGCGACGGCCGTCCACCTGATCCACGAACCCACCGGTATCGAAGTCCGGATGCAGGAGACCAAGAGCCAGGCCCAGAACCGGGAGAAGGCGTGGACCTTGCTGAGAGCGAGACTCTTCGAACGCCAGAAGGCCGAACGGGACGCCGCTCGATCCGCGGAACGCAACTCGATGATCGGCACCGGCAACCGCGCCGAGAAGATCCGGACCTACCGCGCCAAGGAGAACATCGCAGTCGACCATCGGATCGGAGAGAGCGTCAATCTCGGCGTCTTGCTCTCGGGCGAGATGGGACCGTTGGTCGACGCGCTCCGGCGCGAAGAGATTGCCCGCCGACTCGCGGCACTCTGAATCGCCCCGCAATGTTCAGGACCGAGGCGACCGACCGGCATCCCGCCGAACCGCGTCCTGCGATCCGGACGACGAGGCGAAGCCTCAGGCCTCGACGACGTTCTCCACCGCGTCGAGAAACTCCTCGAGCCAGCGAGTCTCGAATCGGTCCATCGCGAGGCCCGTACTCTCGTCATCGATGCCCCAGAGGCAGACCCGAGGCTCCAGCAGTTCCGGATCAAGCAGCAACTGACAGGCGTTCTCGATCGCATAGGCGCAGGGAAGTCGGTTCGCGAGGTAGGCGCTGGTCGCATTCACTGATGGATCACCGATCGAGATCGTCGGTTGGATCCGAAGCGCCTCGTCATTCAGGTACCAGACATCGGTCATCACCAGAGGAATCGGGCCATCCGTGAGCTCGAACCCACGGGTTCGCAGGATCGTCCGCATCGAACGCACCAGACGATTCGCCCACGGCCGATCGGCGATCTCCGCCCTCGGGTGGGCGCCCACCACCACGGGCACCAACTGCTCCACGCGATAGTCGAGGGTGGGCGGACATTCACGGCGTTCCTGGTCGAAGATCGGGTCGGACATGCTGATCGCTGGCTCCATGGTGACGAGAGAGAAACAGAAGTCCTGACACCATCGGAACAATCACCAAGGCAACGGGAATCGCTCGGAGAAGTTTCGAATCGCCCCCGATGAATCGCCCCGAAGGCCATCTCATCGCCCGAGAACCGTGATCGGGTTCCGCCACGCCGGTGATTCGGCCGATTCGCCGNCCGNCGTCAGGACCGNNGCGGTTGACGATAAACTCNNCCGGANNCAGACGGAGAGGACTTCACCTCATCACGNNGCCCCTTTCGGAGATNGAGCCATGTTGATTGCCGCGCTTGCCCTGAGCCTCCCCGTCGCCTCGGCGNCCCCTCCCGCGCTCCCGGACGCCTCCATGCCGGCCCCACCCATGATTCTCGAGCGCCTCGGAGCCCATCGCCGCCCGGTGACGACCGACTCCGAACAGGCCCGTCGCTGGTTCGACCAGGGCCTGGCGTTGATGAACGGCTACAACTTCGACGGCGCGATCGCCTCCTTCATGGAAGCGACCCGTCATGACCCCGATTTCGCGATGGCCTGGTGGGGTATCGGCTACGCGTCCGGGCCCAACCAGAACAACCCCGCGATCGTGCCACCCAAGGACCAGTGGTCGCATGCCGCCGCGAAGAAGGCCTTCGACCTTCGAGATCGCGAGACCGGCGCAAACCGAGCCCTGATCGAAGCCCTGGTCTCGAGGTACGAGTACCCGATGCCGGAGGATCTCAGCGAGCAGAACGAGGCTTATCTCGCCGCGATGCGAGAGGTCGCCGCGGGATTCCCCTACGACCCCGACGTCCAGACCTGGACCGCCGAGGCGATGATCACCCTCCAGCCCTGGGCGTACTGGAGTCCCGATGGGGAGCCGGTCGAACGAACTCCGGAGTTCCGGGCGATCCTCGAAGGCGTGATGCGACAAGACCCGCAGCATCCGGGCGCCAACCATCTCTACATTCACACGATGGAATCCTCCCCGTGGCCGGAGCTCGCGGAGCCCGCGGCGGATCGTCTGATCGACCTCATNCCCGCTTCCGGNCATCTGGTGCACATGCCGTCCCACATCTGGATGCAGACCGGCCGCTACGACGACGCCGCCGAATGCAACCGCCGCGCCGCCGCACTCGACGACCAGTGGTTCGAAGGCGATCCGAATGCCGGTGAGTACCGCATCTACATGTCGCACAATCGACACTTCCTGACCTGGGCTGCGACCATGCAAGGCCGCCGGCGTGAGGCGATCTCCTCGGCCAGGGCGATCTGGACCGAGGTCCCGCCGCCTCTGATGGAGGCGCTCGCGATGGCGACCGACGGCATCGCCNCCTGCAAATGGCACGCCCTGGTTCGTTTCGGCATGTGGGAGGAGATCCTCGCGGAGCCCGCCGATCCCGANTGGGCCAAGGTCAACCACTGCATGCGGCACTACGCCCGAGGCGTCGCGCTGGCCAACACCGGCCGAGCCGATGAAGCTCGCGCCGAGGTCGTCGCGTTCGACGATGCGGTCAAGGGCCTCGACGGACTCGAACGCTGGCTCGGCAACCAGCCCGCGGCGGAGATCATGCCGCTCGCCCGCCTGGTGCTGCTCGGNGAGATCGAATNCAAGGCCGGCAACACCGAACTCGGACTCGACCTGCTCGCCCAGGCTTGTGCCGCCGAAGAGAAGATCATCTATGCCGAGCCCGCGCCCTGGATGATGCCTGCTCGCCATGCCTACGGCGCCCTGCTGGTCTCCGAAGGTCGGTACGGCGATGCCGAGAAGGTCTACATCCGCGACCTCGAGGTCTACCCCGCCAACGGTTGGGCGCTGCTGGGCCTGCGAGAAGCCCTTCGAGGCCAGGGCCGTGATGACGAGGCGCTGCGAGTCGACCAGTCGTTCAAGCGGGCCTGGAAGAGCGCCGACGTCATGCCCCCCGCCTCGTGCTACTGCGGAACGCCGGTCGCGGCTCGCTGAAGAATTCCTCAATGAGCATGAACCGACGGCCGTCNATCCCACGATCGACGGCCGTCTTCGTTTNGTTTCGAGTCGCATCGCGACGCACGGATCGGGCGATGATTCGGGATCACTTCGACTGCTGGAGCGGCCAGGGGCGGACACCGCATCGTGCGGCCCAGGCGTCGTACATCGCCATCATCCCCACCACCCGCGCGGACTCCTCGGCTGCGCGATTCCGAGTTTCAGTCCGATCCGCGACCAGGTCGTACAGCTCCCACGGCCCGCGGTGTCGGGACACGAGCTTCCAGCGACCGCGGCGGACGGCGCGATTCCCCTCGTGCTCCCAGTAGATCGCCTCGCGATCCACGTCACCCCCGTCGAAGGCCGGGGCGAGACTGACGCCTTCGACCGACTCGACCGGCCGACCGTCGATCTCCTTCGGCGGGGTCGCCCCGGCGAGGTCGAGAAACGTCGGCAGCAGATCGATCACGTGGCCCGGCGCGGTCCGGAGTTCGCCTCGAACGTCGATGCCCGCCGGCCAGTGGACGATGCACGGGCTCGCGATCCCACCCTCGTGGACGTGATGCTTGTAGAACCGGAAGGGCGTATTGGAGGCGTTGGCCCAGGGGATGCCGTAGCTCTGGTAGCTCTCGTCGTCGCCCGGCATGACCTCCGGATCGTTGCCCCGCGCCACCGATCGCCCGTCGTGGGTCTCCTTCGGGATGCTCAAGCCTCCCCACCCGGCGGTGATCTCCTCGGCGCAACCTCCGTTGTCGGCGATGAAGACGAACACCGTGTTCTCATACGTTCCGGTCTCTTGAAGCGCCTCGACGATGTCCCCGATTCCCCGATCAAGCTGCTCGACCTGGGCGGCGTAGACCTCCATCCTCCGGGCCTGCCATTCGGGATGCGTCACCTCGGCCCAGGGCTTCACCCGCCCGTCCCGAGGGGTGAGCGGCCAGTCGGGATCGACGATCCCCATCGACTTCATCCGCGCATGCCGCGTCTCGCGGAGTGCATCCCAGCCTCGGTCGTACCGACCGGCGCACGCCTCGATGTCCTCGGGGCGGGCGTGCAGCGGCCAGTGCGGCGCCGTGTGCGCGACGTAGAGCAGGAAGGGTCGTCCGTCACCGGCGGCCGCATGCCGGCGGACGTAGTCGGCCGCTTCCTCGTTGATGCGATCGGTGTAATGGAAGTCGTCCCGATCTCGCTCGATGTAGTCCTCGCCGCGGGCCAGGGTAACCGGATCGTAGAAGCTGCCCGCCCCATGAATCGTCCCGTAGAAGGACTCGAAGCCGCGGTCGACGGGCCAGTTGGTCCGAGATTCGGGTTCGATCCCTTCGCGGGGTTTCCCAAGGTTGTGCGTGACGTGCCACTTCCCGCTCATGCCGGTGGCGTAGCCCGCGGCCCCGAGCGACTCAGCCATCGTGGCGCTGTCACGCGCGAGTTCACCGCGGTATCCCCGGGTCCCCCGGTCGTCGACCATGTGGCCCACCCCGGCCTGGTGGGAATAGCGCCCGGTCAGGAGCGCGGCCCGGGTCGGGCAGCAGCGGGCGGTGTTGTAGAAGTGGGTGAACCGGACACCGTTCGCGGCGAGCCGGTCGAGGTTGGGCGTGCGGATCTCGCCGCCGAAGCACCCGATGTCCGAGTAGCCCATGTCGTCCGCCATCACCAACACGAAGTTGGGACGTTCGGCGGACGAGGCGGCGGGCGGCGACGCGAGCGCGGCCGACGCGGTGACGGCCACGACGAACACGATCGAACGCGGAATGGTCATGGCGCCTCTCCAGAAGCCGCTCAGTGCGGGAGCGGGAACCGCTCGCAGAAGTTCCTGATCTCTTCACGAACCTCGGCACAGACCGCAGCATCACCGCCGGAAGCCATGACTCGGTCGAGCCAGGCCGCGACCTGGACCATCTCCGCTTCCTTCAGACCGCGGGTGGTCAGGGCGGGTGTTCCAAGCCGAAGCCCGCTGGTCACCATCGGCGGCCGGGGATCGTTGGGAATGCCGTTCTTGTTCACGATGATCCCGGCATCCTCCAGCCACTTCTCGGCGTCGGCACCGGTCAATTCGGCATCGCGTGGTCGCAGGTCGACGAGCATGAGATGGTTGTCGGTTCCTCCGGAACACAGTCGATAGCCGTGTCCGACCAAGGCATCGGCGAGCGCCCGGGCGTTGGCGACGACCTGCGCGGAGTACGCCTTGAATTCCGGCTTCAAGGCCTCACCGAAGGCGATCGCCTTCGCGGTGATCGCGTGCATCAAGGGACCACCCTGGCTTCCGGGGAAGACCTTGCGATCGATCTTCTTCGCGATCTCGGGGTCGTCGGAGAGCGCCAGCCCGCCGCGGGGCCCGCGAAGGGTCTTGTGCGTCGTGGTGGTGACCACGTGGGCATGCGGGAAGGGCGACGGATGCACGCCACTGGCGACCAGTCCGGCGATGTGCGCGATGTCCGCCATCAGATAGGCGCCGACCTCGTCCGCGATGGCGCGGAATCTGGCGAAGTCGATGACCCTCGAGTACGCGGAGTACCCGCAGATGATCAACTGCGGCTTGCACTCGCGAGCGATCGCGGCGATCGCGTCGTAGTCGAGCAGCTCGGTCTCGGGATCGAGGTCGTAGTCGACGATGTTGAAGTACGTGCCGCTGAAGTTCGGCTTGAGTCCGTGGCTCAGATGGCCGCCCGAACTGATGGGCAGACTCAACACCGTGTCGCCGGGTTTCAGCAACGCCATGAACGCCGCGATGTTCGCATTCGCACCGCAGTGCGGCTGCACGTTGGCGAAACCGCACTGAAAGAGTTCCTTCGCTCGCTCGCGGGCCAGATCCTCGACGACGTCGTGGAACTCACATCCGCCGTAATAGCGCTTGCCTGGATACCCCTCGGCGTACTTGTTGGTCATCCAG
This sequence comes from Phycisphaera sp. TMED9, assembly GCA_002167845.2. Lineage (GTDB taxonomy): Bacteria > Planctomycetota > Phycisphaerae > Phycisphaerales > SM1A02 > UBA12014. The sequence continues at coordinate 15,577 of NHBO02000082.1, read as the reverse complement.
GTCCCGGCCGCGTGCATGACCGGGCTGGTGACGTGGTTTTCACTCGCGATCAACTCGAGGGTCGAGCTCTGCCGATCCGCCTCGGAGACGAGAACGTCGGCGACTTCGGGATCGGATTGACGGATGAGATCGACGACGCTCCGGCTGATCGGATCGTGGTCGAGGACGGTCGTGCTTCGAGACTGGGTCTTGCTCATGGGAGAAGTGTAGATCCGTCAGCCCATCAGGGTGGCCGCCGGGAAGGTCGGAATCACGGAAGCACTGATCCGAAACGGGCCCCGGAGGCCGGAGGTGTCAGAGGATCGGCCCGTCGATGGATCGGAAGGCAAGGCTCAGCACCAGGGCGGCCAGCAGCCCGACCACGAAGATGCTGGCCAGAACCACCGGCCAGGCCTCCACCTTGAGGAGCCGACGACACGCCCCCGACCACCACCCGACGAGCAGGAGGATCCCCATGAACGGCAACGTGATCTCGAGTCCCGACGCCAGTCCACCGCGTTCCATGCTCCACGACGCCCCGGTCAGTTCTCGGCCCGCCGCGAGAAGCACCAGCCCGAGCCAGACCGCGGCGGGGATTCCCAGGCTGAGGATCCCGAGTCGAACCAGAAGACCAGTCCGAATTCGAGCTCGTTTCATGGAATCCCGAAGCACGAGAAAGGCGGCGGGGATCGTGAGGCAACTGAACCCGAGAAGCAACAAGTCGCGCCGCGGCGGCGGGTCTGGATTTCCCGGAAATCGCGGGTCCAACCAACCAAGCAGGCCACGCCGGGCTCCGATGAACGGTCGCCCGGCCCAGAGGTCCTGGGCGACCTCCCACCGCGGTCTCAATCTGGAGAGACCAAGGCGTCCCCCCTCCCAGGCCCTCTCCCCGAACATGAACTGGAAGGGATCGATCAACAACCTCCCGGCCCGCATCGAGGTCGTTCCAGGGTAATCCGCCTTCGGCGCGATCATGGACACCGGCTTCGATGACCACGCGATCTTCGCCGTGGCGGAGATTTCCGGCATCGCCACGAGCAGGCCGGCGGTCAGGTAACACATCAGGAAGAGCCCGACCACCCAACCCGACATCGCCGGGTAGGAACCGTGGCGTGCGAACGCCGTGAGACTGATCCTCGACCAGACATGCCCGGGGATCAACACCCGAATCATGGTCCCCGGCGATCGCCACAGCCCTCGGAAGAATCCCCGTCCGGACTCGACGTACCAACGGGGAAGAACCGTCGTCGAGAACTGATCACGCCAGTCGATCTCCAACCCGCATTCCGTGCAGCGTTCCCGAAGCGGGCATCGGTCTCGCCATCCGGAGATCAGCCCCGTCAGGTCGTATCCGCACCGGGAACAGTATCGACCCGACTCGTTGGAATCCGCGTTCTTCATCTTGAATTCCGCCATTCCTTCCGTCGAACGCCGAGGCAAATCGTCTCTCGGACGGCCGGTACACCCGCGAAGTCTAGTTTCAAGAACGACCCTCGACCACCGCACGCCCCTGGTCGCTAGTCTCGAGGACCATGCCCCCCCACGAAGAATCTCGGTGTGATCGCGACGAAGTCGCCCGTCATCGAATTCTTGATTCTCCCACCGGGTCGTTCTACGTCATGCGGACGGATACCGGTCACGTGGAGACCGGCTGGTTCGACATGCTCGACGGCCCGGGCGCCGGCGGACGGACCTCCGAATCGCTCGGCATGGCGGATCCTCACCTCCTTCCGGAATTCTGCCGTCGGATTCTGCACGCCATGCGCGGCCACTCGGTGGACTTCGAAGACATCGAGACACCACCCGGGACCGGATTCCAGCGAGCGGTCTGGAATGCCGCCCGAAAGATCCCACCGGGGATGACCATCACCTATGGACAACTCGCGGACCGCGTCCATCGCCCAAAGGCCGCCCGTGCGGTCGGCCAGGCGATGCGCCGAAATCGACTTCCGATCGTGATCCCCTGCCATCGGGTTATCGGGGCGGGCGATCTCGGTGGTTTCGGGGGCCATGGCTCGAAAGGCCGCTGGCCGAGCATCAAGAGCATGCTTCTGGAAGCGGAGTCCGGGCTGAGACCGTGAGAATCCGCCGTCCGCGCACCTCGAATGATGGAATCAGGCTTCAGTACCTGTGGAATGGCGACGAAAAGACGGGTACGGTTCCCTTTCTGAATCGTGCTTTGATACCTCATTCGTTCAAAACCGCGGAGATCCCGGGCAGATGAAACTCACGATGGTCGGTAGCGGATACGTCGGATTGGTCACCGGAGCCTGCTTTGCAGAGACCGGAAACGATGTGACGTGTCTGGACGTGGACGAGCGCAAGATCGCAATGCTGAATCGTGGCGAGAGCCCGATCTACGAGCCGGGTCTCTCCGAGATGATCCAGCGGAACGCCTCCGCGGGAAGACTCGAATTCACCACGGACAAGACCGCGGCCTACAAGGACGCCGAAGTCATCTTCATCTGCGTGGGAACGCCGAGTGATACGGACGGCTCCGCCGACCTGCAATACGTTCTGCGGGTGGCCGGCGACATCGCCGACGTGATCGACACCCTCGGTGAGGATCAGACCCCCAAGACGGTGGTGGTCAAGAGCACCGTTCCGGTCGGCACCAGCCACAAGGTTCGAGATCTCATCAAGAGCCGGACCAACGCACCTTTCCACATCGCGGACAACCCCGAGTTTCTCAAGGAAGGCGATGCGATCGGCGACTTCATGAAGCCTGATCGCGTGGTCTGCGGCGTGGAGAGCGACGGCGCCGCGAAGACGATGAACGAGCTCTACGAACCGTTCGTGCGTCAGGGAAATCCGATCTATCTCATGGACGTGCGAAGCGCCGAGATGGTCAAGTACGCCTCGAACGCGATGCTGGCCTGCAAGATCTCCTTTGTGAACGAGATCTCGCGACTGTGCGAAGCCTATGGCGCCGACGTCAAGAACGTCCGCGAAGGAATGTGCGCCGACAAGCGGATCGGGAACCAGTTCCTGTATCCCGGGCTCGGATACGGCGGATCGTGCTTCCCCAAGGACACGCTCGCGGTCTGCTCGATGGGCCGCGCCGTCGACCTGCCCTGCAAGCTCAACGAGGCCGTCCACGAGGTGAACCAGGAACAACGTGGTTGGTTCTGGAACAAGATCACCGAAGTGATGGGCGAAGACCTGTCCGGAAAGACCCTCGCTTTCTGGGGCGTCTCCTTCAAGCCAAAGACCGATGACATTCGCGAATCGCCAGCGATCGCCCTGATGCAGATGGCCATCGATGCCGGCGCACGGGTGAAGGCGTTCTGCCCCGAGGGGCTGGAGAACATGCGGGTCGAGTTCCCGCAGGCCGAAGCGGCCGAGGGCATGTACGAATGCCTCCCCGGTGCCGACGCGCTGGTGGTCGCCACCGAGTGGAACGAATTCCGGTCCCCGGACTTCGAGAAGATCGCCGCCATGCTGAGTTCGAAGACCATCTTCGATGGCCGCAACGTCTACCGCCGGAGCCAGATGGCCGACATGGGCTTCACCTATGTCTCGGTCGGCCGACCTGCGGTGATCGGTGCCGCCGACGGCTCCAAAGCGGCAACCTGATCGCTTTTCAGCCCTTCAGGCCCGAATTTCAAGATCCATCCCCGACGCGTCGCGAGTTTCTCGCGACGCGTCGTAGTATCTCCAGCATGCCAGATCTCCTCGTGTCCAATCCTGGTGGCGACCTGCTGCTGAGCCAGTCGCTTCAATCCCGGTCTCTGCTGACCCTCGGCCGATCCGATCGATCGACCATCGTCATTCCCGACGATCGCACCAGCCGCCATCACGCCGTCCTCTTCGACCATCTCGGCGTCTGGCATCTGGCCGACCTCGGTTCCAAGGCAGGACTCGAGAACGAAGCAGGCAAGACCACGTTCCATCAATTCGCCGGTGATGAGGCATGGGTCCGCATGGGACCCGTGATTCTCTGGCTCTCGGATACCACGGCCCCGGAGCCCCATCCGGACCCGTCGGCGATGAAACTCCCGACGGAACCGCCCTTTCGGATCGCGTCGGAGTTCCTTCGCGACGAAACACCGCCCGCCAAACCGACCGACCACCTCCCCCTGCTCCTCGCCGGAAGGTCCGAAGGATCGAAGTCCATTCGGATCCTCGACCTCGGGGATGCCGCCCGAATCCTGATCGGGAGTTCCGGACATGCCGACATCTGCATCGACGACCCGGCGGTTTCGCCGCTCCACGCCGTGATCTACCGGGAGGAAGACCGTTGGGCCATTGCCGACGCCGGATCGGAACAAGGCCTCCGGGCCAACGGAAAGCGATGGCTTCGCAAGCTGCTGGAGCCCGGAACCTTGCTGGAATTCGGTGACACGACCCTCGTCCCCGTGCTTCCGGAAGCTCTTTTTCCCGAGGAGATAGAGGAATCCGAGGAAGTCGAGGACATCTTCGATCAGCTCGATCTCGGCTCTGCTTTCACCGCTTCAGAGTCCGCGAGTCGTTCAAATGACGGAGAATCACTTCCGTCACGTCCTCGAAAACCCTGAAAAATCCGGGAAAACCGCGCATTTACTCGGTACTTCCTTGTTGTCGATTCGGTCGCGAGCAGTTAGATTCGCGCCGAAAGCACGGGAAACTCCGACTGTTCACGTGTTGCGCCCCTTTCTGCCGGTCGTCCAAAATCGACTGGTGGGACCAATGGAGTGGTCCCGGGGCCGTCCAGATCCGACTCTCGTCCTGAGGACGAGTCGGAAGACCAACGGTCCAAAGAGGACCAGCAAGGATCAAACGTAATGGCCAAGAAGAAGAAGAAAACGACCAAGCGTCCCGCCGCGAAGAAGAAGACCGTCCGCAAGACGGCCGCCAAGAAGACCACTCGAAAGACTGCCGCGAAGAAGAAGACCACGGTTCGAGCCACCAAGGCTGCACCGAAGATCAAGGGTTCCGTCGCACCGCGCACCAAGAGCCAGATCTTCAACACCATCGCCGAAGCCACCGAGATGAGCCGCAAGGAAGTCACCGCGGTGGTCTCGACCCTCGAGTCGATGATGGTCGCCGACCTCAAGAAGGGCACCCCCGTCAAGTTCATGGGCATGAAGATGACCGTGAAGAAGAAGCCGGCCACCAAGGCCCGCAAGGGACGAAACCCCTTCACCGGCGAAGACATGATGTTCAAGGCCAAGCCCGCCTCCAAGGCGGTCAAGGTCCGAGCGCTCAAGACGCTCAACGACCAGATCTGAATCGAACCTTCGGTTCGCTGATCCAATGTGACGGACCTCGCCGATTTTCGGCGGGGTCCGTCTCTTTTCGTTTCAGACTCGTGGCGGAACCGTCGCAGATCACACCGCTGGAATCAGAGATCACGAATCCAGCCACATCGATGCGTCTCACGCATCGTTCACTCTGCGCGTTCGGTTTCGATCGATTCGACCGCGACTCGCAGTGAATCACCTGCGGCTTGAAGCCGTCGGTCCGCCTCGCGACGATCAAGGTCGGGGAACAACTCCAGAAGGATCCTCAGACATCGATCGTGCAGTTTCTCATTGGTGGCGCGAAGGTCGATCATCCGGCCACCCCGAACCCGTCCGAGCCTGGTGAAGATGGTCGTGGTCAACGCATTGAGCGCGATCTTCGTGGCCGTGCCCGCCGCCATCCGAGTCGATCCGACCAGAGGCTCCGGCCCGGTCGCCAGCACCACGAGATGATCACATCCTTCGGGCGTGTTCCTTCGAGCACAACTGATCAACGCCGTGGTCGCCCCTCGCCGCTTGGCTTCGACCAGTCCACCGAGCACCCAGGGCGTCGTCCCGCCCGCGGCGATTCCGATGACCACGTCCGTCGCGGCGACCTCCAGCCGGTCCAGATCCGCATCGGCACCTCGTGGATCGTCCTCGGCCCCTTCGCTCGATCGCCGCAGCGACGCATCACCACCCGCGATGACCCCGACGATCGTCTCCGGGTCCGCGTTGAAGGTCGGCGGGCATTCGGAAGCATCCAACACCCCCAGACGGCCGCTGGTCCCGGCGCCGAGATAGATCAGTCGGCCTCGATTCTCCATGGCCGCCACCGCGGCATCGGCCAATGCCGCCAACTCGGCGGTCGCCGCTTCGACGGCATGCACCGCCCGGTGCTGATCCGTGGCCAGAAAGTGGATCAATTCGGCGGTCGCGAGCGTCTCGAGCGCCGCCCCATCCGGATGCGGCCGCTCGGTATCGACATCGCCACGATCGGCGGGAAGCGTGCGAGGGTCGAGGTTGCGATCCGGCTCGGTCACGGCGCCTCGTTCACCATGGCCGCCGTGGCCGCACCACCCAGGTGCTCCTGAAGGAACGACCACTTGCTCGATCGGTAGGCGGCGCTGCCGATGCCATGTGTCGCGGTCGGAAACATGATCATCTCGAAGGGGATGTCACGGTCCTGCAGCTTCGCCGCCATCTGGAAGGTGTTGGACGGATGAACGTTGTCGTCTTCCATGCCATGAAGAAGCAGGAGATCACCCTTGAGCTTCGTCGCGAGTTTGACGGCACTCCCGGCGTCGTATCCCTCGGCATTCTCCTTCGGCGTCCGCATGTATCGCTCGGTGTAGATCGTGTCGTAGTTTCGCCAGTCGGTGACCGGCGCCCCCGCCACCGCCGCGGCGAAGACGTCGGGATGACGCACCATGGCGAGCGCGGCCATGTATCCCCCGTAACTGTGGCCCGTCATGCCCACCCGTTCCGGGTCGATCTCCGGATGTGCCGCGAGAATCGCCTTCACACCCGCGACCTGATCATCGAGATCCGGTCCACCGAGGTTCAGATAGGTCGCACCCTCGAAGGCCTTGCCCCGACCGATGGTTCCCCGGTTCTCGATCTTCGCCACGGCGAACCCGAGTTCACACAAGGGGTTGGCCGGGCTCCAGGTGTTGGACGGCCCACGAGACTCCGGGCCACCGTAGACATCCACGACCAACGGGTACTTCCCGATCGAGGATCGGTCGGCATTCGCCGGAAGGTGCAGGAATGCGTGGAGCGGCGTGGTGCCATCGGGCGAAGTGAATCGAATCAGTTCCCCACCTTCGAGGCCCAACTTCTCAAGCCCGGAATCGTCGCCCGCCGCGAGGATCGCGACCTCGCCGCCATCGACGGTATAGAGCGCGGTCTCGGGGGCATGGTCCACCGCCTGTCGCAGAGCCGTGACGGCTTCACCGTTGGCGGCGATGGAGAACCCCGAATGATGCAGGTCGGCGGTGGTGACCTGTTTTTCATCGGTGCCGTCCAGATCGACCCGATGCAGCTGGTCATTGATGGGCGTCTCGCTGCTGCGGGCGGTGTACCAGAGGACGCCAGCGTCCTCATCGACCTTGACGATCGCTTCGGCGGGAAAGCCGCTGGCGGTGACCGAGGTCCCGGTCAGCGGGTTCAGCAGGGCGCCATCGAGGTTTCGGAGCTCATATTGCTTCCACCCCGACTTCTCCGTCTCCCAGATGAACCGCCGACCATCTTCGAGGAATCGCATCAGCGGCCGATTCCGCTGCCAGGTCTCCTGCTTTTCGGTGACCACCACCCTCGTTGCGCCGGTCTTCGGATCGGCGGCGAGGACATCCAGGTGATTCTGATGCCGGTTGGTTCGATTGAAGAGGAGCTCACTGGAGTCCGGCGTCCACCGGACGGCGTAGACGTATTGATCGGCCTCCGGCCCGACGTCGACGCTCACGATCTTTCCGGTCTCCACGTCGAAGATCCGAAGACCTGCGATCGGATTCGCATCGCCGGCCTTGGGATATCGCTCTTTCATGACTCCCGTCCGCAGTTGCGTGAGACCGTCGACCAGGTAGTAGTCGCGGGTCGGCGAGACGTCGAAGGCATAGAACGCGAGGAAGGCGTTGTCGGGAGACCACCACATCGCGGTGTTCTGGTTGAGTTCCTCGCCGTAGACCCAGCAGGCGGTCCCGAAGCGATTCGCTTCGGTCCCATCCATCGTCACCGGCATCTCATCGCCGCTCTCAGAACGAAGCCAGACGTTGTGGTTCCGGTGAATCGCGGTGAGACTTCCATCCGGCGAGGGTTCCTCGGTGAGTTGTCGACCTCGAGCCGCCCGGCGACCACCTCGCCGCCCGGAGGCTCCGGACCGCACTCGATCCGGCAGCACCTTGGGATCGGCTTCCGATCGTTCACCGGTCACGAAATCCACCTTCTGCCAGCCGGTCCCGGTCATGAAGTAGGCCGCGGTCTCATCGAATCGGACATCCCGCACTCGACCACCACCCCCGACTCGACGCCCGTTGCGACTCATCGCCTGATAGGCATCGGCGCCGGGAAGTTCGCCGAACGGCGTCCAACCCGCCTGAGCGAACACCTGCGAATCGACGGCCGCGATTGAAACGACCAACGTGAGAAGGGTCAGGAGGCGAACGTCGATCCATCGGCGGAGCAGAATCATGTCTGGGGTCCTTCACAGGAAGTCTTGAATGTCGGACGTCGGGTCCGGAGCGTGCGGTGGCTCAGCCGATCCGCGCCATCGTTCGATACCGATCCATGCGTTCTGAGATGCGAGCCTCATCCAGCCCTCGAAGTCCGTCGAGCCCGAAGGAGCCGATGGTGAAGCTCGCCATCACCGTGCCCCAGGCCAGCGACTCCTGAATGGCGTCGAAGTCCGTCCGGTCGAGTTTCGCCAGGTGGGCCATCATGCCGCCGCCGAAACTGTCTCCGGCGCCGGTCGGATCGACCACCGAAGCGTGGTCCGCGGGGAAGGCCGGCACGACGGCGACTCCGTCGCGATGCACCAGAACGGCACCGTGCTCGCCCTTCTTGATGACCGCGAACGTCGGCCCCAGTTCGAGGATCTTCCGCCCTGCGTCGACGACGTTGCGGGTCTCGACGAGTTGGGCCGCTTCACCATCGTTGAGCACCACACCGTCGACCTTCTTGAGCAGGGCCAGCAGGTCGTCATGGGCGATGTTGATCCAGAGATCCATCGTGTCGCACACCGAGAGCGCTCGATCGGGAAACTGGTCGAGCAGATCCGCTTGAACCGCGGGATGGCTGTTGGCGAGGAACACGTACCGACTGTCGCGGAATTCCTCCGGGACGGTGGGTGGCGTGTCCTCAAGGACGCCCAGCTCGGTGAACAGCGTCTCACGCTGATTCATGTCGTCGAAGTACCGACCGCCCCACTTGAAGGTCTCCCCGCCGGATCGAATCTCGACCCCGCCGAAGTCGATGCCTTCGAAGGACTGCAGCACTTCCCGATGTTCCGTCGGCCAATCCTCACCCACCAGACCGACGAGTCGGGTCGGTGCGAGATGGCTGGCGGCGGCAGCGAAGTAAGCGGCGGACCCGCCCATCACACCTTCGGCGGAGCCGGTTGGTGCGTGGATGGTGTCGACCCCGATGGTTCCGGTGACGATAAGCATCCGGGGATTGTAGGAGGAGCAAGCGGGTCGTGATGCGGCCGAGCCGGACTTCATCGATGGCCCGGGGAACCCTCCTCCCCGAGAGGGCGATTCAGTCGTCGCCGTGTTCTTCGACGAAGCTTCGCGACCAACCAAGCCCCATCGCCACGCCCATCAGGGAGCCCGCGGCGAAGTCCATGGGCATCGGCATGCCGAGATGCGGACTGGTACCGGTGACGAACGCCGCGATTCCGTCGCCCCCCGCCATCGAAGCCTGTAACTGACCGAGGCCGCCGATGATGACCGGACTCGCGAAGAGCAGCACCGGTTGAATCCTCGGAGCCGCGATCCGACCCAGCAGCCCGGCGAACAATCCACCCACGGTGGCGGCGAAGATCGCCTGCCCCTTGAGATCGTTGGTCGACAACAGCCAGACCGCCGCGAGCATGACGAAGCCCGCCGCGGACGACCGCAGCGCCTGACCCGAGAAGATCTTCCGGAAGTCGAATGCGTCCGATGCCTTGTTCCAGGGCTGGTCGGGCAACGGTCCCGTCCAACGCATCAGGCCCATGGCGAGCACCAGAACCACGACGCCCCAGACCAGCGTCTCGATCCCGATCATGAACTCGTTGGCCCCGGCGAAGACCGCATCAGAATGCGTCCCGCATTGCATCGAGAGGGCCGCGATCCCCGTCCCGAGGACGAATGCCGCGACCGCCGCGTTCACGACCCGGCCCACGATCAGGGCCACTCCGAAGGCGAGCACCAGGGCGATCAGAATGCCGATCGTCGCGGAGATCGGGGAGATCGAGAGACCCACCGTCGGGCCGGGCAGACCCTGCAGCGAGATCAGTCCACTGGCCGCCGCCATCATCAGCAGCATGCAGGCGGCGATTCCACCGATCAGGGCGATGTAACGCTTGGTGACGTCGATCATGTCCGCCATTGGACCCGCGATGACGATCACCGGCAAGTCAGACGATTCGCCCGGAGGGCTCGACACGGCTGAATCGGAGTCGTGGCAGGAGCCCGCTGGGCCGAGTTGATGCAGGCGCTGCGAACCGTTTGAGGAGACAGTGCATCGGCACGACCACGACAACCGCCTGAAGGAGCATGAGGATGCCCAGCCATACGATTCCGGGCATCTGAGTCTGCCTGCCGGTCAATCCGAACGAGAGGTTGATGTTGGATGGCTTCTTTGGATCGATCGCCTCGAGCGGCGATGCGGGCGTCCAGAGGTAACACACCAGGAGGAACACCCACGCCGTCGCGACCCAAGCGAAGGCCGCCCTGGAATCGTAGCCGCTGCGGATCACCAGCCAGATCACCAGTGGCGGCAGCCAGAAATGAAACAGCGCCAGACTGCGAACGAAGAGCGTCCCGTCCTCATCGAACATGTAGCTGGTCATGCCGATCAAAGGCGGACCGAACAGGTGGGAGGCGAAGTCGACGATCCAGACGATCGAGGGAACCGTGACGCCCAGTGCAGCCATGCTCATCGGCAGGGACTTCTTCGTCCACATGCCGATCAGGGCCAGGAACAGCGCCACATTACAGAGATAGAGAAAATTCGTCGGCCCGTACAGATACCAGTAGACGGAGGTGAACACCGCCATGTAGCCAGTGAAGAGAACCTTCACTGCCCGCGGAACCTTGTTGGTCGACGTCACACCCATCCCTTGAAATTAACACGCTGAATCCGATGAATCGAGACTTTTCTTCACGTCACGAAACACCGCAACCTGAGTCATGAATCCGGGTTCTGCGTCGAACCTCGATGGTGCGGCCGGAACGCGGCTTGAAGGCCGGTGGATCCCCCGAAGGACGCCACCAGGGGCGAAGCCGAGAAGCCCATAATAATCGATTCGGGCGACCCACTCGGCGCGGCAAACCACAGGCCACCGGGTCCGACACGGTATCCTCGGACCTCGCCGTCGCCACCTTCCGCCGAGGAGCCCCGACCGATGACCAGCCTTCCGTCGACGATCACGCTCGATGGCCGTCCGCTTACCGTCGAAGCGGTCGCCGCCGTCGCCCGCGGACGCGTTGCGATCGACATCGCGTCCGCGGCCCGGGACCGCATGCGGGCCGCCCGGGCGGTGATCGACGACATCGCCGACCACGACCGTGCCGTCTACGGGATCAACACCGGCTTCGGCTCGCTCTCGAAGGTCCGGATTCCTCCGGGACAGCTGGCCACGCTCCAGACGAACATCGTCCGCAGCCATGCCGCGGGCGTCGGTGATCCCCTCGACTCCGATCTGGTGCGGGCGATGATGCTGCTGCTCGCGGCCAGTCTCGTGCGTGGTCACAGCGGGGTCCGTCCGGAACTCGTCGACCGGATCCTCGCCCTGCTCGACGCCGGCGTCACGCCGGTCGTCCCCAGTCGCGGCTCGGTCGGCGCGTCCGGGGATCTCGCGCCGTTGTCCCACCTCTCCCTTGTTTTGCTGGGCGAAGGCGAAGTCGAACGTGACGGGCAACGCCTGCCGACCGAAACGGTCCTCGAGCAACTCGGCCTCCAAGGCCTCCAACTTCAGGCCAAGGAAGGGCTCGCGCTCCTCAACGGCACCCACCTCATGGCCGCCTGCGGCGCGCTGGCGATCTTCGACCTCGAGCGGATCATCGAAGCGGCGACGATCGCCGCCGCCATGAGCCTCGATGGATGCCGCGCCAGCCACGGGCCGCTGGACGCTCGGATTCACGAGGTCCGACGACAACCCGGTCAGATCGCGGTGGCGGCGACCCTCCGCACCGTGCTTGAAGGATCGACGATCGTGGAGGCACACCGTGAGAACGATCCGCGCGTGCAGGACCCCTACAGCCTCCGAGCGATTCCCCAGGTGCTCGGCGCCGCCGTGGACGCCGTCGCCGGAGTTCGTCGCACCATCGAACTCGAGCTCGGCGCGGTGACGGACAACCCATTGGTCTTCGGTGCCGATCAACCTGATTCCGCGGAGATCCTGTCCGGCGGGAACTTCCACGGGATGCCGCTGGCGATCGGCCTCGACATCCTTCGCGTCGCGGCGTGCCACATCGGGGGCATCTCCGAACGTCGCACCTACTGGGTGCTTTCCGGTCACGACGGGCACAACCCGGTGACTCCGTACCTCGCCGAAGATCCCGGCCTGCAGAGCGGTCTCATGATTGCCCAGTACACCGCCGCCGCGTGCGTCAGCGAGATGCAGACCATCGCCAACCCCGCCAGCGTCGCGAACATTCCGACCAGTGCCGGCATCGAGGACTACAACTCCATGGGCGCGACCGCCGGTCTGCTCACCATGCAGTCGATCGCGCTCCTGCGAAACGTCATCTCGATCGAGCTGCTGACCATGAGCCAGGCGCTCGAACACCAACGCCCGCTGGTCAGTGGTGCTGCCGTCGAATCCGCCCATGCTCGGATCCGTTCCGTCGTGGCGCCGCTCTCCGGCGATCGAAGCCCCGCACCGGACATCGAGAGGGTGTCGCGACTCATTGCCGACGGCGGCCTCGGCTGATCACCCCCTTGGTGCCCTCCAGAACCGGATCGTCGCATCCAGGAACTCCCCCACCGAGAATTCCAGACTGTGGCTCGGAACTGGTTCTGTTCGGTCCCTCGGAGGACTATGATCAGGCCATGAATACCGCCGCCGAAAATCGCGTGATCACCGCCCCCCGGGGCGCCGAGAAGACCTGCCGCACCTGGGCCGCCGAAGGCGCCATGCGGATGCTCATGAACAACCTCGACCCCGAGGTCGCGGAGCATCCCGAGAAGCTCGTGGTCTACGGCGGCCGCGGCCAGGCCGCCCGCAGCTGGGCGGCGTTCGATGCGATCGTCGCGGCGCTCCAGCGGCTGGACGTCGATGAGACGCTGCTGGTCCAGAGCGGCAAGCCGGTCGGCGTCATCCGCACCCACGAGGACGCCCCACGGGTCATCATCGCGAACTCGAACCTCGTCCCCCACTGGGCGACGCAATCGCACTTCGACGATCTCGCCGCCAAGGGTCTGATGATGTACGGCCAGATGACCGCGGGGTCCTGGATCTACATCGGCACCCAGGGCATCCTGCAGGGCACCTACGAGACCTTCGCGGAGTGCGGACGACAGCACTTCGGTGGTTCGCTCGCCGGCACCCTCAGTGTCACCGGCGGCTGCGGCGGCATGGGTGGCGCGCAACCGCTCGCCGTGACCATGGCCGAGGGGACCTGCCTGATCGCCGACGTCCAGCGGGACCGCCTCGAGAAGCGGGTCCACGACCGGTACCTCGACGAGATCGAGGACGACCTCGACGCCGCGATCGATCGTGCGATCGAGTTGAAGAACCAGGGCAAGGCGATCTCGGTCGGCTGGCCCGGCAACATCGTCGACCTTCTTCGTCGACTCGACGAACGCGACATCGTGCCCGAGGTCCTGACCGACCAGACTTCCGCCCACGATCCCCTCGAGGGCTACTACCCCGTCGACATGACGCGGGAGGAGGCCGAAGTCCTTCGTGACGCCGACCCCGAGGGCTATCAGGAACGATCCATCGACACGATGGAGGAGCACGTCCGACTGATGGTCCGGATGCAGGAGCGCGGGGCGAAGACCTTCGACTACGGCAACAACATCCGGCAGCGGGCCCTCGACAACGGCTTCGCAGACGCGTTCGCGTTCCCCGGCTTCGTGCCGGCCTACATCCGCCCCCAGTTCTGCCTCGGCCGCGGTCCCTTCCGCTGGGCCGCCCTCTCCGGCGATCCCAAGGACATCGAGACCACCGACCGGGCGTTGATGGAACTCTTCCCCGACGACGTCGGTCTCCACCGCTGGCTGAAGATGGCTGGCGAACGGGTCGCCTTCCAGGGCCTGCCGTGCCGCATCTGCTGGCTCGGCCTCGGCGAGCGCGACAAGGCCGGCGTTCTCTTCAACGAGCTGGTCCGGGACGGCAAGGTCTCCGCCCCGATCGTGATCGGCCGCGACCACCTCGACTGCGGCAGCGTGGCCAGCCCGAATCGCGAGACCGAGGCGATGAAGGACGGCACCGACGCGGTGAGCGACTGGCCCCTCCTGAACTTCGCCGCGAACATCGCGAGCGGCGCCAGCTGGGTGAGTTTCCATCACGGCGGCGGTGTGGGCATCGGCTTCAGCCAGCACGCCGGGCAGGTCATCGTCGCCGACGGCACCGACGCCGCGGCGAAGCGACTCTCCCGCGTCCTCACCAACGACCCGATGATGGGCGTCTTCCGGCATGCCGATGCCGGCTACGACGAGGCCCGCGACTGCGCCACCCGGCTCGACGTCGACATCCCCGCCCGCGACTGGTGAGGCCTCGTCCGGGAGAGTCCCGATCGCAGCGGGACGAAGCCGAACCCCGCACTCCGGAGGGGAGGCGGCGATGCACGCTCACGACGGTTCAGATGATCACGACGAATTCGGTGACCCCTGCGAGCGGCAGGCGTCGACCCACCCGCGAATCTTCGACGATGTTCCGACCTGATTGACGCACATTCGTGGCTGACCGACGTAACAGGCCCGAAGATCCATGCGGGACGACGATCGTCCCCACAGTCCACCTCGCATCTTCCTCCGAAGGAGCGTCCCCATGCATCGCTTGGCCCTGACCACCAGCGTCCTGATTTCCGCCCTGATCCTGTTCGGCGGCTGTGCCGCCGACTACAAGGTCGCCCCCTCCGGATTCCTCGCGGAGGAGACCTACGCGTCGCTCGACGACGGTGAATACCAGGACCAGCTGGTCACCTGGAGCAACGAGTCCGTGGACGTGGCGGACTACCGGGCGTTTCTCGTCGATCCGATCGAGCTTCGGATCGACGACGACGCCGACGCCCGCGACATGACCGACGAAAAGAAGGCCAAACTTTCCGAGTACTTCCATGGCCAGGTCGTCGACTTCCTCGGCGAAGACCACGCGATCGTCGAGACGCCCGGACCCGAGGTGCTTCGGGTGCGGATCGCGGTGACCGACGTGCGCAAGGCCGTGGTTGCGCTGAACATCCACCCCGCGACCTCGATCGCCGGCTTCGGCCTCGGCGCCGCCGCGATGGAGGCTGAGGTGACCGATTCGATCACCGACGAGCTCGTGTTCGCGATGATGGGCGGTCGCCGAGGGAGCCCCTTCGGACTGGAGAAGTTGGATCCATGGGGCCACGCCAAGGAGGCGATGGACCTCTGGGCCGAACACCTCGCGGAGAACCTCGCGGAACGCCCGGTGGAGATCGAGCCTCCAACCGTGCCCGGCTGAGGCAGTGACCGCGATCACGACGATCAGTCGGTCGCGGCCG
>NHBO02000081.1 GCA_002167845.2 Phycisphaera sp. TMED9 | reverse complement strand
AGGTCTTCTTCTTCGTCGTCGTCTTCGTCGTCGTCGTCGTCGTCCTCGTCCTCGTCCTCGTCCTCGTCCTCGTCCTCGTCCTCGTCGTCATCTTCATCTTCATCGTCGTCGTAGATATCACGATAATCATCTTCTTCGTCGTCACCGCTCCACGAAGATCGCACGTCACACGAGCTCTGCTCGGATGGATCCTGAAGAAGCGTGATCGCGGCATCGGTTCCAGGCTCCTCCGGATCGCGAGCGGGGAGCGTGGAAGTGAGTTCGTCGTTGGCGAGAAACGTGGTCATCGAGCAGGTCCTTCGAATTCAAGAGAGGATCGTCCTCGCGGGGCGGAATGGCCAATCATTCCGATCCGCGTTTGACTGTCGGCTGAGTTTTATGCCCGAATCCCGTCGGCTCGTCAAGGTCCCTCGGGAATTACCTTCTCAGAGGCCCGGAGCGGCACCGCATTGACTTCCTGCCCGGTACCAAGCAGCAGCCAGCCGTCGATGGCTCGACTCCGCTTGTATCGAGTCGTCGTCGGCTCGACCTCGAATGGCTGACCGGTGATTCGAAGGCCCGTATCTGGATCGAGCGTGAAGATCCGGAAGGTGTATCGCCCCCGCCCGGGCCGCTGGGAGATCAATCTCAGGCCCTCCGCGGTGGGAAGGGCGGACCAATCCATGCGATTCGTGTCCGCGATCCGGTCTGCCCCGAGAAGCCGGCCGGAGACGTCGTAGAGGAGGACGCGGTCTGGATAGAGCAGGAATCGGCGATCACCATCGGCGAGAATCGAGGCGGCACCCCCCGGAATCCAGTCCGGATTGCTCGGGATCCGCCACCGCTCCTGATCGATCGCACCAAGTTTCGAGTCGAGGACCATCGGGAGCCCTCGATCGTCGAGCACCACGAGCCGGTCATCTTCAAACCGACCGAATGACACGCCAAGAAGGCGGCCATCCGTCCGCGCCCAACGCCGGTGCTCACCCAGAATCGCCTCGACAGGATCCAGCACGGTGACGGACCGGGTGGTCCCCACCGCGAGTCTCCCAAGATCGTCCGACGCGAGCCATCGAACGTCGCCACCAGGGACATCCGCTTCGAAGACGGTCCCCCCGGTCATCGGGTCGATGCTGACGACCCGCCCGATCGAACCTCCGTCAGAAGCCGTTGAAGCCCCATGGAGATGGAGCAGACCATTGGACCGCGCGACGCCATAGACCCGATCAAGCAGACCGCTCCGGGACCAGTTCACCGTCCGACCGTCCGCCGCATCGATGTTCACTGCGCCGCCATCCCGGCGGATCAGCACGATCCCCTCATCAACGGGAATGGGCAGAATTTCGAAGGGCAGGAATGGCCGGCTGTCGGGCAAGAAACCATCGGCGCCGACCACGAGCCGATCCGGGGCTGGAAGCAAGGAGGTCGCCCGAGGGGTCGACCAGAGCAACTCCCCCGTCAGAGGATCGATCGCATTGAGTTGAGGATCTCGGAGATCGGGTCCTTCCCAGAGCAGAAGCGTCGGCTCGTGACGAATGATCTGCAATCCGTTGCCCGCCAAGGGCAGTCGCCAGACCGCTTCGAGATTCGGCCCCTTCCGGAAGACCAGAGCCTTCCCGTCGTCCTCGACGAGGTGAACGCCATCAACGGGCGACTCCAAGGCGGCGGTCGGAGACTGGGGCGCCAGGCTTCCCGCGATCGAACGCATGTTCAACGGTGAACCATCGAGCGCCGGGCGGCGAATCGTCGTGTCGGGCAACTCCAACCAACCAGCGACCGCCGGCGCCGTGGCCACGGTGTACTGATCTCCCGCCGCTCGTTGCAGCGCCAGACGCATGGATCGTCTGCCGGACTCGGGTGAGACCGTGGATGCAAATTCGAGAATCGCGCCTCGATCAGGATCTTCAGAGTCAAGATCACGTGCGACAAGCCACGCGACCGCCATGGCCTCGAGCGGAGAGCCTTCGTCCCGAAGAATCTCGATCGCCCGTCGAGCCGCCTGAATGCTCGCCGGTGCACCGGGATGGTGGCGAATGACTGAAATGAAGACGTCCGCGGTGGCCCGGTCAGCCAGTGCCTGCTCGAACGCATCCTCCGCCTGACCATCCAGGACGGCTCGAATGCCCGAGTTTGCATCGGCCATCTCGGCGATCCGCGATCGAGCCATTCCGCCCGCGGTCGCGACGAGATCCTCGGAGATCGGAATCTCGACGCCGGCAAGGCTTGATTCCTCGAGGACGGTGGACCATGCCGAGATCGCATCTTCGAGTCGCCCCTGCTTCGACATCCAATCCCCGACCGCCAGTTCCCGTCGCACCCGATCACTCGAAGTCACCGCCACCACATCGGCGAGCGTGAGCAGGAGTTCACCCTCCGTGGCATCCACGGCGGTGGCGATCGACTCGAGGATGCGATCAAGCAATTCCGTGCGCAGGGCTGGGTCGTCCTGACGAGCGAGCCCGCCCGACGCAGCCTTCGCAGCCTCCACCATGAGTTCGCGATCGTCGAGACCTTGAGCGAGTTCGAGCAGCGCGAGCGCCTGCACCACGGAATCCGGCGACTGTCGGACTCGCGCCCGCAGCGTCGCGATCGCGTCGTCGATCGGCATGTACGCGACAAGGCGATCATCTCCCGCTGCAAAGAGACCGGTCGTCGTCGCCGCAGGATTTCCGCCTCCCGGGATTGAGATTCGTCGGACCAACTGGCCGCTGATGCCGTCGAGAACCGCCAGACCGTCCCGGAACGGAACGAGAATCGCATCTCCGACGACCGTGACCCGGCCCCGGATTTCCGACGCGGCCGATGTCGAAATCGAATCGCGAGCGTCTGCAACCGATCGGGCCAACGTCCACACCGGCTCCGACGCCGCCACTCCGACGTCGATCGCCACGACATCGGTCCCGACGGCGAGCAGGAGATCCCGGCCCTCCGACCGACCCGGACATGCCAGGAGATACCGCACCGCACCGGCGACCGTCCCGGCCCCCACCGGACGCCGAAGCAACTCCTCACCGGTCTCGGGGTCGAGCAGCATCCAGTTCAGTCCGGCCGGTCCGAGCGTCGCGATCCCGACATCGAGCACCACCGGCCCCGCGATCTCCCATGGTGCCGCAGCGATTCTTGGCGCTCGCAAGGGAACGGTGCCCCGGCGAAGCCACCGAACCTGCCCGGTACGCGCTTCGAGCCTGGCAGCGGCGCCTGCCGCGGAGGCGATGATGATGTCACCTTCAAGTTCCGCGAAACGAGCGAAGGTCCGAGCGCCTCCCATTCGAACGCCTCCGCTGGAGGCGATCGTCCGGAGCCAGCGAAACGCTCCGGTCGAGCGATCCAAGCCGAGGGCGAATTCGATGGTCTCGAGACGAGCGTTCGATTTTCTGATCGGGAGCGCCACGATGTCATCGACCACCAATGGCGGACCAGACACGAACGCTCCCTCCAGCATGCCATTGCTTTCGAGACGATCAGGCCGAATTCTCCATCGTTCCCGTCCCGTGGCCGGATCGAAGCGAAGCACCTCGCCGGTCCCCTCTCGACCGCCGCCGAAGGCGTGCCCGATCACGGTGTATCCATCACCGTCAGCAAGGACGATTTCACCAAGATCTCCCGGCGTCCCACTCGGTCGCATCCCGCGAGAGATTCCAAAGTCGCGATACCAACGCATTCGGCCGGTGAAACGATCGAATCCTCGAAGAAGGAATCCTTCATTGATCAGCACCAGATCCCCCGCCAGAACCGGAGTCGCCGTCATGCTCGAAGCGGAGGCCCGGGCTCTCGCGGCATTGGATTCGGAGAATGCCTTTCCGTCCACGGAGTCGAAGTACCGGCGTTTGAACAACGTGTCTGGAAGGGGTTCTTCCCAGATCCGGGTCCAGTCGGCGTCTCGAAGCGCTTCGAGCTCACCCGTCCCGACGATCTTCCCATCCTCTGATTCACGGCGACTCGATTCGATGTCTTGCAGACGAATCGCCGCCTCGGAATCGGACCGAGCGAGCTCCGTGATCGCTTCCTGAAAGATCGCTCGAAACTCATCACGATTCCGTGGGAGTCGCGAGGTCGATGCGGCGTCGATTCCGGCCAGTCCGCGGAGAAGGAGAATCCGATTTCGAACACTCGATGCCCCGGGCCAGGTCGAGAGCTCCTCAAGGAGTCGCAAGGCTCCTGCGGCCCGCCCCGACTCGATCGACCGCTGAGCGAGACGAAGGCCCGCCTCCAACCCGGCGTCGGTCAGTGGGCGACGGTCGAACGCGGCTTCGATTCCCTCTTGTTCGAGCAATCCAAAGGCCTGAGCTTCAGTGTCTCGACGCCACGCGACCAGGACACCCGGATCGGCGCGAAGCAGGCTGATCGCTTCCGCTCGAACGGATCGAAAAAGATCCTCGTTCTCCGCAGAGGCGACGAGGCGATGACCGTACTCGTCGAGAAGCCCGGCCAGGAGATCCGCGGTCCGCGCGGGGTTGTCAGAGGCTTGTGATCTGGCCTCACTGAGGGATCTCGTGGCGACCGGGGAATCATCGACCGTCACCGCGATGCGATCATCAAGCTGCTGGGGAACCGCGCCGGCCTCCGCGAGCAGGAGGCCACCGAGAAGGCCCGCCATCAGCGGAAGATGGCGCAGAAGCCCTCGAGGGCGGCCGGCAGAGGATGGAATCGGTTCCGAGTACGGCATGAGAGCAAGAAGATCGAGCGGGCGGTCCCCGGTACAGTATGCCAATGCTCCTCCGAGGTCCCCTTCTCATCCCGTTCCACCGCGTGCTCCTCCTGCTGGTGCCCATCCTCCTCCTCGGAGGCTGCGGATCCCCGCCCAGGGTCGAAGCCACGGCCGCCCGTCCGGTTTCCAGGACCGAGGATGCCGCCGAGTTCCGAATCGACCTCCGTCTCTCCAACACGGGCGAGAAGGATCTCCCGCTGGAGCGATTCCAGTACTCACTGATCGTGGAAGGCCTTGGTCGATTCGAAGGCCGCTGGGCGGCGTTGAGGACCATTCCACCCGGCACAGTGATCGAAATGGAGATTCCCGCATCCATTCCGATTCCCGCCGACCTCGCTCAACGAGTCGATCTGGATGCACCGGTCTCCTGGCGCATCGAAGGCGGGGTCCGATATCAGGCTTCCGGATTCCTGGGCCAGATCCTCTTCGATGCGGGGATCCGCCGCCCCACCCAGTCATTCGCGGGTTCCGGATCGTTCACGCTCATTCGACCCGCATCATCCGCAAACGCCGCACGACCCGCAATCGCGTCCGAGGGTTCCAGCCTCGAGGCGTCCGACTAAACCCGAGCGGTTCAAGTCAACCCGGCCCCTCGCACCGCCGATGCAGAAGGAAGCAATCGCTTTTTTTCTCCGGTGGAGTGGCTGATGCATCTCAACGACATTCTTCGACAAGCATTCGAACAGGACGCTTCCGATATCCATCTGGTCGCGGGTCATCCGCCGATGGTTCGGGTGCATACCGTGATGAAGGCGATGGAATGCCCGCCACTCACCCCCGATGGACTTCGGCGGGCGCTCGAGCAGATGCTCAGTCCGGCACAACTCGCGGCATTCGATTCGCAGATGGATCTCGACTTCTCCTATGAAGTCGCCGGCCTTCAGAGGTACCGCGTCAACGCCCACCTTCAGAAGGGTGTGCTCGGCATGGCGCTTCGAGGAATCAAGTGCTCGGTTCCCCCACTCGCCGACCTGAATCTACCGGAAGTGATCTCGCGGCTGACCTACCTCCCACGAGGGCTCGTGCTCGTGACCGGTGACACCGGCTCGGGCAAGTCAACCACGTTGGCGGCGATGCTTCAAGCGATGAATGAGAGGTACCGCAAGCACATCATCACTTTGGAGGACCCGACCGAGTACGTCTTCGAGAGTGACAAGTGCCTCATTGAACAACGCCAGCTCGGCACCGACATGCCGAGTTTCTCGAGCGGCCTCAAGCACGCACTCCGACAGGATCCGGACATCATCCTGGTCGGCGAAATGCGGGACCTCGAAACCTCGGCGCTCGCGATCAGTGCGGCGGAGACCGGCCATCTGGTCCTGTCCACCCTGCATACCGTCGACGCCTCTCAGACCGTCGAACGAATCATCGACATGTATCCGGCGGGGCAACAGAACCAGATCCGTTCGATGCTCGCCAACACGCTCCAGGCCGTGGTCAGCCAGACGCTGTTCAGCCGGATCGATCGCACCGGAATGGTCCCCGCGATCGAGATCATGCTCTGCACCCCGGCGATCCGGAACATCATCCGCGAAGCACGGACGTTCGAGATCCCCAACGTCATCGATACGAACCGACAGTTGGGAATGATCAGCCTCGACAACGCCATCGCGGAGCTCTTCTACAACGGAATGATCAGCCGTGAGGACGCCATCGCACAATCCGCCAATCCCGACAAGCTTGAACGCATGATCGCCGCCTGAGGCGAAGGACGGAACAGCAACCATGCCCCAGTACAGCTATCAAGCTCGGAACGGATCAGGAGGAGTCGAAGCAGGCGGAGTCGCCGCCGCCGACGCCGCCACCGCTGCCGCCATGCTCCGAGGCAAGGGCCTGCACGTGATGCAACTGGCTCCTTCCGCATCCGCGGCGAAATTCGCCAGTCTCGGTGAGAAACTCAGCTGGTCGAGCGGACCCAGCAAGAAGGACATCCTCGACTTCACGACGCAACTCGCGGTGATGATCCGCGCCGGCATCAGCATTCGCCAGGCGCTCGAAGGGATCTCCGAACAGACGACGAATGTGAAGTTCAAGAAGATCCTGCTTGAGATCAAAGCCGACATCGAAAGCGGGCGCCAGTTCTCGGAAGCCATCTCGAAACACCCCAAGCTCTTCGGCCCGCTGTATCTCAGCATGGTCCGTGCCTCCGAGATGAGCGGTGCCTTCGCCCGCATGCTCGACCGGATCGCCGCATACCTGCAGCAGGAGCTGGAGACTCGGAAGCTCGTGGTCGGAGCCAGCATCTATCCGGGGATCATCGCGACGATGGCCATCGGAGTCACCGTGTTTCTTCTCACCTTCGTGCTTCCCCGCTTCGCAGGCGTGTTCGAAGGCAAGGAAGAGGCCCTGCCGGGACCGACGAAGTTCCTGATGTCACTGTCCGACTTCATGGTCGGTTACTGGTGGATCATTCTGATCGCGGCGGTTGCCGCGATCGGTGGATTCCTCATGTTCGTCCGAACCGAGCTCGGCGGGTTCTGGTGGGATCGAGCGAAACTTTCCATGCCGATCGCCAAGCGGATGTTCCGGGCGCTCTACATCAGCCGCTCGCTGCACACGATGGGCGAACTCCTGAACGCCGGCGTGCCGATGCTCGACACGCTCGCCATCACCGGTGACATCTCCGGCAATCGACTCTTCCGACGCATGTGGCGTTCGGTGCATTCGTCGGTGCGACAGGGACGAAAGATCCAGACGCAACTCGGCAAGTCCAAGCTCCTCCCCAAATCCGTGATTCAGATGGTCGCGGCGGGCGAGGACTCGGGCAAGCTCGGCGAAGTCCTGGATGAAGTGAGCGACTACTACCACCGTGTCCTTCGAGATGCGATCAAGGCCGTCACGAGCATGATCGAGCCGTTGATGATCGTGCTGATGGGCTCGGTCGTCGGTTTCATCGCGATGGCGATCATCCTGCCCATCTTCAAGATGAGCAGCCTGGTCTCCGGTTGACCGAAGGGAAGGAACGCGTCATGCGAAATCGAAGCTTCCAGCGAACCCACCACGCCAGCCGCCGCGGCTTCACGCTCATCGAATCGGCCCTCGCCACGGTGATCATCGGTACCGGCGTGCTCGCGATGGTCGCGGCACAACAGACCTTCCACCGCCAGAACGACTGGGCTCAGCATTCCGCGAACGCGATGAGGCTCGCGGGCGAGATCCGGGAACTCACCCTGAACATGCCTTCGCATGATCCGGTGACCGGCGTCGAGTTCTGGGGACCGGAACCCAACGAATCGCTGGTGGAAGACTGGGACGACATCGACGACTTCGACGACGCGGTCTTCTCATTCGATCTCGGGAACGGCCCGATCACCGCCATGAGAACCCCGTTCGAGGCGATGCCCGGCTGGTCACAACGGATTCTGGTCTCCAACGTCGACCCCTTCGACATCGGAGTCACCCTGCCCGAGGGAACCAGCGAGATGATCCGAGTCGAAGTCGTGGTCGAATACCAGGGACCGACCGACCTCGAACCCGCGGAAATCACGAGGCTCATCTGGATCCAGCCCGGATGAGTTCGAATCGCAGACGCGCGTGAGGCGAGGAAGAAAATGATGTCCGACTCAATCCCGAACAATCCCGCGTGGCGCCCCCGGCAAGTTCATCGCCGCGGTGTCGCAAGCGTTCTTTCGATGATGTTTCTGGTGATCTTCGGGTCGCTCGTCGCCGCGATGGCGGTGGTCGCCACCGGCAACGTCAGGACCGCCGACGTCTCTCTGAGAGTCAGTCGGTCCACGAGCGCCGCGGAGACGGGACTGGTCTTCGGAAGCTGGATTCTGCAACGCGAAGCGAAACGATTCGTGGTGTGGAAGGGAGAGATCGACGCGGACTATGCCGAAGCGCTCTGGAATGGAACCTACGACCAGTCCACGGATGGCGATGTGGAGGTCCTCCCCCCGGATGGTTACGTCTCGAGCAGCATCTCATCCAGCCTGGCCGAAGCGGTTCGGGATGCGCATCTCGCCGGCGATCACAGCGAGATCATCGAACCGGGCGACGCTTCGTTCCCCGCTCTGGATCTCGAAACCGGAATTCTCGACACCAGACCGATCCGCGTCTCCTCACAGGAGAACGGCGCCTACTTCCGCCTTCGTTACGAGCTGATTCCGAACGAACCGGCGATCCGGATTCTCAGCGAAGGCGTCGACCGTGATGTCCGTCGAACGCTCTCGATGGAGGTTCGCCTCGACAAGAGAATCGAATATGCGGTGGTCAGCCCCAATCGCATCATGATCGGAAAGAACGTCCTCGTGGTGGGCCCTCTGGGAACCCGATTCGGCGAGAACGAAGGCGAGTTGAATCCCGGGAATGGAAATCCGCTCGACATGCGAAGCGATATTCGCTGGCTCACACCCGCACTCGACGTCCGTCTCGATCAGTTCGAAGCCCTGGTCACGAGCCACGACGTCGACGACGACGGACGGCTCCGGCCGGAACACCCGGTCGAAGGTTCCGAACTCGATGACGACTTTCTCGATCTCGATGGAGATGAGTTCGTCGACGAGTTCGACCTCTTCCTCGAAGCGTTCGACGTGAATTCCGACGGGCGCGTGGTGTATGACTCCACGCTGGCAGGTGGTGCGACCGAGGAATTCGTCGGCATCGACGATCAACTGGCCCACCTCATCGACAATGCGAAACCCGACCGAAACGAAGACGGAGTCGTCGACGCGGATGACAATCTTCTCGGATGGCGTGACGGGGTTCTGGATTCCTGGGACCAATTCGCCAAGATCAACGGGCGGCTCGCGTTCGCGGTCTCTCGAAGCGAGTGGGAAGAAGTTCATGGCGCGGAGGTTCGAACCGTGGTTCACGGAACCGTTCGACCCGATCCGGACGAAGCCGCCATGTCGTTCGGGCTCGACGAAGATGAACTCCGCGTGGTCACCACCGACATGTTCGACTCGAGCGCCGAGTACTTCCTCGACGTCGCCGAGAGCGGCGACGACTTCCAGTCTCAGGTCGACGCCGGAGTCTCGGGAGGAGGCGAGCAGCTGCTTCCCGGCGACGAGGAACATCCGGGCTACGAAACGACCCCCCTCGGCAGTTTCAGCCCCTACGACCTCTATCTTCGCCCGATCTACCGAGGGATCACCTTCCGCGACGTATTGATTCCCGTGGGTACGAACGCCCTCTTCGAGGACTGCACCTTCCTCGGCGTGACCTACGTCGAGACCGAGACCCTCTGCCAGGATCCGAACTGGAACTACGCGGGCGCTCTGGAAGATGCGGATCCGGGCGAAGGATTCCTCATCCGACTTCGGTTCGGGGATCTCTTCTCGAGCCACCCCGACCTCGGTGAAGTACAGGACTCCAAGGTCCTGTCCAACAACCTTCGCTTTGAAGACTGCACGTTTCTCGGGTCGCTCGCGGGCGACACACCCGGCGAGTACACCCATTGGCGGAACAAGGTCCAGATCACCGGCGCCTCGCGGTTCTTCGCCGATCCCGATGATCCGGATCTCAAGAACCAACCCGATGCCGCTGACCTCGAGGATCTCCTCAACTCCCTGCCCACCGAGCAGGTCACGGAGATGAAGAAGAGCTCCATCATGATGCCGGGCTGGTCGGTGGACGTCGGAAGTTTCACCAACGAGACCGGTTTGGAACCGGAATCGACGCCACGCGTAGATCTTCGAGGACTGATCATCGCTGGAATTCTCGATATCCGGGGTACGGCCGCAGTGAAAGGAACCCTCCTGATGACGTTCCGTCCGGTTTCTGGTGAAGGCCCACTGTTCTATGACGGGCAGACCGACGCCTTCAACACCACCATCGGGTACTTCGGACCCGATGACGGCGATGGCGAAGGATCGGATCCGCTCGATCCCGACTTCTCCGGATTCGGCGAGATCCTCCTCGAATACGACGACGAGATCGTCCTTCCGGACGGCATCCCATGGCCCATCCTCGCCGAGCCGATTTCCGCGAGTTACCGCGAAGGGATCTCGTCATGAAGATTCATCGCACCAGACGGGACGTGCGACGGCGCGGGTTCAACCTGATCGAAGTGCTCATCGCACTCGCCATCACCGCCACTCTTCTCACGGCGACCCTGGCCGCGCTCGACGCGAGCTTTCGTGCGTATCAAGCCACGACCGAGGAAGTCTCCACGCAGTCGATCGGCCGTATCGTCATGCACCGGATGTTGACCCTGATTCGAACCGGAACCGATTTCGGCCCGTTCCCATCCGACCCGCGGGTCACCACGATCCAGAGCGACTTCATTCAGTTCCAGACCCAGAACGAGGAAGTCGTGACGATCTCCTGGGATCGAAACACCCAGAGACTTCTGTACGAGATCGACGGTCAGCCTGCGGTGGAACTCCTTGACGGCGTGGTGGGAACCACCAGCGCCGAAGGCGTTCTTCAAGCGCCGTTCACGCTGAGCTACGAAAAAGGCCGTCGGCTCTATCGGGCCACGATCGATCTCACGGTCGAACCCAACGACGTCATCCAACTCGATATCGAGGGTGACCGGGCCCGGACCATCAGGCTCGTGGGCAGCGCCATGCCCCGACTCGAAGCGTTCTGAGCGGCCGAGTCATCCGTCCGATTCGCTGCGTTCCCGGGTGAGACGCATGAGTCTCGCGTGCGTGCCGTCCAT
This sequence comes from Phycisphaera sp. TMED9, assembly GCA_002167845.2. Taxonomy (GTDB): domain Bacteria; phylum Planctomycetota; class Phycisphaerae; order Phycisphaerales; family SM1A02; genus UBA12014. The sequence continues at coordinate 57,039 of NHBO02000081.1, read as the reverse complement.
GCGTGGATCATCCGGGTCGAGATGCGATGAATCGCGGAGCGCATAGGTCCCATCGGATCGCATCTGCCACGCCTGACGATGATCATCCATGCAGATCTGAAGAATCTCCCAGAGCCTCGCTCGGAGAGATCGATTCTCCACGGGCACGGCCGCTTCCACCCGGTTGTGAAGGTTGCGATACATCCAGTCCGCACTCCCGATGAAGAAATCGCCATCGAGCGGATCTTCCTGACCCCCTGAGAACCAGAAGATCCGGCTGTGCTCGAGGAACCGCCCGATGATCGAGAAGATTCTGATGTTCTCACTCAGTCCCGGAACGCCGGCGCGAAGGCAACAGAAACCACGAACGTAACAATCGACCTTCACTCCTGCCCTGGACGCTCGATAGAGCGCGTCGGTCACCTCGCGGTCCTCCAACTGGTTCATCTTGCAGACGATCCGACCGGGCCTCTCCGGCGTGCTGAGCATGATCTCCCGGTCGATGAGTTCGATGAACGTCGACTTCATCGTGGTCGGAGCGATGAGAAGTTTGTTGTATTCCCGCTGCCGACTCCGGCCCGTCATGTAGTTGAAGAGCGTGACCAGATCCTCGGTGATCGCAGGGTCCGCGGTGAAGAGGCCGACATCCTCGTAGAGGCCGGCGGTCTTTGAGTTGAAGTTTCCGGTTCCGATGTAGGCATAACACCGGATCCCACTCGCCTCCTGCCGGACCACGAGCACCGTCTTGGTATGCGTCTTCAATCCCACCACGCCGTAGGCGACATGAACGCCGGCGTCCTCGAGCTTGCCCGCCCAGTGGATGTTGCGAGCCTCATCGAACCTTGCGCGGAGCTCGACGAGCACTGCGACCTGCTTGCCGCTTTCCGCGGCCTTGATGAGGGACGGAATGAAGGGACTGTCTCCTGATGTTCGGTACAGCGTCTGCTTGATGCAGAGCACCCGGGGATCGGCGGCCGCCTGCTCGACGAATCGCTCCACGGTCGCGTCGAACGATTCGTACGGCATGTGAACGATGAGGTCGCCACTTCGAATCGCGGCGAGGAGATCGGATGAGTCCCCTTCCAACCCGCGAGGAACCACCGGTCGCCACGGCTGGAAACGAAAATCGGGGATGTCCAGATCCGCGATGCCGTCGAGAATTCCATAGTCGAGCAACTGGTCCGTCTCGTAGACGTCCACTTCGTCGAGATCGAGCTCATCGAGAATCAACTTGAGCACGCGAGGATCGGGATCGGAGCCGACCTCGAGCCTCACCACCCGCGCGAAGCGTCGTTCCCTCAACTGCTGCTGGATGTGCTCCAGGAGGTCTTCGGCATCCTCGCTCTCCTCCTCCACATCCGCGTTCCGCGTGACTCGGAACGGAAGGATCCTGAGGATCTCCATCCCCGGGAAGAGCCCGTCGAGGTTGTGCTCGACCAATTCCTGCACCGGAACGAAGCGTCGTCCATCTCCGAGGTCGTACAGCCTCCGGGGAACCTCTGGAACCTTCACGCGTGCGAAGAGTTCCTCCGTCTCGCCCGCTCTTCGCAGCATCACGCCGATGGACACGCTCAGATTCGAGATGAACGGGAAACGATGCCCGGGGTCGACCGCCAACGGCGTGAGAATCGGGAAGATGTTCGCTCGATACCAGGTCTCGGCGGTCTCCCGCTCTTCCTCGGTGAGCTGGTTCCAACCGAGGAGCTCGATTCCGGCATCGGCAACCGCCGGAAGCACGTCGCTTCGAAAACATCGACGCTGAAGACTCATCAGATCGAGGACGACGCTCCGGAGTTCTTCAAGCTGCCGCTCGGGCGGCAGGGTCTCGAGATTCTGGGCTCCCAGTCCGAGTTCCTGCCGACGTTTCAGGCCGCCGATGCGCTTCATGAAGAACTCGTCGAGATTTCGAGCCGTGATCGCAAGGAATCGAAGTCGCTCGAGCAACGGCGTTCGCGGGTCGATCGCCTGAAAGAGCACCCGGCGATTGAACTCGAGCCACTGGATGTCACGATTCAGAAACCGGGCGGGATCGTCGAGTTCGATCGGCCCCGTCTCGGTGACGCCACTCCCCGCGCGGGAGATCATCTTCTGGGTGCTGAAATCGGATTCGGTCATCGGCGTGGGCTTTCGATCAAGGCTTCGGTATCTGGACTCAGGGCGAATCAACGCATCTTCCTCGATCAAGACGCCGTCGTCTCGATCAGATCTTCCTCATCCGAGGGGTTCAATCCGGAAACCACCGGGCAATGCACCCTGGTGCCTCCTCCACGGCCACGGACGCGATCCGGAGCCCCGAAGGGACTTCCGGCTGCACGGCTTCGGCCACGAATTCGGCCAGCCGTTCCGCGGTGGGATGAACCACGTCGAAGGGGGGCGTTCCGTTCATGGTCCGCCCGGAAAACGGGCCGATGGCGGTCCGGAGGGCGACCTCGATCACATGAAAATCGACCAGCAGATCCTCGTGGTCGAGTTTGGGACCCTCGATGACCACCGTCACCCCCCAGTCATGCCCATGCAACTCCTCTCGAACACCCCCGACAGTCACGGCATGAGCGGCTGAGAACCGATGAGATACTTCGATTTGGAACATGATCTGAGTATAGATCATCACTCACAGAATCCGGTCGGAACTCGGTAGAGTCCGGTCTCTTGATCCCCCTTCATGGAGTTCCCGTGCCCGACGCCCCCCTGATGCTCTCGATCTCCGGCGCCCGTGGCATCGTCGGCCAGACGATGACCCCTGAAATCGTCGCCCGCTACACGGGTGCATTCGGGTCGCTGCTGCGAGAATCGATCACCGATCGACCCCCGCGACTGGTGGTCGGTTACGACGGCCGGCGATCGGGCTCGTGCCTGGCCTCCGCCGCCGCCGCCGGCCTCGCGGCGGTCGGATGTGACGTCACGCTTCTCGGCATCACGACCACACCGACCGTCGGCGTCATGATTCAGAAGCTCGGATGCGATGGCGGGATCAACGTGACGGCGAGTCACAATCCGATCGAGTGGAATGGAATCAAGTGCCTCGATTCGGACGGGCTCGCCCCTCCCGGCCGGGAGGCTTCGAAGATCATCGCTCGATTCGAAGGCAATCAAGTGGATCGCGTGGCCGGCGCCGAGTGCGGCCGAATTCACCATGCTGATGATGCCGCGGAGCACCACGTCGACAAGGTTCTCTCCATCGTCGACGTCGAGGCGATCCGGGGCAGGCGATTCCGAGTGGTTCTCGATTCGGTCGCCGCATCCGGTGGGCCGGCGGGCCGACGACTTCTCGAGGCGCTCGGCTGTGACCTCGTGCATCTTCATGGCGAGCCTCTCGGCGTCTTCCCGCATACTCCGGAGCCCACCGAGGCGAATCTCACCGAACTGGCCGAAGTGGTCGCGAAGGACTCCGGGGCGACCGTGGGATTCGCGCAGGATCCGGATGCGGATCGGCTCGCGGTCATCGACGAGAACGGGCGATACATCGGCGAGGAATGGACGCTGGTACTGACCGGACTCCGCATGATGCAGCGCGGAGGAGGCGGCCCGATCGCCGCCAACCTCTCGACCAGCCGGATGATCGATGACGTCTGCAAGGGATTCGAAGGGGCCAGCGTGGTCCGAACCGCCGTGGGAGAGGCCAACGTGGTTCAGGGCATTCGATCGAGTGGTGGTGCCATCGGCGGCGAAGGGAACGGCGGCGTCATCATCCCGGAGGTCTGCCTCATTCGCGACTCGCTCTCCGCGATGGCCCTGATCCTCGAGCTGCTCGCGACCGACCAACGACCGCTCTCGGCGATCGTCGACGCCCTTCCCCGGTACTCCATGCTCAAGCGAAAGTGGGATCTCTCCTCCGTCGGCGGCAAGGAAGCCGTCCGCGGAATCTTGAAGAAGATCAAGAAGCACTGGGCGAGTGAAGACATCAATGCTTCGGATGGTGTTCGGGTCGACGTCGGTGACGCCTGGGTCCACGTCCGACCCAGTAACACCGAGCCGATCATTCGCCTGATCGCCGAAGCCCCGACTCAGGAGGCCGCCGAACGGCTGGCCGACGAGGCCGCGGCCGTGGCCGGGATCGTCTGAATCGAGCAGAAGCGACGGGGGCGATTCAACCTCGACCCGACTCGCTCGACCCTGCGGTGTCCTCGACCACCTTCCAGACGAGGTCTTCGCCACCGCAGTCGATTTCGACCATGAGGAATCCGCCCGAATGCCGTCGTGGCTTCAGCGCAGGCCAGAGAACCTTGCGATCGGTCTCCGGAATGTTGAGATTCTCGATCTCATCGACGGGAACCCACTCCAACGTTCCCTCGTCGAATTCGCTGCGCGGGAGGTCCGCCGGGTCGATCCGGCGAGTGACTTCGAAACAGAAGAGCAGCCAGTGCATCTCGCCTTGATACGCCTTCTCCGCCACCATGGCGAACATGCGGATGTCCTCGGGCGCGACTTCGATGCCGGCTTCCTCATGAATCTCCCGGCGAGCACACTCGTGCGGCGTCTCGCCCAGTGAGATCTCCATCTTTCCACCGATCGGCGAGTACATCCCCGGATTCGGCTCCTTCCGCCGATGGAGCATCAGGAGCCGATCGTCCTCCGTCCAGAGGTAGCAGAGAACCGCCATCCGATAGGGAAGGCCGGTCGGTTCGTATCGATCATCATTGACGTTGCTCATCTGTTTCCTGTGGTTCCGGAGTATCCCGCGGAATCGTGGGCACCGGCCGGGCCGCGAACCCCCACCGTGTCGAGGAGTTCCGCGAGCTGATCGCGGACCGAGGCGCCCGCGGCGGCCAGCGGCGGTCGAACCACCCCACTGTCACGGCCGAGCATCGACATCGCCGCCTTGATCGGCACCGGGTTGCCATCCAACGAGAGCAGACCCGTCGCCAAGGGAAGAACCCGCTCATGAACGACTCGAGCCGCGGCCAGATCCCCCCGATTCCCCGCCGCGATCTGCTGCGCGACCAGGCCCGGTGCGATGTTCCCCAACACGCTGATCACGCCGACCGCACCGAGCGACTGCATCGGCAGGGTCAGCGGGTCATCACCCGAGAGGATCTCCAGATCGCAACGCCCGGCGACATCTCCGACGAAGCCCAGTGATCCGTTGGCGACCTTGATCGCGACGATGCGTGGATGCGCCGCAAGTCGAACCACGGTATCGACGGAGAGACCGACACCCGAACGGCCCGGTACGTCGTAGAGGACGATCGGAATCTCCGCCGCATCGGCGATCGCCATGAAGTGCCGGAAGAGCCCCTCCTGCGAAGGCTTGTTGTAGTAGGGCACGACCTGGAGCGAGGCATCGGCACCGAGGCCTTCGGCCTCCGATTGCAGTTCGATGGCGTGGGCGGTCGCATTGGACCCGGCTCCTGCGATGACTTTCACGCCCAGCGGGCCAGCGGTCGCCGCCGTGGTCTGGATGACGCTCCGTCGCTCCGAGTCGGACAGCGTGGGCGTCTCTCCAGTCGTACCGCACGGCACCACTCCGGCAACGCCTCCAGAGGCCTGGAAGAGGACCTGAGCCTCGAGCGCCGAGAGATCGACCGTGGATCCATCTCGGCTGAAGGGCGTGATCAGAGCGGTGTGGGCTCCCGCGAGCAACGCGGGCTGAAACTGAGTCATTCAGAAATCTCCGGAGTCGCGTCCTGCGTCCGGGCGATCCTACCAACGGACCACCCTCCGGGAGAGAATCGACAAGTCATCGATTCATCCCACTCGAATCTCCTTGAATCCAGGAATTCCGAGATCAGAGAAACGCCCTCGGCAAGCGACGCTCAGGAGCGGCCGGCTTCGATGATCAGGCTTCTCATCTCCCGAACCGCCTGGCGCATTCCGATGAAGATCGAACGGCTCACGATCGAATGGCCGATGTGGAGCTCCCGGACCCCCGGAAGAGCGGCGATCGGCTGAACGTTGGCATAGTTCAGCGCGTGCCCGGCGTTGAATCGCATGCCGGCCTCGATGATGGCCTCTCCCGCCCGAGCGACCTCGGAGAGCCGCGCCGAGACCTCCGGCATGTCGGCGGAGCGGCCATGCTCGTGAAACGCGTGTGCATAGGGGCCGGTATGGACCTCACAGACCGCGAAGCCGCATTCCGCGGCCGCAGCGACCTGACGGAGGTCCGGATCGATGAAGGCCGACACCGGGATTCCGACGGCGGCCAGTCGCTGGACGACATCGGCCATCCGTTCACGGGATCCCGCGACGTCGAGCCCTCCCTCGGTGGTGATCTCGTCTCGCCCTTCCGGCACCAGCATGACGATCTGCGGTCGAATCTCGGAGGCGATCGCGATCATCTCGTCCGTGGCGGCCATCTCGAGATTCAGCTTGATCTGAACGAGTTCCTTCAATCGATGGACATCGGCATCCTGGATGTGCCGGCGGTCTTCCCGCAGGTGGATGGTGATTCCTCCCGCACCACCCAGATGCGCCTCCACGGCGGCCCAGACCGGATCCGGTTCCCAGGTCGCACGGGCCTCCCGGACCGTCGCGACGTGGTCGATGTTGACGCCAAGTTCGATCATGCTGGAATGCTATCCGGCATGCTCCCGCCAGAGGCGTATACTCCCAAGGAACGAGGCCCATTCGTGAACGATCAGACCGAAGATTTTCAGACTCAGCTGCAGATTCTCCGTGATCAGATCACGAAGCAGGGAGTTCGTGTCCTCGAGCAGGCCACGCAGGCCGTCGACTGCTACTTCGATCACGATCTCGACAAGGCTCGAGAAGTCCTCCAGATCGAACTGGTCGTGGACGAGGTCGACGTCGAGATCGAGAAGCAGTGCATTCCCGTGCTCGCCCTCGGACAGACCAATTCACATTCGATCCGCTCCGTGCTCACGATCGTCAAGGTCAACAACGAGTTCGAACGGATCGGTGACTGCGCGGTCACGATCGCCGAGGCCACCCTCGATCCACAGCGGACGACGAGCAACCTCCCCCAGACCTTCCGCGTGATGGCCAACAGCGTGCTCGGAATGATCCGCGACGCGAATCGCGCCTTGAGCAAGAACGACCCGGTCCTCGCCCGCCGGGTTCTGGACTTCGACGACACCGTCGATCGTTTCAAGCAGGAGATCCTGCTTGATGCCCAGCAGCGACTCGCCGACGGCGCACTCGCCGTTGATGGAGCGTTCCGTCTTCTCGCCGTGACCAAGTCGCTCGAGCGCATCGCCGACCATTGCACGAACGTGTGCGAGCAGGTGATCTACCTCGAGACCGGCAAGATCGTTCGGCACGATGCGGAAGGCTGGACCCAGCCTCAGGATCCGAATTCCTCCGAGCACTGAACCTCGCCCCTTCGTCGAACCCTCAATCATCGAGTTGGAACCAAGACCGATGTCAACCGAGTCGATCACCCAACGTCTCGACGCCGTCGTCGCGACGCTTCAGAAGCACGAGCAGGAACATCTCACCCGCGGCCTCGAATCGGTGACTGCCGACGAGCTCGAGTCGTTCATCGAACAGGCCGAGTCGATCGACTTCGAGGAGGTCTCCTCGCTCGCATCATCGGGCGGCTCGGCCGTCGGCATTCCCGCCGACCTCGAACCCGCCCCCGTGGTTCCTCGCCACCCCGAAGATGAAGAGACCTTTCGATCCGCCGGTGAAGAGTTGATCCGACGCGGTGAAATCGCGGCGTTCACCGTCGCCGGGGGCCAGGGAACCCGCCTTGGATGGAACGGCCCCAAGGGGACGTTTCCCGCGACCCCGATCACCGGAAAGCCCTTGTTCCGGGTCTTCGCGGAGCAACTGAACGCCATCGACGAGCGATTCGGCATCGAGACGCCCTGGTACCTGATGACCAGCCCGTTGAACGACGCCGCGACCCGGGCGTTCTTTCAGGACAACAACCACTTCGGCCGGAGCCCGGAATCGATGCTCCTCTTTCCGCAGGGAGTGATGCCCGCGGTCGATGACAACGGCCGGATCCTTCTTGAAGCCCCCGGAGTGATCGCGGTGAGCCCGGATGGCCACGGAGGATCTCTTCGTGCCCTCGCCCGCAGCGGCGCGCTGGACCACGCCGCCAGCCGAGGGGTGAAACACCTGTCCTACTTCCAGGTGGACAATCCCACGGTTCACGCCGTCGACCCCCTCTTCGTCGGCCTTCATGCGACTCATCCCGCGAGCTCGAGGGAAATGTCCAGCAAGATGGTTCCGAAGATCTCGGCCGAAGAAAAGGTCGGGGTCTTCTGCCGCGTCGGCGGCCGGACTCAGGTGATCGAGTACAGCGACCTTCCCGCCGATCACGCCAACGCGACCAACGAAGATGGATCTCTGCGATTCATCGCGGGGTCGATCGCCATCCACATCCTCGCCATCGACTTCATCGCCCGTCTGACTTCCGCGGACAGCGACACCGTGATGCCGTTCCATCACGCCCGAAAGAAGGTTCCGTTCTGGAACCCGGACGACGGAACGACGGTCACTCCCACGGAGCCCAACGGGACCAAGTTCGAGATGTTCGTCTTCGACGCCCTCGAGTTCGTCGAGAAGGGACTCGTCTACGAGACCGATCGCGTCGAGGAGTTCGCCCCCATCAAGAATGCCGAAGGTGGCGATTCCGCGGAGAGCAGCGGCCGACTGCAGACCGAACGTTCGGCTCGATGGATGGAGGCTGCAGGCTCGAAAATCGCCAGAAATGACGATGGAACGGTCAACGGCCGGATCGAAGTGACGGCCGCGACCGCACTGTGTGCCGCCGACCTCGCTGGAAGATCGTGCCCTGAGTTCAACCCGGGAAGCGACCTCGTCTTCTGAGCCGACGCCTCGACCCCGAAGGGTGAATCGACTCCCCGAAGCCCGCTCACTCGGCTGCTCGAAGATCCTGGATCATCAGATTGGGCTCCACCCGACCCTGCCACCGATTGAGGTCGGGGGTGGCGACCAGATCCAGTGCGCCAGCCTTGATCGCCTTCTCCACGGCTTCACGATGTCTTCCGGCGCCGAACCAGACCGCCTTCACGCTCCTGGCGCCGTCGCCGGCGAATCGAAGCTGCAACGTCCCCTGATCGGCACCGACCCACTTCGTCTCGATCGGCCGGACGGTCTCGATCAGGACCGTCGGTCTCGGATGACCCGGCCCGAACGGTGCGAGTTGTCGCACCACTTCGATGTCCCGAACCTCATCGATCTCGCCCATGACCGCGCGACAGTCGATCTCGACCACCGAACTCAGATCCTCACGTGCGATCTCGCGACTGGAATGCTCGACGAGGGCGGCTCGAAGCTGGTCGAGGCGATCGAGCGCGACGGCGCAACCTGCCGCCGCGGCATGTCCACCGAAGGACTCGAGATGTTCCGAGGCGGCTTCCAGTCCGGCATGGATGGAATACCCCTCGATGCTCCGCGCCGAACCACGGGCGATGCCATCCGAACACGCTTCGAAGAGGACGACCGGCCGCGCGAATCGATCCACCAGTTTCGCACATGCCGGACCGACCAGCCCCCGCTTCCAGCCCGGATCCGCCAGGACGATGACCGGGTGATCATCCGCGGTCTGCCCCTCGGCTTCGGCCCGGGCCACGGCCTCTTCCACGATCGATCTTTCCGCTTGTCTTCGCTGGAGATTGATCGATGAGATCTCTCGAGCCAGCTCCGTCGAGGCCCGCACTCCATCCGGCCCGGTGTCCGTGGAAGTGAGCAACTCGACTGCCGGCATCGGGGAACCGAATCGACCGAGGGCATTGATCCTCGGCGCCAACTGAAACTGGATGGTCTCTTCATGCACCGGCCCGTCGTCCGGACCGTGCCCCGACTCCAAGAGCAATGCTCGAAGCCCCGGAATCCTGGAACCCGGGAGTCCTCGGAGCGCCAGCGCCGCCAACGCCCGGTTCTCTTCGACCAGCGGCATCACATCCGCGATCGTCCCCAGCCCGGCCAGAATGGTCGCCTCGACGAGTTCCTGCTTCATCACCGACGGAACCCGCTCCGTCCGGAAGTGCGACCGTGCGGTCGCCCAGACCACCTTGAAGGCGACCGCCGCGCCACAGAGATGATCGGTGCCGACCTGATCGACCCCGGCGACCGGCAGGCCGGGGTGCACCACGACGCTCGCGGGCGGGAGGACGATCTCCCCCTGCTCGTCACGGATGAAGCGATGGTGATCGAGCACCATCACCTCGAGCCCGTCCTTCGCGGCGGCTTCGATCGCGTCGATCGCCGTGACCCCACAGTCGACGGCGATCACCAGATCGGCCCCTTCGGCGCGAATCCGCTTCAGCCCGGCGACCGAGAGGCCGTAGCCGTCTTCGTACCGATTGGGCAGGACCACCTCGATCTCACTCGAGGGAGCCATGAGCCGGAGTGACCTTTGCAGGATCGCCGAGGCCGCGATTCCGTCAAAGTCATAATCGCCGTGGATGACGATCCTGCTCCCGGCTTCGATGGCCCGAGCAAGTCTCTCGCCGGCTTCCACCGCGCCCGCCAGGCCCTCCGGCGGCGCAATTCTGCCGTAACTGGAGTCCAGAAACGCCACCGGATCTTCGATCGATCGCCCCTCGAGCACCCGATCGGCGAGGTTCGGCTGTGCCGACGGCGATCCGGGATCACTCCCCGAGGGTGATCTCCATTTCCAGGTCGACGTGATGCCGTTCATCCAGACTGCTCCTTTACGACGAGGGTCATCGCGCCGCACAGGCTCGACCCGAGGTCCTGACCCTAGCCATCAACGGCTCTGGTCGCCAGAACGGACCACCTCCGGTGGATGAAGTGTCGAGATAAGCCCAAAGTCGGGTGAGTTCCTCCCGAATCGACCTTTCGCCGGACTGGGATTTGTCCGATACTCCGCGAGGAATATCCACCCCGCCGCTGATGGAGGCGCCAGCCCACGATGCCTAATCGCTACAAGACCGTTCTTCTCTTCGGCGCCCCGGGCGCCGGCAAGGGGACTCAAGGCAAGATCCTCGGCCAGATCCCCGGCTTCTTCCATCTCGCCTGTGGCGATGTCTTCCGATCTCTGGATACCACCAGTGATCTTGGCGCCCAATTCCTCGATTTCTCGTCTCGGGGCGAACTCGTCCCCGACGAGCTCACCATCGAGATGTGGCGTCAGAACATGCATGCACAGACCGTGCTGAGCCTCTTCAAGCCCAAGGTCGATCTTCTGGTCCTCGATGGGATCCCACGAAGCCTCGGGCAGGCCGAAGCACTGGCGCCCTACCTCGACGTCCTCTCCGTGATCCATCTCGTGTGTCCCGACCTCGACGCGATGGTGCAGCGAATGAAGAAGCGGGCCATCAAGGAAAACCGGCTCGATGATGCGGACGAGCGGGTCATCCGGAGACGCTTCGAGGTCTACGATCGCGAGACCAGCCCGGTCCTGGACTACTACTCCGCCGATCTCGTCACCGAAGTCTCGGCGATGGGATCCCCCGCCGAAGTTCTCGAGCACGTCCTCGAGGCGGTGGTTCCGGTGCAGAACAAGCACTTCCACAATCCGCTTGGTGGCAAGAGCTGACCGAGGGCCGTCTCGGCCGGTCGACCGCATCATCCTGATCATCCCGATCATCGACGCACCGATTCCAGGCGACGTCGATCGATCACGGCCCATTCACCTGATTCAGATCTCAGCGGGTCTTGGTCGCCTCGGGAGTCGCTTCCGTCTCGACCAACGGAATGGCCACCCCGACACTGGACGCCGTCGTCCCCCATCGAGCCCAGATCTCCTCGACCCTCGCCCGTCGACGCATGGTCTCAGGATTCCCCAGCGCCGACGCCGTCGGGTCGTTCCCCAGCTTCTCGTACGAGCCGAGTGGAAACTCCGCTTCGACCTTCTGGAAGGTTCGGTCACCGTCGAATCGCACGATGCCCGGCCCGTCGGGAGTGTCCGCGGGAACCGGCCGAAGCACCCTCATCCGAATCTCATCGCCGGGCTGGAGTCGCTGCACCTTCGAGATGAGATCACTGCTCGTGGCGAGTCCGGCACCATTGATTTCGAGAATCACATCTCCCACCCGGAGAACTCGCTCGGCGGGAAGGTCCTTGATGACTTCCGTGACCAGAACACCGCGGATGCCGGTCGCAGCCGGTTCCATCCGGATGCCGACCGCTCCCCGCGGGCGATAGAGGACACGCCAACGGAGGACTCCCAGCATTCGATTTCGTTGTTCTTCGTCGAGACCACCCTGTTCCAGCACCGCCATCAGAATCTCATCGGCCACCGGCATGGCTCTCAAGGATGCCGTCGCGTCTTCTCGTGCCTGAAAATCACCACTCCCGAGTCGATCCACCAGGCCAGCGACTTGGGCTGGAATCGCGCTCTGCATGAGCGTCTTCGTATTGACGTCATCGAGGGCTCGCACCTTTTTGACGCGATTCCCGAATCGAACGTTCCCATCCACCCGCACCTGAGCGGTCGCCACCGGGGTCAAAGACATCAGGACGGCGCCGATCGCCAGCAACGTGAACCTCGACCCGAAGAATGGTGCTTTCAAACTCATCGAGGGTCACGATATCCCGCGGAGGATCGAGAAGCCACCCGAAAGGGAATCACATGGCTCTGAAGGCGGATCAGGACTGCAGAAGACCCGAGATTTCCGACGAGACCGAGTCGATCCATTCGGCCTTCTTCGACACCATCTCGAGAAACGGATACCCCGGAACCGTGGCGAATCGTCCCGATCGAGCGATCGGCACCACGCTTTCCGCAATGAGGCACTCGAGCATCAATGCCGGAAGCACCCGGGCTTCCTCGGAGAGCGGCGTCTCCACGACGGCCTTCCAACCGTCGGCAAACGCCTGCATCCGACGAGGTGACAACGAGGTGGGCCACTCCGCGGGCGAAACTCCCCGCTCACTTCGCATCGCAAAGTGAAGCAGTCCGTTCGCGACGTCCACGAGCCTCGGCTCCACCCGTGAAGCGTCGAAGTCGATCACCGCCCGGACGGCGCCGGGAAAGCGCCGAGTCGGCTTTTCCGGTGTGAAGAGAACATTGCCCGGATGCCAGTCTCCATGGATCGGCTGGAGCGGAAGCGCCGACCATCCCTGGGCATCGACCTGTTCCGACGCCACTTCGCGCCGCTCGGCGAGTCGCGCGATCACTTCGCGGAGCGCCGATCGATCGACGTCGGGATCGTCCTCCAGGATCGCGGTCTCCAGTCGGCCGAAGGCCGACCCGACCTGGGACGCGGCGTGAAATCCAGGCATCGGAGGAGGATCGGTCCACTCCAGTCGCATCGCCTCCAGATGCACCCTTCCGAGGATTCGCCCGGCGTTGAGCGCTTCGGGTGGCGCCTTCACCATCCGCCGTCCATCGACCCAGTGGAACATCTCGTAGACCCGCCCCTCTTCGAGAAGCATCGACCGGTTCGCGTCGATGGTTCCCACGAGCCGAGCCACCGGAACGCCATGCGCCTCGAGATGGAGTTGCAGATGATGGTTGAAGGTCGCCCGAGCGATCAGGTCCGGCCGGGACGTCCGACGCTTGAGCAGGAAGTCGCCTTCTTCGGCGACGATTCGCACCTTCGGCGCCTGGCGGGATCCCGCCGCGAACTCCCGGATCTCACGGACCCCGGTCAGTGGAAACGCCGCGATCACTCGGCGGAGTTCTCCGGGATCGAATCGTGATCGATCTCCGGACGCGTGCGGGAGGCCGACTGCGGTGCCGTCGTTCAACGACTCGCTTCCGTCGGTCTCGGAGACGCTTTCCTCTTCAGTCACTCGACGTTCGCCGCCTGTTCCTTGATCCGATCGATGAGCCCCTTCACCTCGACCACGGCACGAGTGATGTCGGCATCAGCCGACTTGCTCGCGATGGTGTTCGCTTCGCGAAGCATCTCCTGCGTGAGGAAATCCAGAGTCCGGCCGACCGGTTCGTCGTCGCGTCCACCGAGCAGATCGAAGAACTGTTCGAGATGGCCGCCCAGCCGGGAGATCTCCTCGGCGATGTCGCTGCGCTCCGCGAACACGGCGACCTCGCGGACAAGGTCGCTCTCATCGAGGCTCGCGCCGACTTCCTTCATGAGCGACTCCACCCGCTGATGCAGCCGGTCTCGATACAACTCGACGACCCGAGGCGCGCGGGAGGCGACCGAATCGAGCCGTTCCCGCATTCGCGTTCCGAACGACTCGAGCTCGGCGAGCAGGCCGTTGCCTTCTCGATTCCGCATTTCTATGAGTCGTTCGCACGCCTCGTCGAGCAACGAGACGAGAATCGGCCGAGCGGTCTCCACGAATGCCTGGGAGTCGTCACCACCGATGATTCCGGGGACGGAGAGAAGGGTCGCGAGGTCGACCGTACAGCGGCTTCGAATCTCCTCGGGCATTTCGGCCAGAAGTTGCTCGATGGATGCTCGCGCCGCGGAGGTGTCGATCCGAGCGGCCAGCGAAGCCCCACCCGCGACCCAGCGGATCGTGACGATCACGCTGCCTCGGTGCAGTTTTCGCGCGACCGCGGTCTCGATCTCGGTCTCGAGCGAAGACAGGTCATCGGGAAGTCGAACCGTGGCCTTCAAGAACTTGTTGTTCACCGAACGGACTTCGACGGAATACCGGGCGCCGTCGATCTCTCTGTGGGCGGCGCCGAATCCGGTCATCGATCGAATCATGCTGTGGCTCTCGTTTGGGGCAGGATCGCCCGACGATCGAAACTCAGCCGCCGGTCGGGGGCGTGACAGGCTCGGTCGAAGCCGGAGTCGTGGTCGGAGTCGTGGTGGCCGCGGGGATTCCCGGTGTCGCCGTCGATGGGGCCGATCCCTCGGGTGCTGCGGGCGCCGTCTCCGTGGTTTCGGTCGATGCTCCAGCATCTGCGACCGTCGGGTTGTCGAGAATGTTCAAGGCGACCGCAAGGAGGATGTAGACGACGAAGCCCGCGACCGTCGCAACGGTCAGCGCATCTCCCGTCCGACCACCGAATGCGGTGTCCGTACCACCACCACCGGCACCACCGAAGGCGCCGGCGAGGCCGCCGCCCTGGGGCCTCTGGACGAGAATGATCAAGACCAGCGCCGCGGAGACGATGATGAAGAGCAGAGTGAGAACGACGATCCAGGTGGACACGGTCTGTTTCCTGATTCGAATGTCCGGTCGTCCGGACGATCGAGTGACGAGTCGAGCCGCATGAGGCGGCTCAGAACGAGGATGCGGACTGACAGATCGAGGAGAACTCCTCGACCTTCAGACTCGCCCCACCGATCAATCCACCATCGACATCGGGTGCGGCGAAGAGTTCCGCGGCATTCGCGGCCTTCACCGACCCCCCGTAGATGATCCGGACCGATCCGGCGAGCTGAGCATCATACAGTTCACCGAGCAGCGCACGAATCATGGCGTGTGCGGATTGGGCGTCATCCGGGGTTGCGGTCATTCCGGTCCCAATGGCCCAGACGGGCTCGTACGCCACGACGACCTGAGCCGCCTGAGAGGCCGAGAGGCCCTCCAGAGCGGCCCGAACCTGCTTCTCGACCACCTGAAGGGCGTTTCCAGCCTCTCGCTGAGCCAGCGTCTCCCCAACGCAGATGACGGGCTGAAGTTCGGCTGCGAGGGCTGCCCGGGCTTTGGCGGCCACGACCGCGTCTGATTCGCCGAGTTCATGACGACGCTCAGAATGCCCGACCAAGGCGACTTTTCCGCCGAGATCAGCGATCATGGCGGGGCTGGTCTGCCCCGTATGAGCCCCTTCCAAGTGGGCCGCACAATCCTGGCCTCCCAACGAAATCGGCGCGTGCCCGAGGGCATGCCCGACCGCCTGCAGGTACGGAAATGGCGGAAAGATCGTGATATCGACCTTGATGGCCGCATTTTCGATCCCTGCGACGAGATTCTCGGTGAGCTCGACGGCGGCCGCCAGCTCACCGTGCATCTTCCAGTTTCCGCCCACGTACGGTCGTCGAGTCGACATGAATCCGGTTCCTGAGGTGCGATTCCGGGCCGCTTCGCCCGAGGGATGAAGCGCCTCCCCACTCGAAGGCGAGCCCCGAAGGTAGCAGGTCATCCGGATCCGGACTCCCGTCCCTCGTGGACGTCCCCGCGGCGGTCGTCATACTGTCGCGTTCTTCGAAACCGCCATCGTTCGGAATTCCGCATGCCAACCCCGACCGCCCCTGAGATCCGACAGCAGTTCCTTGATTTCTTCGCCGAGCGCGCCGCGCACGAAATCGTGCCGTCAAGCCCGGCCGTTCCCCACGACGATCCCACCCTCCTGTTCACCAACGCCGGCATGAACCAGTTCAAGGATGTCTTCCTCGGACAGGGCGCCCGCCTCTACACCAGAGCCGTCGACACTCAGAAGTGCATTCGAGCGGGCGGGAAGCACAATGATCTCGAAGACGTGGGACACGACACCTATCACCACACCTTCTTTGAAATGCTGGGGAACTGGTCGTTCGGTGACTACTTCAAGGCCGAGGCGATCGACTGGGCCTGGACCCTCTTGACCGACGTGTTCGGAATCGATCCCGCTCGTCTCTACGCCACCTGGTTCGAAGGCGATCCGGCGCAGGGGCTGGAGCCGGATCATGAAGCCCGCGACCTCTGGCTCAAGTATCTCCCGGCCGATCAGGTGATTCCCGGAAACGCGAAGGACAACTTCTGGGAGATGGGCGAGACGGGCCCCTGCGGCCCCTGCTCCGAGATTCACGTCGATCGAATCGGCGGACGAAACGCGGCAGCGATGGTGAACCAGGATGATCCGGACGTGCTCGAAGTCTGGAATCTCGTGTTCATCCAGTTCAATCGAGAGTCGGCGACCGTCCTGAACCCTCTCCCGGCCCAACACGTCGATACCGGAATGGGATTCGAACGGCTTGTTTCCGTTCTTCAGGATCGCCGCAGCAACTACGACACGGATCTGTTCGCCGGAATCTTCGATCGCATCGCCGACGTCAGTGGCGCCCGTCCCTATCGCGGGCACCTCGAAGATCCGATCGACATCGCGTATCGCGTCATCGCCGATCACACTCGCTGCCTGGTGGCGGCGCTTTCGGACGGCGCCACGCCCGGCGCAGATGGCCGCGGGTACGTCCTCCGACGCATCCTTCGCCGTGCCGTCCGTCATGGCCGCCAGACCCTCGGCATGGAACGTCCGTTCCTCGCCGGCATCGTTCCCGCGGTGGTCGAGATCCTCGGTGATTCGTTTCCGGAAATGCGCGAGAAGATGCCCCGGGTACAGGAGATCATCGGACAGGAAGAGGAGATGTTCCGTCGCACCCTGGATCGCGGTCTCCAGTTGTTCGCCGAGGCGGCGGAACGATCCGACGATGGCCGGATCTCGTCGATCGACGCCTTCAAACTCCATGACACCTACGGGTTCCCGATCGACCTGACTCAGGTCATGGCCGAAGAACGAAACATGACCGTCGACACGGAGGGCTATGAAGTCCTCATGGAGGAAGCTCGGTCGAAGAGCCGCGGCGGCGGAGACGTGGACGACCCGGTCCTCACCATTCCACCCGACGTGCTCGGAAAACTGGACTTCCTGAAGGTGAAGCCGACCGACGACGATGCGAAGTACCTGAGCCATCCGACCACCGGCCTGATCAAGGCGATCTGGGACGGACGCCACCTCTGTGAACGCAGCGAACAGGGCCAACGCGTGGCGATCATCCTCGATCGAACCTGTTTCTATGGAGAACAAGGCGGACAAGTCGGTGACGTCGGCGAGATCCACGTCGCCCGAGGATCGAGCGCCGGCCATGACCATGTCGGCAAGGTGGACGTCGAAGACACCAGACGAGTCGGCGACTACGTCCTTCACATCGGACACGTCAGTCACGGCGCCATCGCCGCGGGTGACGAATGCGAGGTCGCGGTCGATGTTCATCGCCGAGCGGCCATTCGCGCCCACCACACCGCGACGCATCTGCTCAACCTCGCCCTCCGGGCCGTCGCCGGTCCGGAAAGCGACCAGCGGGGTTCGTCCGTCGCCGCGGATCGACTTCGCTTCGACTACGCGGCGAGCGGCCCCCTTGATCCGAACGCCCTTGAGGAAATCGAGACCAGGGTGAATGCCGCGATCGCCGAGAAACTGGAAGTGCATATCGGCGAAGCACCGCTCGATCTGGCCCAGAAGGTCAACACGGTCCGGGCCGTCTTCGGCGAGCGGTATCCCGATCCGGTTCGAATGGTGGCCGTCGGCCCCACGGTCGTCGACCTGCTCGAAGCACCCGAAAATCCCGACTGGCTCGAGCGTTCGGTGGAATTCTGCGGCGGGACGCACCTGAAGAACACCGCGGAGGCCGGGGATTTCGTGGTCCTGAGCGAACAGGGACTGGCGGCGGGCATTCGAAGAGTGACGGCGCTCGCGGGCGAGCCGGCCCGTGCCGCACGCCTTGAAGCGGCCGCACTCGAGAAACGACTGTCGGCCGTCGAAACCGGCGCCTCGTCGGATTCGATCGACGGCGTGATCCGAGACTTCGAATCCGCGACCATTTCGGTGGTCGACCGACACACGCTTGGTGGACGGATCGAATCACTCCGCGCGAGTGCCAAGACCGCACGCAAGGCGGCCGCCGCGGAGAATCGAGGCGCCGTGGTCGATACCGCCCGCGAAATCGCCGCGAATGCTGAGGGCGATGCGATCGTGGCGAGAATCGATGGTGCCGACAAGGACGCATTGCTCTCCGCGATGGACGCGATTCGCGCCGCTCGCAAAGATGCCGCCGTGCTCTTGCTGGCCGCCGACGCCGACGAGGGGAAGGTCGTGATCGTCGCGAAGGTTCCCGAGACGTTGATCGCCGCCGGCCTGAAGGCCGGCGACTGGGTGAAGGCCGCGGCGCAGGCATGTGGCGGCGGTGGCGGCGGAAGGCCCGACAGCGCTCAGGCCGGCGGAAAGGATCCCGCGCGGGCCGAGGAGGCCGTGGAAGCGGCCAGAGCCCATGCGGCAGCCTCCGGCGTCTCCTGACCAAGCGACCCTCTTGAATCCCGACCCTCGCATGACGAGAGGCCCATGTATCTTGATGAGATGACGAGTGAGATATTCGTCGTCCGAGATCCGTTCGAGCGCACCGGAGCATTCAGATGAGTGATCAGCAGGGAATCGAGTCCGTCCTCCGAGAATCCAGGGTCTTCAACCCGCCCACCGACTTCGGCGAGAAGAACGGCGGCGCATGGATCGCTTCGATGGACGACTACCTCGCCCAATGGCGACGTTCGATCGAGGAGCCGGAGGCGTTCTGGGGCGAGGTCGCTCGCGAGCATCGCTGGATGAAACCCTTCACCGAAGTGCTCGATTGGAAGTGCCCCGACGCTCGATGGTTCGCCGACGGCAAGACCAATCTCTGCGACAACTGCGTCGATCGACACGTCGACGAAGGCCACGGCGATGAGACGGGGATCATCTGGGAAGGGGAACCGGTCGGTGATGACGGACCCGAGGTCCTGCGACTGAGCTATCGAGATCTGCAGCGCGAGACCGCTCGATTCGGAAACGCCTTGAAGTCGCTGGGTGTGGGCAAGGGTGACATCGTGACCATCTACATGGGCATGGTTCCCGAAGTCGCGATCGCCATGCTCGCCTGCGCCAGGATCGGCGCAGCGCACTCCGTCATCTTCGGGGGATTCTCCGCCGGCTCGATCGTCGATCGAGTCAATGATGCGGGCAGCAAGGTGATTCTCACCTGCGACGGCGCCTGGCGTCGGGGAAGCGTGGTCCCCTTGAAGGCCAATGTGGATGAGGCCTGCGCCTCCCTCCCCGGCGTCGAACACGTGGTCGTTCTGCAGCGATGCGGGAACGACGTCTCGACCGTGGAGGGAAGGGATCACGACTGGAACGGACTGGTCACGACCCAGAGCGAAGACTGCCCCTGCGAACCGATGGACGCGGAGGATCTTCTGTTCCTCCTCTACACTTCGGGATCGACGGGCAAGCCCAAGGGCATCGTCCACACCACCGGCGGGTACATGGTCCATACCAGCCTGACCGCACGAAACACCTTCAATCTCAAGCCTGACCAGGGACAGGTCTACTGGTGCACCGCCGACGTCGGCTGGGTCACCGGGCACTCGTACATCGTCTACGGGATTCTCCCGAATCGCGTTCCGAGCCTGATGTACGAAGGCGCCCCGAATGCGCCCGATGAAGCTCGCTTCTGGGACATCGTCGAGCGACACAAGGTCTCCCACTTCTACACCGCCCCCACCGCGATCCGTGCCTTCATGAAGTGGGGCGACGAACATCCGAAGAAGCACGACCTTTCGAGCCTCAAAGTGCTGGGAACCGTCGGCGAACCCATCAATCCGGAAGCCTGGATGTGGTACCACCAGGTCATCGGCGGGACCAGGTGCCCCATCGTGGACACCTGGTGGCAGACCGAGACCGGCGGCCACATGATTTCACCACAACCCGCCGCGACCCCCACCGTTCCAGGATCCTGCACGCTGCCGGTCCTCGGCGTCGACGCCGCGATCGTGGATGAAGTCGGACAGGAACTTCCCAACGGGCAGGGAGGCCTTCTGGTGATCCGAAAGCCCTGGCCCGGCATGCTTCGAGGCATCCACGGAGATCGACAACGCTACCTCGACACCTACTGGTCCAGAGTCGACGGGATGTACACCGCGGGCGATGCGGCGAAGCGAGACGACAATGGATACTTCTGGATCATGGGCCGGATCGACGACGTCATCAACGTCTCCGGACATCGACTTGGCACCATGGAAGTGGAGAGCGCGTTGGTGGCTCACGAGACCGTCGTCGAAGCCGCGGTCGTCGGGTTTCCGCACGAGATCAAGGGAACCGGAATCGCCGCATTCGTGACTCTCGCCACCGGCGTCGAACCATCGGACGAACATGTCGCGACGCTTCGGGATCACACCGGCAAGGAGATCGGTGCGATCGCGAAGCCCGACATGATTCGATTCACACACGCCCTTCCCAAGACTCGCAGTGGCAAGATCATGCGACGATTGCTTCGGGACATCGCCGCAGGCCGCGAATCCGATCAGGACACCACGACGCTGGAGGACATCTCCGTGCTCTCGAAACTCCGCGGATCGGACGACGAGAAGTAGGGTCGGCTGCGAAGTTCATCTCGCCCAGGGGCGAGCCACCAGCAACACGCCGGCGACGACCAACCCGAGCCCGGCGAGCCGGGTCCCATCGATCTTGATCACCGAGTAACCGGGAAACCCCCACACGTCGCACGCCAGACTTCCGGCGGCCATGCCGCCGACGAAGATCGCCACCAGCATGCCCGCGCCGAGTTGCGGCGCCGCGGTGAGGTGGATCACCACGACGGATGCTCCGATGAGCCCGCCCAGAAACGCCCACCAAGGAACCACCCGAAGCGATGCCATGTTGGGAATCACCTGACCACTCCGCGCCGACAACACGATCAGCACGGTCGAAAGAACCGCCACGTTGACCAAGCCGTTCACCCAGCCCGCCTGAAATCGATTCCCGATCGATTTCGCGACCGTGGCGTTGAGCCCCGCTTGAACGGGCAGAAGGAAGCCCACGAGGAAGACCGCAGCCATGAGCAGGAGACGCATGAGAAACTCCGATGGGGATGCCGGGCCGACCGCCGATCGGCGGTGACCTCGATAGTCTCGCAGTTCATTGGATCGAGTGCGGGGCGGGAGTCGGATTCAGGGACGCCGGTCAGGGGCCGAGCGGCTCCATGATCCAATCCGGGGCGTCCGCGATGTTGGACCACCGGCGAAGATCCCGGAGCTCGTCGATCGTGCTCGTCGAGACGCCGCCATCAACCGTGGTCACGATCGCGACTTCCTCGGAATCGCCCTGTCGATGCCGCGGACTCACGAATCCCGCGGATGCGGCGTCCTCCGGATCGAATTCCTCGTCCCAGAGGGAGCCTGTCCACGCCGGAGGAAGTACACGGAAGAAACCCTCGCGAATGGGCCCACTCGAGCCCGGATTCGACTCGTTGGTCCGACTCGAGGCGAAGACGATCAATTGATCCGGCCGGCGAACGTTGGACAATCGCTGGGCGTAGAACCGACCGAACGTCTCGAGGAAGATACCGCTGAATCCACCGAAGTTCTCATCGCCACCCACGAAGACGCTGTTCATCCCGAATGAGGGGAAGGCGCTGACCACGTACAACGAATCGTCGGTGGGGAGCGAGGCGATCTCCGTCGCGTAGTCTCGAGCGGTCCCGGAATAGAGCGACACCAGATCATGACCAAGGTACGGGGCCAATCGGAGCGGCCATCGTTTCGCGGCGATCGGAACGGTCTGTGTCGCGATCGACCCGCCGTTCGCATCCACTGCTTCGAAACCACTCGCGTATCCGGGCAGAACAGCGCCCCGATGATCGGTCGCGTATCCGGCCCAGGCGATTCCCAAGGACCTCGCGGAAGCCATCTCGGACGCTCGTTCGGACGCGCTTCGAACCGAGGTCGCCGCATGAATCACCAACGCGATCAGAATCGCGATGGCCGCAATTCCGGTCAAGAGCTCCACGATCGTGAAGCCACCTCCGCTCCGTCCTCCCGAACGAAGAATGCAAACGGACGTTTTTCGGGAAGGGAGGGGACTCATCATGCGATCGGAGGATCGAAAATCGGAAAGACGAAGGGATCTGCCGAACGGCAGGCCCGGATCGGGAGAAGAACAAGAGCCGAGGAATATATCGCCTCTTTACATACCGTTCGCTCCCGCAGCCGAGAAGTTTCCCGCATTCGCGATTACGGGGCCTGAAATCTGCTCCAAAAATCGGTTTTGAGCCGGTTCTCCGCAGCCAAACCGGGGCGGTCGCGAATCCTCCTCCGAGTCCGCCGACCGACGCGATGGGTTCGAGGGGTTTCTCTTGCATCTCTCCACGTGTTGACCGACGATCGAACCCCATGGCTCACCTTTCACGTCCTCTTGCGAGCAGCCCGGAAAGCCCATGACCTCCACCCAACGCCTGGCCAATCTCCTTCGTGTCATCCCGGTTCTGCTCGTCGCCGAAGCCGCCACAGGCCAGTCCTTCGAGGCGGCTTTCGAAGGCCCCTCCGCGGATCGTTGGAACTACGGATTCAACGTCACACCCGGGACCCGTCCCGTGGCTTCCGTCTTCGGATACACCGGGGACCTGTACGAATTCGATGATCGGGACGGCCAGGTCATCATCGCTTTCGATACCAGCACGGTGATCGCACCCGGCGCCGGAGCGGACCGGTACGTGGTCGACACCTTCACCATCGAGCTCATGCTGGCCGATCCGCTGGCGGGCGGATACGACCCGACCGTGGACGACTGGCGGACCCATCTGGCATCCGCTGACCCTCTGTATCTTCCCGATGCCGATCCGGGACGTCCGATCGAACTCTACGCGACCGGATTCCGAAACCGGGTGGACGAAGCGGACTGGACCGAATCAAGCGACTTCAGTCCGGTCGGGCCCTTCGGCGAAGGCGTCCGAAACGCATTCGCCGCCCAATGCATGCCCGATGGACAGTTGCTGGACGTCTCGAACTGCATCAGCGAGGAGTTCACCGCAACTCCAATCGCCATCGGCACCGCGGACGGATGGTCCCCGGGCGAGGAACTCCCCGAGGGAACGTCACTCACCTTCACCTTCGACGGCGATGATCCCGCCGCCGCCGCCTGGCTCTCCCGAAGCCTGAACGAGGGCAGACTTCTGTTCTCGGTTTCTTCACTCATCGAGGCCGAACAAGAGGGAGGCGATTTCATCGACCTCTACATGCGGGAGAACCCGCTCGTGCAGGTCGGTGTCCGACAGGCCGCGACGCTCGTGATCGCCGGCGAGATCTCAACCGGTTGCGATGCCGAAGGCGACTTCGATCACGATTGCGTCATCGGGGGCGGAGACCTCGGCATCTTCCTGGCGTTCTGGGGAACGGACAATCCGGAAACCGATCTCAATCATGACGGTGTGACCAACGGAACCGATCTCGGCATCCTGCTCTCCCTGTTCTGATCACCGGCCTCCCAGCCCTCGAAACGAATTGAAGACAAAACTGAAACGCCCCCGCGGGGCGCAAGCCATCGCGAGGACGTTCTGGTGTCTCTAGTCCGGGATGCAAGTCCGACTCATCAGGCCGTGTCGGTCCGATGCAACATGCCGACTGCACGATTCACCGCCGAACGAACTTCGTCCGGGTTCATCTTGAGCACCGCCGCCGTCTCACCCACGCTGAGGTTTTCGCCGAAGCGAAGGGCCAGCACGGCGTGGTCACGGGGGTCGAGCGATGCGGCCATCCGTGCCGCACGTCGTCTCAGTCCATCGTTGTCGCTGTTCTTTTTACTAGGCATGACGATGTTCCCTACGACGCAGAACCTGTTGACGTTCCCCGAATCATCGGGTGAAGTCGAAAAAGTGGACCTTCCGTGATCCAACCCTTGTTTCCCGGCTGGTTTCGACTGCATCCGTGCAGACGAGATCGGGATTCGGCGGCGAACGATCATCCGTGATGCGCCCCACCGAGGGTCCCTAGCCGAGCCTGTTCCTCGCGATCGCTGCGTCCCTGATCGCGACCTCGAAGAACATCGACACAAGGCCGCCCGCTCCACGATCTTTCGGCCCCACCCGCGCATGGGGGGAAGTACCCCAGCCCCAATGGCCCTGGCGGGTTCGAAAACGCCTTTGAATTTCTCAAGTTTTCAGCCGCCGGCGATCGTGCTCATCTTGAACACGGGCAGCAGCAAGGCGATGGCGACGATTCCGATCACGCTACCCAGCACCACGATCGCCAGCGGTTCGAGCATCACCGAGACCCGTTTTACCGCGACTTCCAGATCCTCGTCGGCCGCATCAGCGACTCGGTTCAGAACCGCCGGGAGTCTTCCCGACCGTTCACCTGCAGCGATCATCGCTCGGGCGCTCCCGGGTACGAGATCTCCCCCCTCGAAGCGATCGGCGATGCCATCACCGTTCCGAGCCCCTTCTTCGATCCGATCCCAGAATCTCGACCAACGACTCCAGGGAGAGAGTCCACGACAGATCGTGATCGCATCGAGCAGTGGAACACCGGCGGTCAGGAGAACCCCGAGCGTCCGGGTTGCACGGGCGAGATCCGCGGGACGGATCACACTTCGAAGCAAGGGCGCATCAAACCGGACGTGCTCGAGCATTCGATGCACGAATCGCGTGCGCCTCGCGAATCCCCCGAATGCGACGGCGACGGCGAGACTTGGAACCCAGACCTTCCAGCCGGAGGTGATGAACCGGCCGACCCCGAGAACCGCCTCGGTCAACGGCGGAAGATCCGCGGATCGCTGCGCATAGATCGCTTCGAATCGCGGCATCACGAAGGTGACGAGAAGGATGGTGATCAGGGAACCCACGATCGCCAGGAGCACGGGATATGCCAGAGCGGATCGGACCTGCCGCCGAATCCGTTGTTCGCGCTGGAGCCAGTCGGCGAGTTGCTCGAACATTCCGGAGAGATCGCCGACCGCTTCGGCCGCTCTCACCAGGCCCACCGCAACCGGTGGGAACGTCGAGGGGAATTTGGCGAACGCATCACTGAGCGAACCGCCGTTCTCGACCTCGTCCCGAACCACCGCGAGTTCACCGGACAATCTCTGATCGGCCGTCTGGAGGCGAACCACTTCGATCGCTTCGACCACCGGCACCCCGGCGTCAAGCATGACCGAAAGCTGTCTGATGAAGGATGCGACGGCCGCCGAAGAGACTCTTCCAGCGAAGGGTCTTCGCTTGACCGCGGATTGAATGCCATCCCGCATGGCTCGGTCGATCGAGAGGACGATTCGTCCTTCCGCACGAAGTCTGGAGGCGACCTCCGCCGCGTCAGCCGCCGCCTGAGTACCGCGCAGCAGGCGACCGGTCGCATCTCGAGCCTGCCAGGACCATGTGGCGGTTTCGTTCATGGCTTCACGCGGCGGTGGCCGCGAGCACCTCCTCGAAAGTCGTCATGCCTTCGGCGACCTTGCGCAGGCCGTCGACCCTCATCGACTCGAATCCCTGGCCTCGAGCCACTTCCGCCAGTTCGCGATGCGGAATCGCGGACGCGATCGCGTCACAGATCGCATCGTTCGGCGCAAGCAGTTCGAACACGCCGACGCGGCCACTGAAGCCGGTTCCACGACAACGCTGACATCCTTCGCCCGCCTGGAAGACCTCGACCGGCGCCACGGCCTCGACCATCCGCCGGACGCCTTCTTCGACTTCGACCTCGCGTCGACACTGCGGGCAGACACGGCGGACCAGTCTCTGCGCCAACACCCCGCGCAACACGGTTGCGACGAGGAACGATTCGACCCCGAGGTTCATCAGCCGCACTGGGGCGGCACAGGCATCGTTGGTATGAAGGGAGGACAGCACGAGATGCCCGGTCAGCGCAGCCTGAGCCGCGATGGCGGCCGTCTCTTCATCTCGGATCTCCCCCACCATGACCACATCGGGATCCTGGCGAAGCATCGATCGCAGCGCCGAAGAGAAGCCGAATCCAGTCCGGTCATTGACCTGGAACTGATTGACGCCGGGGATCACCGCTTCGACCGGATCCTCGATCGTCGAGAGGTTCAGCGTGTCGGCGTCCATCGCACCCAGCGCCGAATACAGCGTGGTGCTCTTGCCGCTTCCGGTGGGACCGGTGACCAGGACGACGCCATTGGCGGCCGCCAACAGACCCGACCACTGATCGCGAATCTGCGGTGCCATTCCCAGGCGTTCCGGAGCGACGATCGCATTGCGACTGTCGATGATTCGAATGACCACCTTCTCACCCTGACGACCCGACATCGTCGACACCCGAAGATCGACGCGTCGGCCGTCGAGCAGCACGTGAATGTCGCCGTCCTGAGGAAGTCGTCGCTCGGCGATGTCCAACTCGGCCATGATCTTGATTCGACTCGTGATCGCCGGCCCCATGCGATGAGGAGGCCTGATCTTCTCATGCAGGCGACCATCGATCCGAAATCGAACGCGAAGGTCACGGTCGCCGGGCTCGACATGGATGTCGCTGGCACCGTCCTCGACCGCATCATGAATCAACCAGTTCACCAGACGGACCACCGGCCCGTGACCGGCGATTTCCGCCAGATCGGTGAGTTCGGAGACCTGCCGTTCAAGAACAGTGAGATCCGCATCCCCCACGCCGTCGTGGATGTCGTCGATCACGAAGACATTCGCGGCGGGGAGCCAGTTCTCGATCGCGTTCTCGAGTTCGCTCGCGGCTGCCGCGGCGACCTGCACGCGATGGCCGGTTCGCCGGGCGATCTCCTCGAACAGGTAGAGATTCGAAGGTTCCGCCGCAGCGATGGTCAGGGTTCCTCGAACGAGGAAGAGCGGAAGAACTCGATGCTGTCGTGCGAAGTCTCGCGGAAGAAGTTCCACCACGGCGGGGTCCGCGATTCTGGCGGGTTCTCGAACGAACGGAAGTCCGCAGCCCGTGGCGAGCCCCTCGGCGACGCTCACTTCATCGGCGAAACCAAGCGACACCAGCACTTCTCCGAGCAGCCGATGGTCACCACCGTCGCGCTGCGCCGAGAGCGCCGTCTCAAGCTGGGTGCGGGTGATCCGACCGGACTCGACCAACACCTCACCGAGCGGGGCGGAAGTCGTGATCATGGCGGATCGTTCCGACTGACGTGTTTCGGATTCACGTGTCTTCATCGCAGTACCCTCGCTGCCGATTCGACCGCATCATGAACCTCGAGGCGATCGGCGATTCGTGTGATCTCCAGAATCGATCGCAGGGGGTCTTCGGGACCGGCGAGAAGGCAACGCCCTCTTTGTTCCGTCGCGAGATCTGTGAGATCCAGAAGAACCTCGAGGCCGGCCGAGTCGATGAGCGACGTCTTCGAGACGTCGAGAATGACGTCCTTGGCACCGCCCGTGAACCGCTCGACGCACGCTCGCCGAAGCGATTCCGCGGATTCGCCGACACATTCCCCATCGACCTGCACCACACAGAGACGACCGTGATCTTCGAATCGAAGCTTCATGCCACCCTCCGATCATCGGCGAGACCGAAACCATCCGCATCGCGGGCGAGCAGACGGTCGTATTCGGTGAAATCCATTCCCAGGAAGACCGGAACGATCGACGGATCGAACTGGGAGCCCCGGCAATTCCGGAGTTCCTCGAAGACCTTCTGACGAGGCTTGGCACTTCGATAGGTTCGGTTCGAGCTCATCGCATCGAAGCTGTCGCAGATCGCGATGATGCGGGCCAGCAGCGGAATCTCCTCGCCGGCGATGCCCGCAGGATATCCAGAGCCGTCCCACGATTCGTGATGACACAGAACCCCCGGGAGCAGATCACGAATCTGGGGAATGTCCCTGAGGATCCGGAATCCGATCTGCGGATGCTGGCGGATGGCGGCGAATTCGGACTCGTCGAGTCGCCCCGCCTTGCACAGCACGGCTTCGGGCACTCCGATCTTCCCGATGTCGTGAACCAGTCCCGACAGGTGAGCGGTCTTGACGAACGCCTCGGGAAGTCCGATCGCGGCCGCCAGATCCCGACTCAGAATCGCCACTCTTTGCGAGTGACCACGGGTGTAGGGATCCTTTGCATCGATCGCGGCGACCATCGACTGCAGAGTTCCCAGGAACATCGCGTCCAGGTCCGAGTACAGCGCGGCGTTTCGAAGGAACACTCCGAGGTGACCGGCGGCGGATGCCAGCAGCGTCAACTCGATGCTGGAGATCGGTTCACCGGCGCGGCCCCCGGCGACGAGCGTGCCGAGATTCCGATCGCCGCCTCGAACGGCCGCAAGTCCCATTTCGCCGAAGGCTGGATCGAGCACGACCGTGGCGGTGCTGGTGGACGCGGATTCCGCGATCAGTCTCACCTCGGCACGAGTCGGTGCCCCACTGCCGTGGACCACGAAATCGTCGACTTTCGAAGCCCCGGGATCGTCCAGAAGAATGGCGATCCAACTGTATCCCGCGGTCGCGGCAAGTTCTTCGGCCGCCGACACCAGGAAGTCCCCGGGATCTCCCCCGACGACCAGGCCGTCGATGAGCGAATTGAGGAGATGAAGCTCCTCGTAGCTTTCAGACAATCGGCGGTCGACGGAGTGCGCCGCTTCACGCTCCTCGATGCGCCGTCTGGCGCTCACATGGAGCCGACGAACAAGGTCGGTGATGGCCGGAATCGCTTCACGGGGTGGAAGTGCATCCCGACTCGCAAAGCCACGGATGACCGTTTCGTCGACCTTCGCCGCGTTACACAACATCGACAGCGACCCCTCGGTGATCAGTTCACTCGTGGGGAGCACCGCGACTCCTTCGCATCTTCCGCGACGAGTCTCTGAAACGCATCCGATCGCCATGACTCCCGGGAAGAGCTCGCAGGCTCCTCCCTCTCCGGTCATCAGCACCGAGAGGTTCTTTCGGACGGCTTCCCGAACCGGCATGGCACCAACCAGCAACGCCTGTCGCCAGGCTCCGACCGGATCATCCACGGTCGACCATCGGGGAACACCGTTCTCGATGGAGATCCAGGCGGCTCCGACTCCAGCCAGATCACCGGCGATCACCAGTTCGATGGCACTCGTCTTGTTGGTCGAGGTCGAGGTCATGCGGCCTCCCCGATGGAATCGCTTCCGAAGGTACGGGCATCGAGGGTCGCTCGAACCCGATCGAGGAGCACCCGCGGCGAAAACGGCTTTGCGATCAGTTCGACGATGCGACTCGCCACGATCTCCTCGGCGTCCAGACGAAAACCTCTCGCGGTCAGCATCAAGACCGGGATGTGACGGGTATTCGGCTCGTCGGCGATCCGACCAGCCAGTTCGAGGCCGGTCATCAAGGGCATCTGGTGATCGGTGAGGACCAGATCGATCCCCCCCGCGCGAACCTTCGACCATGCATCCTCGCCGTCGACGGCTTCGATCACGTCGTAGCCCGCGCCGCGAAGCTTGAATGCGACCACCCTGACGATGTACTCCTCGTCATCGGCGACCAGAATCGTTGAGTTGCCGGTGTCTTGATCGTTTTTCATTCAGGCCGCCATCGATGCAGGATGCGAGGCAGGCACGCTGAACCAGAAGCGAGCCCCCTCACCTAGTCTTGAATCGACTCCGATGCGGCCCTGATGAACCTGCTCAATGATGTTTCGACAAAGATTGAGGCCGAGGCCCGTTCCCCGCGCAGTACGCTCGTATCGCTTGATCCGATAAAACTTCTCGAAGAGCCGATCGATGTCCTCGGGGGGAATGCCCAGCCCCGTGTCGGTGACGGTGACCACGACCGATCGAGTCAGATCCTCGGCATCGACCGTCACGGTGACCCGCTCACCCTCGGGAACGTACTTGAGCGCATTTCCCACCAGATTCCCGATGACCGCCGAGAGCATCTCCGGATCACCGTCCACGGCGAGTCCGGCCTCCGCGTGAATTCGCAGGTCGACGGATTTCCGTTCCGCGGCGGCCCGAAGGCCGTCCACCACGTCGTTGGCGATCTCACCAAGCTCGACACGACCGATGCGAGGTCGGGCGACGCCCGCTTCGATGCAACTGATGTCCAGCATGTCGTTGACGAGCTTCGCCAGCCGGTCCGTCTCCTCCATCGCGATTCCCAGGAACTCCGCTCGTTGCTCGGGGTTCTGAAGCTCACCGTCGGAGAGCATCTCAAGCGAGGCTCGAATCGAGCTCAGGGGAGTACGAAGTTCATGACTCGCCTTCGCGACGAACTCACTCTTGAGCCGGGCCATTTCCCGTTCGCGAGTCGTCTCATGCAGGACGACCAACGTGCGGCCGTTGGCATCAAGCGCACGGATCACCGCCTCGAAGGCTCGCGTCCGCGTCTTCTCGCCATCCGCGTTCAGTTCGAAGACGGTGCGACGCTGGCCGTCCGATTCACCGTCCACCACCATCCTCGAGACCGCATGGATCTCCTCGGCCGCGGCTTGATCGGAGATCATCATGGAGATCGGTCGGGGGTGAACGGCGTCCACCACGACCTCGTCCAGCTCGAGACCGGCAAGTCTCAGCGCTGCGGGATTCGCTTCGACGACCTCACCGTGACGATCGAGCACCAGGATCGGATCCTCGAACGAGGTGAACATCCGTTCGAATCGAGTCGCCCTCTCCTCGGCGATACGACGTGCGAGCACCTGTTCTTCATCACGTGAATCTCGTTCGTTCTGGAATCGTTCGTGCAGTTCCGAGATCACCGGGACCGAGATCCGAGCCGAGCCGGGATCGGCACAGGCAAGGCGAATTCGCCGGCGATTTCGCCACGACGTCAACACCACGCCCAGAGCGCAGGCGATGACGGCGATCAGGATCGAAGACGAGTCGAACACCACAGCCTCCCTGCTCTCAACCAGTGCGGGCGGAACGGACTCCAGCTCAATCGAGCTGTTCTCCGACTCCGGTGAGAAGATGTCGGACCCGGTGATCTTCGGGGTTCGACTTCATCAGTCCCGCGTACACCCGATAGGCCGCGGCATACTCACCCTGGAGTTCGTAGACCATGCCGAGTGCCAATTTCGCTTCGTCACGATCAGGCGCAACGTCGACCGCTCGCTTGAAGAGCGTTCCGGCGGTCGTGTATTCCTTTTCCCGCATCGCTGCCTGACCGAGAAGGAAGTACCCCTCGAACTCGTTCGGCTGCAGCACGACCAGGCGTTGTCCGGCTCGAACCACGCGGCGATAGTCTTCGACTTCGAGGCACATCAGCCCGAAATCGATCCATCCTTCGGCATCCTCGGGATGAAGGTTCGTGAAGTCGAGAAACACCGTCCGGGCCTCCCGGAACCGTTCGCCGGCGGCCAGACAACGACCTCGCATGCGCATCAGCTCGCGATCCTGGTCTCCGGCTTCCGAGATCTCCACCAGGCGATCGATCGTCTGCAGGCAATCACTGGTTCGATGCGCCGACATCTGGGCTCGCGCCAGATCCTCGAGCATCCAACGATCTTCGTCGTCGAGAAGAACCGCACGCTCCAGATGTTCCACGGCCTCATTCCACCGCTTCTTCAACATGGCGACGCGGCCGGAGAGATGATGGATCGCCGAAGCCTCGCTGAAATCGGAACGCTTCTCGCGCAACACCCGATCAGCTTCGTCGAAGTCACCCTCGCCGATCAGCGTGTCCACCGCGGCGACCAGCATCCCGGGGTTGCTTGGCGCAATCTCATGCGCTTCGAGATAGTGCGCGACGGCGTCCTGGCCACGATTCAAGCGTTGATCGACGATTCCCTGGAAGTAACAGGCATCGGCGTTTTCGGCATCGAGCAGATGAGCCTTGTCAAAGCTGGTGGCAGCATCACCGAGACTTCCGTTCTCGAGGTAGACACGGCCCATCAGCACCCAGTAGTCGGCATCGTCGTCGATCTTCTTGATCGCCGCGTCCAGATGACTCTTCGCAGTCACGAAGTCTCCGGCCCGAAACGCCTGATCAGCCTGGTCGTAATCGACTCGACTGCGAACCGAATCGAATCGGGTCTGTGCGGCGGCTCGTGCTTCGATTCCCTTCTTGGTCGGGCCGGTGCAGGCCGTGGTGCCGAGGAGGAGAGTCATGCCGGCGATGAGGGTCAGGGTGTTGGTTCGATTGATCATGGTGCGATCCTGGCTGGGTGCGATCCTGCGGAGTCGGGACCTGACTTCAGGTCGAAGAGTGATCGTTGACGACGAGAGGGATCGCACGATCGGCGACCCCCCCGTCGTGCGGGTGAATCAGTCCTGTTCTTCGGCGGTCACCATCTCGATGGCCGGCATGGTGTCTCTGGAGAACGTCCGGGCCTGCTCCGATGCGACTCGAGCGAGCCACCAGAGCCGACCCCAGACCGGACTCTGCGGTGCGGCGACCAGAACCTGCTGCGCCTCGGCCACCACTTCCAACGCATCCTCGGTGGTGAACTCCTCCGACCGATCGACCGGAGTGACGGGAACTTCAATGGCAAGCAACGGTGTCGCGGGTGCCTCGAACGTCCCGGGGTTCATCGCCGTGGCGAGCCCTGTGGCGGCCGCAGGTTTCTCGGTGGGAAACTCCGTGGCGGGTGATTCGAACGAATCCGACACGACTTCCGTCGAGAACCCGCCTTCGCTCCCGGCATCTGCGATCACGGCGTCGGTCACCGCTTCAACATTCATATTCATGCTCGACGAATCCCCTTCGTCGCCGAAGTCGTCCGTCATGTCGCCGAACGCCCGATCCACGGACATCGGATCTGCATCGACGACGAAGATTTCAGCCGCCGACGAATCAGTGGCGGGTCCAGCGTCGCCGAACATCGCCGACTCTCGCTCGAGGTCGCTCACCAACGCGTCGAGAAAACGGTCTTCCCGCTCCTCGGATCGCGTCGTCGCCTCGAGACCGGCAGCCGCCAGCGGATCGACCTCGGAGTTCAACCGAGCCTCGTCGTCCTTCTGCTCAGCATGGTCCGCGTGCTGTTCTTGCATGACGCGGCGCCAGATGTCGTAATCGTAGTAGCCACCATCGGACTCACCGGCTGCTTCAGCCCGCAGTCGACGGACTTCGGGCTGTCCCGGATTCAGTCGAAGCGAGTTGTCGAAGTGAAAGAGCGCCAGCTCGGAGTTGCCCGACTTCATCGCCTCGAAAGCGTCCTGATTCTGCTGCGAACTCATCTTCTCACGGCTG
This sequence comes from Phycisphaera sp. TMED9, assembly GCA_002167845.2. Taxonomy (GTDB): domain Bacteria; phylum Planctomycetota; class Phycisphaerae; order Phycisphaerales; family SM1A02; genus UBA12014. The sequence continues at coordinate 23,663 of NHBO02000081.1, read as the reverse complement.
AAGGGAAGAAGCCCTTCTCGCATCCCCGCTCGCAGCGAGTTCACGAACGCCATTCCCTGGCGACCGGACTCTTCGATGAGCCGGTCTTCCACGATCTTCGGAGTGATCATGAAGATGATCTCCCGGCGATCGACGGTGTTGTCATGACCACTGAAGGCCGCACCGAGGAGAGGAACGTCCCCAAGGAAGGGAACCTGACTGTTCGAAATGGTCGTCTGTTCCTGAAACAGCCCACCAAGGACCAGCGTCTCGCCGTTCCGGACCTTGACGTTCGTCGAGATCTCGTTGGTGAATTCATCCGGAACCTCGATCTCGTTGCCGAGGTTGCCGTTTCTGATCTTTCTCAACTCGGCGCTGGAAACGCTCGGATAGACCTCCATGCGAATGGTGTCGTCCTTCGAGATGAAGGGACGGATCATCAGTTTCACACCGGTGTCGAGGTACTGAACCGTCTGCGTCGAAGTCGTGTCGGTCGCGGTCGTCGAGAGATACGCGACTCGCTTGCCCACCATCACCTGTGCCCGCTGTCGGTTCAGAGCCATGATTCGCGGCCGAGCGAGCACCATGGTGTCCGTCACCTGGTCGAGGGCTCGAACGAAGACCGAGGCGTCACCCGCGACCAGCCCCACCATGAAGTTGGACTTGCCACTGCTGGTGTTCCCCGGTGTGGACTGCGTTCCCCAGGCCGTGTTGTCCCCGGAGTAGACCGGCTGGTTCACCCCGCCGTTGTTCGGAGGGACAGAACCACGAAGAAGATCCGTCACCGGACCGAGGGGAGACACCAGCTGGGTGATGTCGAGGTTTCCCATGATCGAAAAGTCGACCCCGAAGGCGTCTTCCTCGACCACGGCGACGCTGGCGATGGTGGCATCGACGACGACCTGTCGCGGCGCGGTGTCGATCTCGGCGATGAGTTCGGCGATCCGCTCGAGACGATCGGGATAGTCATTCACCACGAGAATCGCGGACTTGGACCAGTTGTCGCCGCCCATGTCACCGAGATCGCGCTCGATGCCACCAGTGACTTCGCCGATGAAACTCAGCTTGCCGCGATCCGACAGGAGCGGAGTCGCGAATTCACTCGCGTCGCGAGCGGAGAGGTGCTCGAGCTCGAACATGCGGCTCTCGGTCTTTCGATCGAGCGCCTCCATCCGAGCGAATTCCTCCTGGGTGTAGACGTAGATGAACTTGCCCTCTTCCACCCATCGAAACCCGTTGGGCTTCAGAATCGCGTCGAGGGCCTCCTCGAACGTGACGTCGAAGAGGTTCGCGGTGATGACCGCCGAAACGTTCCGACTGGCGATGACGTTCCGCTCGCCCTGCAGGGCGAGCATCTGGAGAACCTGGGCCAGATCCGTGTCCTGGACCTGAATATTGAAGGTGTCGAAGTCATCGACCTCGACGCCGGTCAGGTCGAGCGTTTCGTCGACGGAGTCCGGCGCATCATCCTGACCGAACCCGTCTGCGAAGACGGGGACACAAGTCAATGCGAACACACCGAGCGAGAGCCCGATGCCGCGAAGGGTCTGATGGAAGAGTGATTGTTGCTTCATGGTTGTTTGAGCTCCTCGCCCTCAGGGCGGATGACGACAGATCCGTTGCCTCCCGCGATCAACCGGAGAGTGAATTCATGCCCCCCGGCATCCATCACGACCGATCCCATTCGAACTTGAAGGAGGCGGAAGGTGACTCCATCGACCTTCGTGGGGACCTCGTCCCCGATCTTGCATGCCCGACCGTCGATCAGTGCGACGCCCCGACCAGGGATCAGACCCTGCACACGAATTTCTGAAACGATCGATGCAAGTCGCTCCTGCACCAATTGTTCCTCTCGATCCTCTTCCTCGACGTTCTGCGAGCCCGACTTCGGTGCAACCTCGGTCTCCAAAGCAGAAGGTGTGGATCTGGGGAAGTGGCGCGGACTGATTCGAAGTGGATCCCGCCCGATCGCGTCGTCCAGCCCCGACTCGGGAAGGTCCGGGAACATCGGGACCTCGACGACGGCGAGCTTCGAAGGATCTTCCGTGGCCATCGCGGTGCGTGGAATCGTCGTCAGAAGACGGAGCCTGGCCCAGAGCAGGAGTCCGAGCGGCTGAGCCAGCGCCGCCATCGGAATCGCGAGCACGAGCCCGGAGAGGACCGTGTTCCGCCGGGAGGCGAAGCGAAGGACTCTTCCGGATCGGGTACGAACCGACCCGATCACACCGTGGAAGCGTTGTCCCCGCGTGAGAGGCAGTTGATTCCTGTTGCCGGTTTCACGGTTCATTTCGAACCCTCCGAAGCGATTCGACGGTGCAACACGTCCAGTTCAATGAAAGCACTCGCCATTTCGATGGCAGGATCCGAATCCCGCTCGAGCCGGAATTCGGTGACCCGGCTCGGGATCTGCATGGTCTCGATGAGATCCAACACTTCCGCGATCGCGGACCAGGTGGCGACCAATTCGATCCTGATGGGCGTCGCGCTCCACTTGATCTCGGAATCGAGGTCCACCGGCCCGCTCCGTTCCGCCGTGAAGGTCTGATCGATCACTCGCTGACCATCGATGGGCAACGAGAGCCGTCGAATGACGCCGGCGAGATCGGGCTTGGTCGCGATCAGAGGGTCGGGGCATTCATCACGGAGCATTTTCGATCGCCGATCGAGTTCCGTGCGAAATGGCGTCAATCGCTCTGATGGCACCGGTGATTCGGCGACTCGCGCTCTGAGCGCCGCGGTCTCCGCCTGCTGGGCGTCGGCGCGGGCGTGCAGCGGTGCGATGCCGAACCACACGGCCATCGCGCCGGACAAGGTCAGCAGGAAGGCGGCTTGAATGATCCTGTCGTTGCTCATTTGCTCTTGCCCTCGGTTGATTCCGGCGAAGCAAGCACCGGACTCGCGACACTGAGATCGATGTCAAAGGCGATTCGAAAGGCCCGTGCGGTTTCCTCTCCGACCGTCCGATGACGAGTCGTCTCCACTCGGACATCCCTGAGAAGCGGTCGATTCCGGAGTGCTTCGACGAAGAGTGCGACATCATCATCAGAGGCGGTGAACCCCTCGATCTCCGCGGTGATTCGTCTGACTTCGGACTGATCCGACCGGGAACGAGCTCCTCGAATCGGTTTCGCCATCAATGATCCTGCATCGAGCTCGATTCGTTCGATCGTTCCCGACTCCGGGAGATCGTTGACGATCGAAGCAACGATCGTCGAGGCTCCGAAGGGAATCGAACATCGCCTCCACGCGGACAGGGCCTGACCGGCCTCGTCGAATCGAAGAGTGATTCGAGCCAGTTCCTGCTCGACGCGAAGAATCTCCTCCGCCTGTGCGGTGGCCTGCGCGTGCTCGGCTCTGGCATCCGAAAGCCGCCAGGCACCGGTGCTCCACGCCACCGTGAGCAGCACTCCGGCGATGACCGACATGTTCCGGAGATGCGTCTTCTCCCGGGCCGATGCCACCCGGCACCGAACGGATTCGGGGCGAAGATCCATGCTTCTACCATTCATGCTGCCTGCCTCCCCGCGTCCACGACCGGTCGCAGCGACAAGCCGTAGGCGGTGGCCCAGGCCAGAGGCGTCGCATCGGGCCCGCACGCCTCGGCGAGACGGCTGACGACCAATTCATCCTGTTCGACCGGAATTCCGGGAACGGCGGCGGACAGAGTCTCGACGAGTCCGGGCGAGCCCCCCGCTTCTCCACAGAGATGCAGACACTCGGGTCTCCCGAGTCGTGCCGCGACCGTCACGTAGCGGACCGCCATGCCGGCTTCGTCCCCGAGTGGTCCCGCGGCACGGCGAACGGCCGTCTTCACTTCCGCGAGAACTTCCGGCTCCAGTCCGCGACGATCACTCTCACGACGAGTTCGCCGCGCCATCGAATCATCGATTCCCAGCGCGGCGCCGAGTTCGGCATCGAACATGGAACCACCCACGTCACTCCGCTTTGCGAAGACGATGCTGTCTCCTCGGGTGACCACGATCCAGGATTCGGTGTCCGCCACGTCGACCACGACCCGGATTCGGCCCTGCTCGTCGGAACGACGGGATCTCATGGTGAACGCACGGCCCGCACCGACGAAGGCCGGTTCGACCCCGATCGGATGCAATCCCGCCTGCAGCAACGGTTCCAGTCTCGATTCGATCGTGGTGACCGATCCGGCGACGATCAGCATTTCCGCCAAGCCATCGGAATCGACACCGTTGGAGACGACGAGCGGTTCCGCGACGACGTCGTCGGCTTCGAGCTCGAGCAGCCCGGCCGCTTCCCATCGGGCCGCCTCTCGAAGTTCTTGATTCTCAAGCCGGGGCAGTCGAGCCGGTCGAATCGTCAGATCACCACGAGGTGGTGCGATGGCCGCCTGCCTTCCACGGAATCCTCGAAGGACCTTCCGAAGCTCGGTGACGTCGACCGATCCATCAGGACCGAAGGGGACGAAGGCGACCTGGCGAATCACGTCACTCCCAGGTGACGCGACCTGGGCCAGTCGCAATCCGTCTTCCGAGAATTCGACGCCGATCGGCGGAATTCGTCGCGGGGTGAATATCGATCTGATCGACATCGTGAGGACCTCCGGGCGGATCATCAGTCGCGAGATCGCGACCGATATGAGCGGCAGGAAGCCACCCGACCCATGTCACTCATCGATCCGTTCGACGGTGATCTTTCCCGTGAATCCACTCAATCGGATCAGATAGGACCCGCTGACCCCGCGCATCCGGATCTCCCCACCCGCAGAGAGCGGGAGCGAGCCTCCCCGAAGGGGGCCTCCAAGGGCGTCAAAGGCCACCCAGTCGTTTCCGTCGAAGGAGACATCGGTGATTTCGACCCCTGCAAAGCGGTCCTCGAGATCGAAATCGACGATGAAGTTCCCGCCCGTCGCGATGGCCGAGGGATGATCGAGATACTCCGCGGTTTCCGCGTCGAAGGGGCCGTCGTAGAGATCCGGGTTCGAGGGAGCAAGAATTGCGTATCCATGAACGCGATCGTTCTCATCCCGAAGGAACTGCACTCGCCTCACCTTCTGCATGGCAAGCGCATCAGTCTGCGCGAAGGTGATGTCCGCGATCACGGATCGAACCGCTGCCTGCACCGTGAACGTATCGGCATTGATCAATCGAGGAACCAGCAACGCCCCCGCCAGGCCGAGAATCCCGATGACGATGATGAGTTCCGCGAGCGTGTAACCGCGTCGAAGATGGCGCATGAGCCGCTCCAGTTCCGGTGAATCACTTGCGAGACCGGATCGCGTCCGCGAGGCGCCCGTAATCGATCGCAAGTTCCTCGACGTTCGCGATCTTGACGGTGACCGACCCGGAGGTGATCGCCTTCGTGATCTCATCGACCTTGCTCTCGATCTCCGTCAGGCGATCGATCATCTGCTTGCGTTGTCGAGCCGAAGCATTGCCCACACCGGTGATCGCCTCCGCCGGCGGACCGCTCGCCCGACTCGATCGATACTGATTCGCCGCCTCGGCGTTGACCGCGAACGGCCCCGTGACGACGAGAAGAGTCCAGATGAGACCAGCCGCAAGAATGGCGTTCATCATCAGGAGATGCCGGAGAGATCGATCATGGCGCATACGTTGATTCCCAAATGGAGGTGTTTCGCATGAGAGTCATCGGACGATTGAACAGCGATCTGACGTGGACTTCGCCCCATTCCGCGTCCTGCGTCCCTCAAGCCCCGAAGAACCGGCTCAGAACGCAGGCGACCCGATTCATCGAGATTCCAGGCACGCATCGACCCGGACCAGAGGTCCGATACCCGAAGGATCCGGTCGATTCAGAATCCCCAGCGCATCGGGCCGCACGACGGGGAGCAGTCGCACCCGGACATCCATGAGAAAGCGCCTCCACGCCTCGGTCCCTGCGGACTCGAGCGGAAGATCGATCGGACGATCCGCGACGCCGACCAGCACCCCGGGCACCGAGACCCGATCCCAGAGGACGATGAGGTTCCTCCAGTCCGCAAGCCCCCCTGCGTCACGCAGCAGGACGACGACGACATCGCGGGTGACGGGATCTGATTGCCAGGCCAGTACTCGGGATCCCGGTGGTGCCATCTGTTGCATGAGTTGAAATCGTGATCGAAGCTGGGATTCCGCCGACCGTTGAAAGCCGCGGGCATCCATCGTGATCCGGCCCAGCCCGAGCAGGAGCAGCATCAGCGCCGCGAGGACGGTCACCAGCCCCCATGGCACGGAACCTGTGCGATATCGAAGGTCATGAGCCAGCATCGTTCCTCCCTTTCGGATCAGGATTTCACGACGTCGGACCGCCTACCAGGTTCGGATCACGGCAATATCGTCCGCATCTCCATCACCATCTCCGTCCGCATCGGGAATCGAAGGGTCGATGGAGGGGTCGTATTCGATCTCCAGCTCCGCACGGCTGGAATCCCAGATCCAGACGAAGCCGGGTGAGACGAACACGGTTCGAGTGAGGTAGCCGTCGGCGATGAGCGTGTCGATGGCCTCCTCGGCCGTACCACCGGGACCGCCGGGGATCTGCCCACCGTTCTGGACCTGCCACGCGGCGATCTGACTGCGGACGGTTCCCAATTGCGATCGCATGGCGGTCGCACGAGCGGCGCTCTGCGCGCTGGCGAACTGCGGAATGATGATCGCGGCGAGGATTCCAAGAATGACCACCACGATGAGAATCTCGATCAGGGTGAAACCCCGTGATCCGCGGCGCGTTCCTGAATGGTCGTAGTCCTTCGAGTTCATCATCTCGCTGTTCCCTCCGAGGCAAAGAGCCTCTATTCCCCCCGGAAACTCGCGATGGCACACGTACTTTTCGGACGCTCGGTCCAGTCCACCCCGTTCACACGGGGCGGATGAAACGGCGTCCCGGCCTTTCAGCCGGAACGCCGGTATCAAACAAGGTCGATGATTCACCAGCCTTCGATGATCGTGACGTCGGCGCTGTCGCCGGCATCATCACCATTGAGGTCGGGAGAAGGTCCCTGGGTGAGATCGAAGGTCAACGTGAGGTCGCCGGTCGTGGCGCTGTACACGGACTCGAATCCGTTGGGCCAGTTCGGGGCCGAGCGAATGTAGTTCTCGGCGACCAGATCGGCCCAGGGGCCGGCACCGGCACCATCGTCGGCGGGAGTCGCACCATTGTTCTGGACACGATAAAGCTCGATCTGGCTTCGCATCGTCTGAAGCTGGCTGCGGGCGCTCGAGGCACCGGCATCCTGAGCAGCGTCCGTGAACTGCGGAATGATGATCGCGGCCAGGATCCCGAGGATCACGACGACGATGAGGATTTCAATGAGAGTGAAGCCACGCTTCAACGAGTTTCGACGCTTGTTCATGTGTCCAGCTCCTTGCGGGAAGTTCGTTCCTGGTCGTTTCATCGCGGCCGAAGCCGCCCGTTCACGGAGACACACGTGGTCACCGCCGGAAACACCCGATCGTTCGCACCACGACCGATCGGGCGAAGATGGGCGTCGTCCTTCCCTCCAGCGACGACGCTCATCACCGGACGATCGCCCGGCAAGAGGTTCTTCGACGCTCGACGGCCAGGACTCGATCCGTCCATGAGCAAAGCACCCCATTCCCAGAGAGCGATCGACGGCGGAGATCATCCAGACCGCATGACCATCTTGAAACGCGTCCGAGAATCCAGGACTCGGCCCTCGGGGACCATCAGATGCTCCGGATATTGAAAGAAGCCGGCCCCGAGGACCGGCTCCCAATCAGAAGATCTTGCTGAGGTCGAACGGTCTCAGGCAGCCGAGGCCAGCCGAATTCCGATCCGCCATCCTTCGCCACACGCATCGCACTGAACGACTTCACCACGACGGGCGACAGTGCCGGCAGCCTCGAAACCGAGGGAGACCGAAGCACCCGCGGGCATCGGAAGGGCGGCTCGACCCTCGAGGGCCTCCTCGGAGATCGCCAGTTCGACGAGATCGTGCATCTCGCCGAAGCGCTCGCCATCGAGATGGAAGATCGTGGCCGTGCCGGAGAGCGGAGCGCCCCCGGAGATGGACAGGCTGGCCGAGGTGAATCCCATGCCGTGGACGGAGTCGTCGTTCGTGGTCATATCTGCGTCTCGATTCAAAGCCGGTCGATTCTCAGTCGACCGAACGTGTCTCTCACCGGTCCGCCCCTCGCGTCCCGACGCCTTCATATCGGGTCAGCCGGAGCATCCCTCCAGTGGAATCCGTCCTACGTCCGAAAAACACACGAAAGACATGCGAACGTGGTTTCTGGCGAGAGCCTCAGCGGCTCACCCCCTCTCGGCGTCACCTCGAAAAACCCCTTGTGCAGGTATGATGATCCCTCCGCCGAGGTGGTACTCGGCCAGGAGCATCGCGTGAGTCTCATACATTCCTTCAAGGCCATTCGACCTCATCCCCCACATGCGGCCGACGTCTCCTGTCCTCCGTACGACGTGATCTCGACGGCGGAGGCTCGAGCGCTCGCGCAGGATCTGCCGGACAGTTACCTGCACGTCATCAGGCCCGAGATCGACTTTCCCACCGGAGTCGATCCCTATGGAGCGGAGATCTACGAACAGGCCCGTCAGAACCTCGACCGTCTTCTCCGTTCCGAGATCCTCCTTGAAGAAGATGAACCCGGACTCTTCGTATACCGACTCGTTCGAGGCGGCCATCGACAACTCGGCCTCGCCTGCACCGTCGATGCCGCCGAATATGCGAGCGGCCGAATCCGAAAGCATGAGAAGACTCGTCCTGAGAAGGAGGACGATCGCACCCGGCATCTCGACGTCTCCAGCGTCCACGCCGAGGCCGTCTTCCTGGCGTTCCGGGATGATGCCCCCACCGCCGATGACATCTGCGAAGCCCTGGTGGCCGCCACGACCGACCGCCCCCTCATGCACTTCGTGGCGGACGATGTGACGCACACCCTGTGGCGGGTCCCGGATCCCGAACGATTCAAGAAGCTCTTCGCCGCCGTTCCGGATCTCTATATCGCGGACGGACACCACCGCTCCGCCGCCGGCGGGAGAATCGCGAGCGAGCGAGCGGCGGCCAACCCGAACCACTCCGGGGACGAGGAATACAATCGAATCCTCGCGGTGGTGTTTCCACAGCGCGAACTCGAGATCCTCGCCTACAACCGCGTCGTCAAGGACCTCGGTGATCTGACACCGCAGAGCCTGATGGATCGACTGAAGGAGATCGGAAGCATCGAAGCCGTCGGGGCTGACGAGAATCCGACCCCAAGCGAGCCCGGCACCCTCTGCATTCGGCTTGACGGAGCCTGGCTTCGACTCACCTTCCCCCCGGAAACCATCGATCACGATGATCCGATCGCCTCGCTCGACGTCTCTCTCCTGCAGAAGAGGATTCTCGAGCCACTCCTGGGAATCGGCGACCCTCGCCTCGACGCCCGGATCGGTTTCGTCGGTGGCAGCCGAGGAACCGCCGAGCTGGAACGACTCACCGATGACGGTGACTGGGCCATCGGTTTCAGTCTGCACCCCACCAGCATGGACGAGTTGCTTCGGGTCGCCGATGCCGGCGAGATCATGCCCCCCAAGTCGACCTGGTTCGAACCCAAACTCCGGAGCGGCCTCTTCGCTCACCGATTTGAAACCACTGAGGAATTTGCCCGATGAGCGACCACATCGCCACCCAGCCGGATCCATCGACCACCGAGCTGCCATCTCCCGACGGCGCGGTGATCCTGATCGCCGACAAGTTCGACGCCTCCGGAATCGAAACTCTCTCGAACCTCGGACATCGCGTGGTCTGCATTCCCGATCTCTCTCCCGAGACGCTGCCGGCCGCGATCGACGAGCACAACCCGCAGGTCCTCGTGGTTCGATCCACGAAGGTGCGGGCGAACGCCATCGACGCCGCAGCCCAGCTCGCATTGATCGTGCGGGCCGGCGCCGGCACCGACAACATCGACGTCGAAGCCGCCAGTGGCCGTGGAATCTCCGTGGCCAACTGCCCCGGGAAGAACTCTCTCGCCGTGGCCGAACTCGCGTGGGGGCTCATCCTCGCCTGCGATCGTCGAATTCCAGATCAGGTGGCGGATCTGCGAGCAGGTCGCTGGAACAAGAAGGAATACTCCAAGGCGCCGGGCCTCGCGGGCCGCACTCTCGGCATCGTCGGTCTCGGAAAGATCGGCGAAGCCATCGCTGACCGCGGGAACGCCTTCGACATGCGGGTCTTCGCGTGGAGTCGATCGATCACCGAGGCCCGAGCGGAATCCGCCGGCTGCCATGCGTGTGAGAACCTCTTGAACCTGGCCCGGATGTGCGACGTGATCTCCGTCAACGTGGCTGCCAACCAGGAGACGCATCATCTCATCTCCGCGGAATTCCTCGCGGCGATGAAGCCGGGCGCCATCATCGTCAATACCAGCCGGGGCTCCGTCATCGACCAGGACTCCCTGGCCGAAGCGATTCGCGACAAGGGGATTCGAGCGGGTCTCGACGTCTTCGCGGACGAACCGGGCTCAGGTACCGGAGAGTTCACCGATCAGATCGCCGGCCTTCCCGGGGTGTATGGCACGCATCATGTCGGAGCTTCGACAGACCAGGCGCAGGCGGCGATCGCCTCCGAGGCGGTCCGGGTGATTCGAGTGCATCTGGAATCCGGCAACACGCCCAACTGCATCAACCTCGCGAGCGGTACCGGCGCCGCCACGCTGACCATCCGTCACTTCAACCGTCCCGGTGTCCTCGCCACCATCTGCGACCTCCTGAGCCAAGGGGGATTGAACGTCGAGGACATGGAGAACGTGATCTACCTCGGAGGCGCCGCCGCATCGGCACGGATCAGAGTCTCCGAGGTTCCCGAAGACGATCTCGTCCAGGCATTGACGGCCGGGCCGAACATCCTCAGTGTCGACGTCTCCACTCACTGAACGCGGCTCTCAACCCCGTCAACGCAACTCGCTTTCACCTCGATCGAGTCTTCAGGCAGGACCAATCATGACCACGACCTCTTCCCGGATCTTCAACTTCTCCGCCGGCCCCGCCGTGATGCCCGAATCCGTGCTCGAACAGATTCGAGAAGACGTGTGGAACATCGACGACAGCGGCATCGGGGTGTTGGAGCACAGTCATCGAGGTCCGGTCATCGATCGCGTGTTCGACGAAGCCGACGCGCGATGTCGGAGCCTGGCCGGTCTCGGAGAAGAACACGAAGTGCTGTTCCTTCCCGGCGGCGCCAGCATGCAGTTCGGCATGATTCCGATGAACTACCTCCCCACCGAGGCCACCGCCGACTACCCCGACACCGGGACCTGGACCTCCAAGGCGATCAAGGAAGCGAAGAAGTTCGGCGCGGTCAACGTCGCGTTCGACGGCTCCGCCTGCGGCTACGACCACTGCCCCAAGGCGGACGAACTCTCGCTCACGCCTCACGCCGCATACTTCCATTACTGCTCCAACAACACGATCTACGGCACCCGCTACGCCGCACCGCCGGTCACCGGAGCTCCGCTGGTATGCGATGCAAGCAGCGACATGTTCGCTCGCCCCTGGCCCTTCGCCGACCATGCGATCGTGTATGCCGGAGCACAGAAGAACCTCGGGCCGTCAGGCCTCGCATTGGTGATCATTCGCAAGGACATGCTCGAGAAGAGCTGCCGGGAGACCATCGACCTCCTCGACTATCGCAAGCAGGCGGCGCAGGGCTCCCGATTGAACACGCCCCCGGTCTTCGGTGTCTATTGCATGGGCCTGGTCTTCGACTGGATCGCCGCCCAGGGAGGCCTGATCGGAATCGCGGAACGAAACACCGCCAAGGCCAAGGTGATCTACGACGCGATCGACGGCAGCGGCGGTTTCTACCGCGGGCACGCCCAGATGGACAGTCGCTCCGAGATGAACGTCACGTTCCGACTGCCCAACGAGGATCTCGAGAAGACCTTCGTCTCCGAAGCGAAATCGCACGACATGGACGGCCTCAAGGGCCACCGGTCGGTCGGGGGCATCCGAGCCTCGATCTACAATGCCTTCCCGATCGAGGGTTGTCAGGCATTGGCTGGATTCATGTCGGACTTCGCCACGAAGAACGGATGACCGAGAAGACGATCCGTCGGCTGGTCAGTCCGCGGCCGACGAGGCTTCCAGTTCTTCGAGCAAGCGTCCGCATGCCGCCTCGATGAGGTCGTACATGTGGACGAATCCGTCGGCGCCTCCGTAGTAGGGATCCGGCACTTCTCGATGCTCCGAATCCGGGTGCCACTCGAGGAGCAGCCGCACCTTCTCATTCGGCGCCCCTCGCTCGGACAACAACGTCGCGTTGTCCTGATCCATGCAGACCAGCAGGTCGAATGCCTCCCAGTCGCCGTCGTGGACCTGCCGAGCGGTGGTCGAGAGGTCGAACCCTCGACGCACCCCTTCCTCCCGCGACCTCGAGTCCGCCGGTTCTCCGGCATGCCAGCCACCGGTTCCAGCGCTGTCGACATGAAATCGGTCGCTCAGTCCTCGGGCTTCCACGAGGTTCAGAAAGACGGCTTCCGCCGCGGGCGATCGACAGATGTTGCCCATGCAGACGAAAAGGATTCGAGTCGGTTCGGTGCTCATACCCCGATTCTCGACTGGGGGGCCCCGGTCCACAAGAGACTCCCGTGAATCCCCGACCAGAACCGGTCAGATCGACCCGCTTGAGGCGTATACTTCCAGAGCCTTCCGAGGCATTGCTCTTTGACAACTGGGGCCGACTGGTTTCGACCGGACGATGACTGTTTTTCGTTGCGCGTCGTGGAGCATCCATGCCACGTAAAAAGGATGCAAACTTTTATCTGCCAACACGCAGTACGCTCTCGCGGCCTGATCGCCGTGACGGACTCCCGCCTGACGCCCGATGGGGCGGGAATCCGCAAATCATCGGGCTGGATCCGAAGGGCTGGCATGCCTTGGAGGATCGAGACATTCGCATGCCTTGTTCACGGCTTGGGCCGTCGACCCTCCGGGTCGTGAACGAGATCAAGGGACGACTACACGCGTAGACGCGGATTTCCGCACGTTTCGGGACGGGGGTTCGAATCCCCCCGGCTCCACTGTTCGACGGGTTCCTCCCGACTCGAACCATCTTGAAAAGGCCCGCCGGCATCCGCCGGCGGGCCTTTTCGTGTTCCCGCGACCTCACCCTCGCATCCCAGACGCCGAGATCGAGCGCCCGAACCAGGGTTCGATCTCCTCTATGATGAAACGGTCGATTTGCGACTCGAATCCTGTGAGCCACGCCAACCTTCCCCGCATCCACCCACCGAAACGGAGTTGATGACCATGGACATCGGCGACTTCACGAATGGCGAGATCCCCAAGGAAACGCTCGCCGAGCTCCAGAGCCACTTCGACGATCCGGGGCTCCGGCTCGAGTCTCCACGCATCCTGAAGCATTCCCTGGGCTGCGACGTCCTGGTCGACGTCGGCTGGTTCGAACACGACTCCGATGGACCAGGACACTCGGTCGAGCACACCGTGGTCTTTCTCCACAGACCACAGACGAAACTTCCCGAGTTCGAGATTCGTCCTCGAAAGGGACTCGGCGAAAAGGCCCTGGGAATGCTGGTGTCCTTGCTAGGCGTACCGACCATGGAATTCGAGGACGAGCCTGATTTCTCCCAGCGATACTCGGTGGTCACGGCCAATCCCGAGTCGGTGCGATTGCTCCTTGGTCGCGAGGCGATCGACTCGCTCCTCTCCGTGGACGATCTCTTCCTGAAGTTCAGCGGTCGAGGGGTTCTCCTTTCACGACGTAGTGTCGATGGTTCGTCCGGAGGACGAACCTCGATCGGGACCGGCGAGGGAGGTGGGATCACGAGGCGGAACACCCACGACCACCGTCTCGATGAAGCCGCTTCGCACTCTCTCCTCGAAGACGCACTCGTCGCCGCTGGCCCGATCGTCGACGACCCGGAGGTCGGACACCATGCCGCCGATGCCGTTGAGGGAACCTACGCCGAAGAAGCGGTTCGGCATCTCACCGATCAGGGCGGCTTCGTCGGACGCCAGATGGCGAAGACGCTCATCACAAGCGAGATGCTGAACGCGGTCCGGATCGCAGCGACCCCGCGTGCCGGCATTCCCGCGCAGATCGCCCGAAAGGCCTGGGGCGGAACGACCTTCCCGCTGGCGATCGCTCCTCTCTTCGGTCTCATCTTCGCCGGAATCGGTACCGCCATCCTGATCGGTGGCCAGATCGAAGGACTTGCTTTCCTGGGCGTCGGATTCCTGGCGTTGGTGATCTCGGGGTTCGTCTTGCGGCACCGACTCATCCGGAAGAGACTCATCACCGATGGCGTCGTGGTGATGGGACGTCTGGCCGGAGTCGAACGAACCACCACTTCCGTCAACGACGACATGATTCACAAGATCACGGTCGACACGCAGGATGGCGGCGAGCCGATGGTCATGAAGATGGGATCCGCCCCGGCTCGACAGGCCCGCCGCATGATGGAGGAAAACCCGGAAACCTGGATACTTCGCGATCCCCGGAAAGCCTCTCGTGGGCTCTGGCTCCCCGGCTGGACCCTCGGAAACAGCCCGGACTGACATTCCACCGAGATTGTTGCGAAGATCCGATTTCTGGAGCTCGATTCCGGCCCGACCTGCGTACTCCTTCAGGAGGCCGCGGCACGCACGATTCGACGATCACGTCCTGAACCCGATATCACCGCATGAAGGATCGAACCGAACAATCTCGCGCTGATCAGAGCATGACCGACTGGTCGATGATTCTCGACGCGGGACAGGTCGATTCCCCATCGCGATCGGCCTCCCTCGATCGACTCGTCCGCCGCTACTGGCCCCCGCTGTTCGCCTATGTTCGAGCGACGGGCTGCTCGGCCTCGGAAGCCAACGACATCGTGCAGGGTTTCGTCGCCGATGTGATCCTCGAACGCAATCTCCCCGGCCACGCCGATCGTGGTCGCGGACGATTCCGAGGACTCCTCTTCCGCTCGATCGGGAATTACATCCGAGATCATCATCGCCGCAACCAGTCATTGAAGCGACGGCCCGAACAAGGAAGAGTGGCGTCACTCGACGTCGAAGGATGCCCCACGCCGAGTGATCAATCCACGGATGACCCGGAGCAAGCCTTCACCCGGCACTGGGTCGCCACCCTCCTTCGGCGTGCAATCGAGACGGTACGCACCTCATTCATCGATCAGGGCCGCGAAGTCGAATGGGAGATCGTCGAAGCACGACTGGTGCGCCCGATGATCGATGGCGTTCCGCCCATTCCCTATTCGAATCTGGTGGAACGTTTCGAGATGCGGGACGTTCCGCAGGCTGCATCGTTCCTGGTCAACGGCAAGCGGGCCCTCGGGCAGGCGATTCTCGCGGAGATCGGGGAGACCGTCGATTCGCCGGATCAAGTCGATGACGAGGCTCGAGATCTCTTGCGCCTGCTGACGGAGAATGCACCATGACCGATCCATTGACCGACTCACTTCGCTGGGCACTCGCCATCGGGTCCGAACCCGAGCGCAGCGCCGTCGACTGGCTGGCCGCCGAGCTGGTCCCCGACCGCCCCGACGCCGTGGCCGCGATCTGCGAGGCGGACCCCGAATCGGATGAGGACCTGCGACGGCTCCGACTTCTGAAGAGCGGTTTCAAGACGCTTCGGCTGAGCGGGGAGCACTCGACGGATCGCCGCCTCGCAGCGCGCCACTATGCCGCGACCATTGCGGCGGGCGTCGTTCGCCACGGATGCTGGATCACCCGACAACGACCGGACCGCCTGCTTTCCGCCTTGCAGGATCTCGCGGCCGACGACGCGATGGATGATTCGCTGCGGTCGATCGCCAGTGAGGCCATCGCCATCGCCAACGATCGACTGATCGAACAGGACTCCTGACCGACGACCCGGGCCAGTCCTGAATCACTCCTCGATCGTGGACTCGACCTCGATCTCATCGGAATCGCCGCTTCGCTCCGACCCTGCCGTCGTGGCTTCTTCCTTGACCGAGATGGCCCCGTCCGACTCTTCGAATTCCACCTTGGCCTGACCCAGCAGCGTGCCGGTGGCGAACGCGATGTCGATCAGGGCGATCTGATAGGCCGAGAGCGCCTGCACCTCTCGACTCTGAGCGTCCGCGAGTCTGCTCTGCGCATCCAGGACGTCGGTCGATGTGCGAAGTCCGACGTCGAACTGACGTTCTTCGCCTTGGAGCGTCCGGGCCGCGAGCATGGTTTCCAGCCGTGCGGCCAGAATCGACTGCCACGATTGCTTGAGTCGATCCAAGGCATCGTAGACCTCGACCTGAATGCTCTGAACTCGAGCTTCCTTGGTCGCCAGTCGTTGGACCCGCTGGAGAATCGCCGCCGAGAGCCGGTTCTCACGCTGCTCGTTTCCAATCGGCACCTCGCCACTGATACCGATGCGGTGAGAGTCCGAGTCACCAAGCGAGGTGTATGCGGAGTCGAAGGTGGAATCATCTCCCTGAATCGAATATCGATAATCGAAGGCGAAGACCGGAAGCGCCTCGTTGCGACGGATATCGACGGTCGTCGCGTCGATCGAGAGCTGGATCTCCAACTCGAGCATCTCCATCCGATTCCTGACCGCTTCAGCCGCGAGCGCGGCTCCGTCCAGTTCGATTCGAATCGGATCGGGATCGGTCCCCGGCTCAAGGGCGGTGGCGGAGTCGATCGGCAGATCCGCAAGATTCATGATTCGCTTGAGCGCCCGCTGACGCTGTCGAAGATCGGCATCGGCCCGAATGATCGACTCCAGCGTCCGGCCCACGCCGCTCCGAGCACGGATCACGTCGATTTCCGGCGCATCGCCCGCATCAAGTCTCCGCTGAGCGCGTTCGAGCTGATTCGCCGCGAGTTGATACTGGCTCTTGCGGACCTCGAGTTCCCGCCATGCCTGGTAGAGCCGCCAGTACGCCTTGTCGGCTTCCGAAAGAACCCGAATCGACGCGAGCTTCAGACGGGCATCGGCAAGATCAGAGTTCCACTTCGCGATCCTGATCGACGCGGTGTTCACGACGCCGGCACCGCGCAACAGCGGCTGCGAAATCGAGAACCGGACATTCGATTCCCAGGACTCGAAGTTCGGCGGGGTAAGACTGGGCGGGAGATCACTCTGCGTCGCCAGCGTGTCGACCGTGAGCGTTCCGCCGGAAGCCAGAGGAAGGCGAAGTCCCGCGAGGAACTCATCACTGCTCGTCGGCTCTCCCTGCTCCAGATTGGTCACGACTCCCTGATCGTTGCGGGTATACCCCGCGAAGATGGTGGCTTCGAACTTCGCCTCCTCGGCTCCGAGATTCGCCCGCGCGATCTCCGGCGAGACGAGTTCGGTCTTCAATTCGAGATTGCCCTCGAGGACCGCCCGCCGCACCTCGGCGATCCCGAGGGTCCGCTTGGATTCGGGCGACTCGATCGGAAGTCGATTTTCAAGCAACTCCTCCATGGCCTCATCGGGTCTCTGCGGTGGCACCGTGCTCCGTGATGCGAGGTCCATCGGCGCAATCACATCGACCTGCTCGGGCGCCGGCTTCCAATAGGGCGTCTTGGTCTTGAAGATGCCGCTCTCGCCACAACCCGTGAGCAGCACGGGGGCGATGATCAGCCCGGTCATCTTGAGTCGCCATCGTCGGCTCGAACAATGCATGAGAGGAATCCTGTCGTTCATTCGTGTCTGAGCGCGTCGATCGGATCCAGCCGGGAAGCCTTGATCGCCGGGAACATGCCGAAGATCAGGCCGACTGCCGCGCTGAACGTGAAACTCATGACGATCGCCCAGATCGGCACGTGCGCCTCGTCCAGGCCCGCATCGGGAATCAGGGTCAATCCGAATGCCAGCATCTCCCCTACGGCCACGCCCATCGCGCCCCCGACGAGACACAAGACCACGGCTTCGAGAAGGAACTGCAGGAGGATGGCTGCAGGAGTCGCTCCGACCGCCTTGCGAAGCCCGATCTCGCGGGTCCGCTCGCTGACGGAGACGAGCATGATGTTCATGATTCCGATCCCCCCCACCAGCAGGCTCACGCCGACGATGCCGCCCGCGATCGCGGTGATGCCCGCCGCCAGCGCCCGGAACTGATCGATGAACTGATCGATCGCGGCGACCTGAAAGGTGTCGGGATCGTCGGGACCGAGGCCGCGCATCTTCCGCAGCACGAACCGGACCTCGCTCTTCGCCTCACCCGCCAGATCAGGCGATTCGATCATCGCGGCGATCCGGAAGAAGAAGTCGTCATCCTTCAGTCGCGATGCGATGGCGAACGGAACGAAGACCTCCGTGCTCGAGGTGTTCATCCCCAGCATGTTGGACTGAATCGTCTCCACCACGCCGACGACCAGATATCGCCGGCCTCCGAGCAGGACGTGAGATCCGACCGGTTCATTCGGCAACCGGAGTTCCTCGATCGCCGACTCGTTCACCAGACAGACCTGCCGCGCATTCGCCTCGTCGATCGAGTTGAACGGACGACCTGAGAGAATCGCTCGATTCTCCGTTTCATGCCAGGCCGGACGAATCCCCGTGACACTCAAGCCTTCGATCAGTCGATCACCGAACTGCGCGCTCATCCCGAGCGAAGTGACGGGAGTCAGACAGCGGATCGATGGACAGTTGAGCTCGATCGCCTCGACCTCTTCGATCTTCAGCCGAACATCCTTCCACGGATACATGTTCTTGGGCACGTCGTCCGGCCGATCCGGAAAAATGAAGAGCCGGTTCGCACCGAACGACTCGAACTCACCAAGCACCTTCGTCTTCAGCCCCACCAGCGCCGCAATGACCGCGGTCACGCTCGCCACTCCGACGATGATCCCCAGCGCGGTGAGAAGACTCCGCCCGAGATTCGCTCGGATCTGCGAAAACGCGAGTGCGATGGCCTGGATCCAGAACGAGGGATACAGCATCAGTCGCTTCCCCCCGCGGCCAACTGCGGAATGAAGCGACCTGCGGGATCCTCCTCGATGGGGAGATCACTCGCGACCCGGCCGTCATGAAGACGGATGACCCGTCGGCAATGAGCGGCCACTTCGTCTTCATGGGTGACGATGATCACCGTCTGACCTTCCTCATGAAGTCGGTTGAACAATCCGAGAATGTCGGCGGTGGTCGTCGAATCCAGATTTCCCGTCGGCTCGTCGGCGAGCAGGATCGCCGGGCGGTTCAGCAACGCTCTTGCGATGGCGACCCGCTGCTTCTGCCCACCCGAAAGCTGGTTGGGTCGGTGATGCACGCGATCGGCGAGGCCCACACGATCCAGAGCCGCCAAGGCTCGACTCCGACGATCCTTCTTCCGATCACCTCGGGCGTAGATTGAAGGGAGCTCGACGTTTCGAAGCGCCGTGGCACGTGAGAGCAACTCAAAGGACTGGAATACGAAGCCTATTCGCTCGTTTCGCACCAGGGCGAGATCCGCGGAAGACATCCGATCGGTCCGCCGTTCGTCCAGTCGATACTCACCTTCCGTCGGGCGGTCGAGACATCCGAGAATGTTCATCAGCGTGCTCTTGCCCGAACCGGACGATCCCATGATCGCCACGAACTCGTTTTCGCCGATGTCCAGATCGACCGTCCGGAGCGCATGAACCGTCTCCACGCCGATACGGTAGATCTTCGAGATGCCACGCAGCTTGATCAACATGGTCGGGTCTCGATTCAGAAGCCGATCTTCACCGAAGACTTCTCGGTGTTTGGTTCTACGTTCTCTGCATCCGCTTCAGATGTGGATTCCGAACCTTCGATCCGCACCGAGTCGCCGTCGTCAAGATTCTCGATCGCCTTGTACGGCCCGACGATGACCTGATCATCGGGATCAATGCCCTCGGCCACGATCGTCTCCGAAAGACTGCTCGGACCGATTCGAACCGGCGTACAGACCGCCTTGCCGTCCTGAATGATGAAGACGACCGGAACGGTCCTCCGATCGCGATCGACGAGCGGACTGCTCGCGGCGTTGGAACTCAGATCATCGATCTTCATGTCGACCACGGCCTGGCTTGGCACGACGAGTCCCTCGTGCCGCGCGATCTCGATGTCGACATTGGCCGCGAGACCGGAATAGATCCGCCGGCCGTCGAGCGTGATCTGCACTTCCGTCTTGAAGAATCCGGAGCCATCTCGATCAAGTGACCGCTGCAAGGCGATTCGTTCGACGATCCCCTCGAAGACTTCGTCGGGATACGCGTTGATCCGGATCTCCGCTGGCTGGGTATTGGCCACTTTGGCGATGTCGCTTTCGGCGACTTTCGCATCCAGACGCATTCGAGAAAGATCCGCGATGGTCATGATCACGGTACCGGCGTTGTTCATGGTTCCGACCACCACGAGTTCGCCCACTTCCGCATTGAGAATCGTGATGACGCCGTCGATGGGCGACTTCATCACCGTCTTCGCAAGGCGATCTCTGGCCTGATCGATGTCGGCTTCCGCCGCCGCCAGCGAGCTTTCGATGACCGAGATGGCCAGTTTTCCAGCTTCGACCTGCGCCGCGAGTTCGGCGACCCGATTCCTGGCATCGTCGAGATTCTGCCGACTGATGTCGCCAGTCTTGAACAACTGCTCCTGTCGACGAAGCGTCTCCCGGGCATTCGCGAGCGACGCCATCGGACCCGCGATGCGAGATTGTTCGCTCTGCAGACGGAATCGCTCGGCATCTCGTCGCGCCTCCGCACTCTCCAGGCGTGCCTGAAAATCCGCCGCATCGAGTCGGATGATCATGTCTCCCTGACGAACCGTCTCGCCTTCACGAAAAGGAAGCTCGAGGATCCGTGCAGAGACTTCAGCGGAGACATCGACCTTGACGTTCGGCTCGATCTCCCCCGGGGCGGCGACGCGCTCGACGAGAGTGCGGCGAGTCACCGACTCGAATCGCACCAACTCTCCAGAGCCTCCGGTCGAGCCGCCGAAGGAAAAGCCCCCGGACAACGACGACCAATCGATGGCGAACATCGCTCCTGCCAATCCGAGAACGAGGACCACCGCGAAGATCAGAAAAAGTCGCACCCGTGCTCCCTCGCATGACTGGCATCGGAATCAGTTGATTCCAATCGATTCAGGATGAACTCGAATCCCGCCACTCTGACGGGCGGGACTTACTGGGAAATCCACGGCCCTGATTTCAAGGCCACAGACTTTGGACCATCGAAGAACTCCAGAGGATACCGACATCAGGCATCGAGGATTCATCGATACACAAGGCGGACGGAAACGGTGTCCCGGATCTCCAGCACGCTTCGCTCGGGAGGAATGGCGCAAAATGAACACCCCCCCGGTTCAATTGAACCGGGGGGGTGCCTCAGAACGAAGGAGGATCGGCCGTAGAGAGCCGATTTTCAGCCACGATCAGGGACAAGCGCCCCAGGCCACGAGCAGAAGCCCGACATCGGCACCGTTCACTTCACCGTCGCCGTTGAGATCCTCGGGGCAGCCCCCACAGGTTCCCCAGGCAGCGAGGATGAAGCCGAAGTCAGCACCGTCGACCAGACCGTCGCCGTTGAAGTCTCCGGGGCAGTCAGGCTGACCACCACCGGCGGTACCGTCGACATAGACGAACCACTCGAGATCGAAACCGATGTCACCGACNGCGGTGAACTCGGNGATNCCGCANGANNCCGANCGGAGATAGGTCGTGCCATTCAAGATATCGGCCGCCGTACCGCCACCAAAGGTGACGAATCCATCCGGCGAAGCGCCGTAGGCGAGTTCAATCACAAGAGCGGAACCATCGCTCAGATCGACGTTCACACCGTCCGCGAAGGACGCGACATCGTAGACGAGGCCGTCGGTGGTGTAGAAGCCGTAAGGAGCCGAGCCGAGCAGTTCCAGGTCCGCATAGGGAACCGCGGTTCCGTTGGCGGACTTGAACACGTTGACGGCGCCTTCGATGTACGAACCGGGGTTCGTGATACCGAATCGGATGCAGTCGATGGTGAACACGTCGTTCCCCATGTCAGCAGCGTTGTAGACGCGNCAGTAGGCGTTCTCGGTGGTGNTACCACCAGCGGCACANGCCACACCACCAGCAGTCAGCACGTCCGTGGCGTTCTGGCTGAACGTATCGGGACCCGGTGTGTCGCAGGTGTAGGGATCGATCGGAGGCGCAGCCGCTTCCCAGGAAACGGTGAGACCACCGTCACCCACGGCACCCTGATAACCGGAGACGCTAAGCAGGTACTGGTTACCTCCGGTCACGCTCGCCTGCAGGAGCGACTGGAAGTCGGGACAACCGCCGCCATCATCGTTACATGCCACTTCCATGTTCGGAAGGTTCGACGGATCGATCGGCGATCCGATCACGCCGGCATCCCAGAGGGTGATCGCCGTGTCGTAGTTCGCATCGTTGCAGGTCGTCGCTGAAAGCTGTTGAATTTCTGATTCAGTGATTTCGACGAGGAACCAGACGTTCGGGNCGCCATCAGAGGCACAGCTGATGATCGGTCCGTCATAGTTGGCGTTCAGGGTCGAGTAGCCAGCACGCTCACCGTTGACCATGACCTGCGGATCAGTCACACAATCGTTGGAGTATGCCGGGGCATCGCATGAGTACTGGAAGATGCCGCAAAGAGCGATCGCGGTNTCGACGCAGGTCGAGTCCCACGAGACTTCGCAGCAGAACGGATCACCACCCGAGGCAGGATCACACACGAGCGCACAGCAGGAGACGTCCGTACAACCGGGGGTCGAGTGGACTTCACCACAAGCACCATCAGCATCCGCACACGCTGCGGGGATTTCGCCACCAAGCGTGAAGAAGGTGTCGGCCGTCACGACCGTACCACCGGCGAGGCCAGTACCGTCGTCCCAGTTCTGATACACGGCGACCTGAACGTCACCGGATTCATCGACCTGGAAGGTGAAAGGCACGAAGTCCGTCTGGCCAGCCGCGGCTGAGCCGTCGAGCGGATACACGGCGCATTCGCCTTCGATGTCGGAACCAGTCTGGTCGGCGACGGGGTTGCCGACGACGTAGAAGCCGGCTTCGGCGCCATCAGTCATGCTCATGACGAAGGTACATTCGCTCGCCCANCAGGAGTAGGCGGAACCGNCGTTCCAGCAGACTTCGAGGACGGTGTTGGACCAACCGAAGTTGGAGATGTAGCGACCGGCCTCGACCGCGGTGCCCTGACCGTTGTAGTTGGGGCTCGCGGGGTCGATACCGCCACTGGCGGCGTTGAAGTAGGCAACGTCTGAGAAGCCGACGTTGTACGAATCTCCGCCACCCGCGAGGGCGGCCGANGTGGCTGCGACGGCCGAAATGGCGGCGCTGGCCTTGATGAATCTGGACTGCATCTGATGTTCCTCCTGAGAACTTTTTGGGGCCGAAAGACTGAATGGCACAAGCCATCGAACACTCGTGAGAAAACACGGATTCGCACGAAACTGAGTTTCAAGATTACATCAGGAATACAGATTTCAATGAAAAAAATGACCGAGACCTCGGAATTTAGGCCCTAGAACCTACGAGACGAAGGATTCTTGGACGTCTCGGCCGTTTTCAACCCAAGAAGAATGATTTGTTGGAACCGCGACTTGCAGCCCACGCCCTTGAGGGGCAAAAAAGAACCCCCCCGGCTCCAGAACGGAACCGGGGGGGCATCAAGGTTCAGATGAACATCGACCCAGGGGGGCCGATTTCAGCCGCGATCAGGGACAGGGGCCCCAGACCGAGAGAACGAGGCCGACATCGGCACCGTTCACTTCACCGTCGCCGTTGAGATCCTCGGGGCAGCCCCCACAGGTTCCCCAGGCAGCGAGGATG